>CAMBUI010000110.1 GCA_945870915.1 Candidatus Kuenenia stuttgartensis | reverse complement strand
GCCCGCGACGACGACGGCGCGCAGGCGCGGTTCCTCGAGAGTGCCGACGAGTTCGCGCGCGCCGCCGGCGACGAGCCCGCCGCCGCGCTGCTCTACAACCGCGCGAATGCGCTGCTGCGCGCGGGACGCGTGGGCGAGGCGATCGCCGAGTACCGCGCGGCGCAGGCGCGCGCACCGCTCGACCGGCGCATCGCGGGAAACCTCGCCGAGGCGCGGCGCAAGGTCACGCGTCCCATCGCGGTTCCGGAGCCCACGACGCTCGACCGCGCGGCCGCCGCGTGGAGCTTTCTCGGAGAGCGGACGCGCCTCGTGCTGGCCGTCGTGCTGCTCTGGACGGCGGTCGCGCTGCTGATGCTGCGGCGGGCGACGATGCGCGCAGCTGCGGCGGGGAACGCGCCAATCCGGGCTTCCCTCGCGCTCGCCGCGCTGCTCGCGGCCACCGTGGCCGCGGACATCGCGCGCCGCACCGCGCGCGACGACGCCGTCGTGCGCGAGCCGTCGACGCTCCGCAAAGGCAACGGCGAGGGCTTCGAGCCCGTGCTTGGCGAGGAGCTGCCCGAAGGCACCGAGTGCCGCGTGCTCGAGTCGCGACCAGGCTGGCTCGAGATCGAGCTCGGCGACGGTTCGACGCGCGGCTGGTTGCGCGAGGGCGACCTCGTCCGCGTGCGATGAATGCACGCGGCCGTCGCGCGCGAGCGACGCATGGAGCGCGACGCGTGGCATGCGATCGTGGCATGCCACGGCTGCATGCAACCCGTGGCATGCAGCCGTGGCATGCGTCCCATGGCACGCGTCCCACGGCATACGTCCCACGACATACGTCCCACGGCACACGACGCCGATCGGTCTTCGCGCAGGAACCCGCGCGCCCGGCCCGTCCGGCGCCGACCGCGCGGATGCGATGCGCAGTCACACCGCGCAACGAAAAACCCGCGCTCGCCGAAGGCGGGCGCGGGTTTGTCGTAAAGCGGAGAGGGTGAGATTCGAACTCACGAGTAGGCGAACCCACTACTAGTTTTCGAGACTAGCTCCTTCAACCGCTCGGACACCTCTCCGTGTGCAGAGCCCCTTGTTTCGGGGGCTGAGCGGGGTCGGAAGTATCGCCCAAACCCGCCGGTTTGTCCACCGATTTCCCGCCCCTCCCCCGAGGTCCGCGGTTATCGCATCCCGGTTCGCGCAGGCTCTGCCGATTCCGCAGGTTCGGCGGGCGGCGCCCCCTTGGTGGTGAGCACCAGCACGCCCGCCAGGATCAGGCCCAGCGCGATCAGCTTGCGGGCGTCCATCGACTCCCCCAGCACGAGCCAACCGAGGGTCACGCCGACCGCCGGCGCGATCGAGAAGGCGATCGGCTTGACCACCGACACCTCGCCGAACGAGAGCCCCATGTAGAAGAAGATCATCGCGAGCCCCCCCGCCACCAGTCCCGACCCGAGGACCAGCTTCATCCAGGTGCCACCGCCGGCCTGCGCGAGCGCCGGCTCGACCTTGAGGCCGCCGGCCCCGCGGGTCATCAACCAGAACACGAGCAGGAGCAGCGGGATCGCGACCAGCGACCGGACGGTGATCGCGCCGATCGGTCCGACCTTGCCCGAGTGGAGCGCGCTGCGGGTGCACACTTCACCGATGCCCCAGCAGAGTCCCGCCGCGATCGCGAAGAGGATTGGCTTCATGCGCGGCATTGTGCCACGGTCGACACCGGAGTGCGCGGCACCGATGCGGGACGCGGTCTCGGAGGAGCGGGTTCACGGGCGCGGGCTCACGGGCGCGGGTTCACGCGCGCGGGCTCACGGGCACGCGCCCCACGCGCTCAGCACCGCGGCGATGTCCTGCGCGTTGGTGAGGCCGTCGCCGGTGGCGTCGCCGTAGGGCGTGCCCCAGCCGCTGAGCAGCGTGGCGATGTCGAGCGCGTTCACCTGGCGGTCGCCGGTGAGGTCGCCCGAGCACGCCGGCGGCGCGTCGCCCTCCTCCTCGAGGGTGAAGCAGCCGAAGCCGACGAACTGGTCGTGGGCGCCGACCTGCACCAGGTAGCTGCGTCCGACCGCGATCGGCCACTCGACGATGGCGTAGCCGCCGCATGCCGCGTTCTCATCGTTGCAGCCGACGGGCGTCCCGTCGGCGAGGCGCACCACGACCGCGGGGTCGAACTCGCAGAAATTCTGCGGATGGGTCGCCGGGCAGCTGCTCACGCGTGCGGTGCCGTTGCGGGTCGCGACCACGCGGAACCACACATCGTGCTGGAGTTGATTGCCGAAGATCCCCTCGCATCCGGCGGGGAGCTCGGCGTGCAGGCCCGCGGTGGAGCCGACGGTCGAGATGGTGAAGGCGCCGGCCACCACGGTGGTCGCGCCGGCGGGCTCGTCGTTCGCGGGCGCGGACGGGGCGCACACCTCGACCGCGTGCTGGCGGCAGATCGAGTCCCACTCCACGGTGCAGCAGAACGCATCGATCGCACAGACATCGGTGCAGCAGCGCTCGTCGGAGCAGCCGGGAGCGACCCCGATGGCGAAGCAGTCGCGTCCCGCGGGATCGCCGCACGCACCCTGGGCGTGGCATCGTGCATGGCAGGCGCCCGTCAGGGCCGCTGCAAAAATGAGTACAGCGATGTTGCGCATCGACCTGTTCAGGACGGGTGGTGTGGGGACGACCACGCAACCCTGCCACACGACCGATGTTGTGCAACGGCACCCCTGCGCGGTTCGGTCAAATGACCGAGTCCCCGACGCACGCGGCGATCTTCTCGGAGCCTCGCGCGGGCTCAGCCCCAGTTGTTCAGCAGGATCGCGATGTCGGGCGCGCCCACCGAGCCGTCGCCGTTGAGGTCGGCGGGGCCGCCGGAGGATCCCCAGGCGTTGAGCAGGATCGAGAGATCCTGCGGACCCACGACGCCGTCGCCGTTGAGGTCGCCGGGAGTGCCCGCCTCGCATGCGTCGGCGGTGCCGTTGCCGTTGCCATCGGCGCAGGTGGTGCCGGGGCCGGCCCAGGTCGCGCCCGCGGCGGCGGCCTGCCCCTGGGTGAGCATCAGGCAGAACCCATTGGGGAAGCACGCCGCGCCCATCGGCTCCGGGCAGAGGCCCGCGGAGCAGACGGTCGCATTGCCCTGGAAAACGCCCCCTTGCGCGGCGCACGCCGCGGGGCTGACGGGGCCGACGCAGGTGCCGTCCGGCAGGCAGCACGCGCCCTGCGGGAAGCACACGTAGCCGGTGCACGACTGGCCGGTCGGTCCCGCGATGCCTCCGGCCGCGGCGCACGCCGACGGCGAGAGCGTGACGCAGCCGCCGGTGGCGACGAAGCAGCACGGGCAGATGTTCTGCGCGCAGGTGTTCGTGGTGCAGGGCACGCCCTCGCCGCTGAAGGTGCCGCCCTGCGCGACGCAGGTGCTGTTGGGCAGCGACTGGCAGGTTCCGTTGGGCAGGCAGCAGGCGCCGGGGATCTCGCACTGCTGCGGCGTCCAGCTCACGCGCATGACCCAGTCGCCCGAGGGACGGCACACGGTCGGGAGCTGCGCGAAGGTGCGCCACCCCGCGGGACAGCCGAGCACACCGCAATCGACGGCGTAGATCCAGTTCGTGGTGGGCGCGGCGAGGCCGCCGACATCCGTCGTGGGAAACGCGTTCGAGCTGCTCGGCGGCGCGACCAGGCACGGGTTCTGCGTCTGGTTGTTGTGCTCGTCGATGCGGTAGCCGATGCTGAAGGTGTGCGAGCCGTCGTCGGTGATGACCATCTGCTCGGGGTCGCCGGGATCGATGCCGAACTGGATGTTGGTGCCGTTCGTGCCCGGCGACATCACGAGGTGCGGGAGATCCACGCCGTTCGACGAGTAGCTGTACATCAGCTGCCCGCTCGCGGGCGTGCCCTTCCACACCATCACGGTCCACTTGGTCGTGGTGGAGACGGCCGCGTTGCTGGTCGCGAAGATCATCTCGATGAGGTCGATGCGCAGCGGGAAGTCGCCGGGGCTCACCGTGTACGAGCACGCGGCGATCTCGCCCTCGGCGAGGCCCGCCTGCACGATGTACTGGCCTCCGTCGAACGCCGCGTTGGTGTAGGTCGAGATCACCTGCGGGCAACCGGCGCCCGCGGTGCCGCCGTCACCGGCGCCTCCGCCACCCTTGAAGTCGGGCGAGGCGAGGAGCCATGGTGCGTTCTTCACGCCGATCGGATCCTCGACGAGCCGGGTCGCATCGTCGGCGAAGGCCGGCGCGACGAAGATCCCCGCGCAGCAGGCGGCGGCGATCGCAAGACGGGTCGAGAGGTTCCGGTGCGGCATGGAGCGCTCCTGATTGGGCTGATGGTCGATGGAGTCGGCGGCAACGGGGTCGTTCGGAAGACCTCGATGCCCTGCCACCCGAAGGGTCGGACGGCGTGTGCACATCGGTCACACGCACCTCCGGCAAGGAAAGTAGCACCGCTTCTCCGCCGCCCAAGGGGATCGGGATCCCTTCCGGGGGGAAAGTCGGGATTCGGACTCGTGGTGGGGCCGCGGTGGTGGGGCCGCGGTGGTACGGCCGAGGTGGTACGGACGAGGTGGTACGGAAGAGACGCGCAGCAGAGCCCCGCGCGCCGGGACCGCGCGCCGCGGCAGTCCCGCCGCCCAGCCGTCACGAGGATGCGGGGCGAAGGGCCGCTGCGATGGCGTCGACGAGGTCGTCGGACTCGGGAAGGCGGCCCGGGCCGATGGCGCGGCAGGCCTGCCAGCCGGTCGCGGGTTCGAGCACCGTGAAGCGGTCCTCGCGCAGCGTGGCGAGGTTGCGCTGGGTGGCTGGCTGCCGCCACATGGCCTCGTTCATGCTCGGGGCGAGCAGCACGCGGGTCGCGGCGCGGTCGATCGACGCCGCGAGCAGCGACACCATGTCGTCGCAGCGGCCGGTCGCGAGCTTGGCGAGCATGTCCATCGTGCACGGCGCGATCAGGTAGGCGTCGAGCGCGGTCGCGGCGCGGATGTGCTGCGGGTCGGCGGGGTTCGCGCTGTCCCACGGCGAGGTGAGCACCGGCCTACCCGCGAGCGACTGGAACACCAGCGGGGCGACGAAGCGCTGCGCGTCGGGCGTCATGGCCACGGTCACTTCGGCGCCCGCCTGCGCGAGGGTGCTCACGGCGCCGCAGACCTTGTACGACGCGATCCCGGCGCAGACGCCGACGGCGATCCGACGCCCCTTGAGGATGTCAAGATTGGCGGGATTTCCGTGGTACACGGGGGCCTCGTCGGTTGGTGGCGCGTTGCGCGGCGCCGCTCTTCTTGGCGCGGGGCGCGGACGCTTCGCTGCGTCCGGCGCTTGGAAATCAGCGCGTCGAGATCAGCGCTTCTTGGAACCACCCGGGCCGCGCATCTTCTCGATGTGGGCCGGATCCATCTCGAGCGTGATCTTCTCCTGCATGATCTCGTCGATCACGACCTCGAGGTCGGACCGGCCGTTGCGGTCGACGAGCGGACGGGCGCCGTCGATGATCTCACCGAGACGGCGCTGGATGAGCGCGGTCAGCTTGAAGCGGCCACCCAGCTTTTCGACGATTGCATCGCTCTTCAGTGCTTCGATCATGGGATCTCTCGGTCGGCTCAAGGTGTGCCTGCGGGGACCCCGGAGAGGGCCGGCCGCGCGGCACGGAATTCTGGCGAAGACGGTTAGTATAGCGGGACTTTGCGCCTCCCGCGCCGCCTTTGCCGACCTACGGACGATGGCCCCGAGCCAACCCTCCAGCCCCAGTGACACCCAGCCCCCCCACCCGGGCGGGCGGTCGCGCGTCGGTGGCCGGTACGACTGGCCGCGGATCTCCAAGGCGGTCACCCGTCGGCTCAACCGCATCGGGCTGACCCGCGAGCGGAGGCTGCTGCTCTGGGCCGCGGCCACCGGCGTGGCGCTGGCGGCCATCGCCCTCGCATTTATCCGACCCATCCAGTGGGCCGAGCACCACGCGATCGACTGGCTGCGCGACCACCCGGCGCGCGCGGCGATGGCGATCGCGGTGGTGCCCGTGCTCGGCGCCCTGCTGTGCGGCGCGATCCAGAACATGTTCCCGGTGAAGATCCGGGCGCATGGCGTGTCGAGCGTGCTCTACGCCATCCACCGGCGACGGTCGCAGCTGCCGGGCACGCTCGCGGCGCGCACCTGGCTCGGCTCGACCGCGATCATCGCCAGCGGTGGATCGGCGGGGCCCGAGGGACCGATCGTCACCATCGGCGCGACCCTCGGGTCGGTGATCGCGCGCTTCCTCCGCGTCGATCCGCAGACCGCGACCACGCTGGTCGGATGCGGCGCCGCGGCGGGACTCGCGGCGGTGTTCAACGCGCCGATCACGGGGATCTTCTTCGTGCTCGAGGTGCTGCTGCGCGACTTCTCGCTGCGGACCTTCACGCCGATCGTGATCGCGGCGGTGTTCGCGGCGGCGACGGTGCAGACGCTCATCGGCTCGCAGGAGCCGCTCTTCGGCATCAGCGCGCAGCACCTCTCGTCGGGTGGCAGCGCGGGACTCACGATCACGACCGCACCCGCGTTCGCGCTGCTCGGCGTGGCGTGCGGCGTGGCGAGCGTGTTCTTCGTGCGCACGGTGCAGGCGTGCGAGACGGCGTTCAGCCGGCTGCCGATCCCGCGGTGGATGTCGCCTGCGACCGGCGCGGCGCTGCTCGCGGCGCTCGGCATCCTGCACATCACCTTCGCGGGGCGCTGGCTCGACTTCGGGCAGGGCACGCTGCCCCCCTTCTACGGCAACGGATACCCGCTCGCGCATGCGGTGCTCGATCCCGGCTTCTACCACCGCCAGACGGCGCTGGTGGTGGGCGCGCTGCTCATCGGGCTCGCGGTGGTCAAGTGCGTGGCGACCGGACTCACGCTCGGCTCGGGCGGCATCGGAGGACTCTTCGCGCCGTCGCTCCTGGTCGGGGCGCTGGTGGGCGGCGCCTTCGGCAGCATGGGCGAGCTGGTGCCGTTCGTGGCCGAGGTCGGGCCCACCCGGCTCGCGCTCGCGGGAATGGCCGGCGTGGTCGCGGGCACGACGCACGCGCCGCTCGCAGGCGCCATGCTGGTGTACGAACTCTCGCGTGAACCGTCGATCCTGCTGCCCGTCATCCTGGTGGCGGCGCTCGGCACGATCGTGGCCCGGCTGCTCGAGCGGCACAGCGTCTACACCGCGGAGCTCGCGGCGCTCGGCGTGCGGCTCGGCTCGACCGCCGACATGTCGTCGCTCCGGCGACTGCGCGTCGGCGACGTGCCGCTGAAGGAGGCGGTGGTGGTGCGCGGGTCCGCGTCGGCGGGCACGCTCGTCGCGCTCGCCGACAGCAACGACGACTTCATCGTGCTCGACGACGCGGGCCGGCTCGAGGGCATCGTGGGCGCGCGCGACCTGCGCATCGCGCTGGTGAACCGCGAGGCGCTGCCGCTGCTCCAGGTGCGCGACATCGCGCGCACCGGCGTGCGCGCCATCGACCGCGACATGCCGCTCGACCAGGCGCTCGACCTCCTCGAGCGCGGACCGGTCCCGGTCAAGGGCGACGACGGGCAGGTCGCCGGCGTGCTCACCCGCTCGCGGCTGATGCGCGTGTGGCGGCGCCGCATGGAGCGCGAGGCATGAGCGGCGAGGATCCCAACCGCGAGGATTCCAGCCGCGAGGATCACAGCCGCGAGGTTCCCAGCGGCGGGGTTCCCAGCGGCGGGGTTCCCCGCGGGAATGAACCGAGCGGCGATGCAGCGAGCGGTCGGTTCACCTTCCGCCGCGCCCAGCGTCTGCGCGGACGCGGCGTGTTCAAGGAGGTCATGGATGCGCGCGCCCGCGCCGACGGACCGGCGATCGCCGTGCACGCGCGGCCCAATGGCGCCGCGACGCACCGCCTCGGTATCTCGATCGGCCGTCGCGTCGGAACCGCCGCGCGCCGGAACCGCATCAAGCGGCTCGTGCGCGAGGCGTTCCGGCTCGGGCAGCACGCGCTTCCGGCGGCGGCGCCGGGACCGTACGACTTCGTGGTCGTCGTCCGACCGCACGAACCACTCACCCTCGACCAGTACCGCGCCGCGTTCGGCAGCGCGGTGCGCCACCTCCACTCCACATGGCAGAAGCGAGCCCATCGCAAGAGCGAGCCCCCGCGCGAAGACCCGGGCCCGTCGCCCGCGCCCTGATCCTCGGCGTGCGCGGGTACCAGGTCTTCCTCGGGCCCCTGCTCGGGGGGCACTGTCGCTTCACGCCGAGCTGCTCGTTCTACGGAATCGAGGCGCTCACGAAGCACGGCGCGTGGCGCGGCTCGCGGCTCACGCTGCGGCGCCTGCTGCGCTGCCAGCCGTGGGGCGGCTGCGGTCACGATCCGGTGCCGTAGGCCGACTGGGCGCACCCGGCGCCGCGTCGATGAACGGTGGAGCGCCCGGAGCCTGCGTGCGCTACGCGGCGCGGCTGCGCCACCGCTGCGCCGGCACGAACGCGATGCACATCAGCGCGAGCTGCGACAGGCAGAAGGCCACCAGCACGAACACCGCCGAGTCCATGAAGCCGTAGGAGTGCAGGCCGACGCCCAGCATGTTGGTGCCGAACCACGACCAGGCGGTGACGATGTTGCCCGCGATGGCGAGCGCCGCGACGCCGCGGTCGCGGATCATGCCGCCCCAGCGCGCGTGCAGGATCATCAGGTTCCACAGGACGATCAGCGCGGCGCCGTTCTCCTTGGGATCCCAGCCCCAGAAGCGGCCCCACGACTGGTCGGCCCAGATGCCGCCGAGCACCGTTCCGACGAAGCTGGTGATCGCGGCGAAGCAGATGGTGCCGTAGATCATGCGCGGCAGCGCCTTCATCGCCTCGCCGCGCAGCAGCGGCGTGAGCGCGCCGCCCGCCACGAACAGGATCGCGATGAAGCCGGCGAGGAATGTCGCCGAGTAGCCGATGGTGACGACGACCACATGGGTCGCGAGCCAGAAGTTCGAGTCGAGCACCGCCTGCATCATCTCCATCGTGTCGCCCGAGGCCGACAGGTTGTGGGCGACGACGAGGGTGGCGAACCCGACCAGCGACGCGGCGAGCGACAGCAGGCCGATGCGCGAGAACCACTCGCCCGCGAGCGCGAGCGGGATGCACGCCCAGCCGATGAAGACCGCCGAGCTGTAGAGGTTCGTGACCGGCGGGCGCCCCTGCAGGTAGATGCGCGCCGCGAGGCCGAAGGTGTGCAGCGCGAACGCGAGCACGATCACCGCCAGCGCGGCGCGGGCGAGGCCCGGCCGCCACACCGTCGGCGAGATCGGCCCGAGCAGCGTGGCCGCGCATCCGAGGAGGAACGCCAGCAGGTAGAGCACCGACGCCTGGTAGAACGGCTCGGCGCGGCTCATCGCCACCTCGAGCGCGGCCGCACGGTCGAGACCGCCGTGCACCGACACGAGCATCGCGTGGTACTCCCCGGTGCGCCGGTCGACCTGCGCGGCGTCGCGCGCGGCGTAGGCGGCGAGGATGCCGCGCAGCGCCTC
>CAMBUI010000109.1 GCA_945870915.1 Candidatus Kuenenia stuttgartensis | reverse complement strand
ACAACTACGAGCGGCGCGTCTCCCCCGACGGACGGCCGTACTACTGGCCCAACGGCAACGGCATGGAGTTCTTCCACACCCGCGAGGGCACCGATGTCGAGGCGCTCAACGAGCGGTTCGTGACGGTCACGCCGCTGCAGTACGACCTGACCGACCACCACCGTCTCCACGCGTGGCGCGAGCGGTTGGCGTAGCGTGCGGGCGCGGCCCGCATCGGCGGGCGGCACGGCGCGGACCCGCTCAGCCCTGCAGCATGATCAGCTTGAGGCGGATGGTGACCGTCTGGCCCGGCTTGAGCTCTGAGATCTGCTTGCCGCTCGCGCGCCACTTGAAGAGCGCGCTGCGGATCGCCTCGTTCACGCTCGCGTTGCCGCTGCTGCGCGCGATGACGACATGCTGCGGCACGCCGTCGCGGCCGATGATCAGCTCGACGATCGGATTGAAGCGCACGCCATCGACCAGGTTCAGCGTGAGGAAGCGGGGCTTCACCGTCTGCAGCATGATTCCCTTGCGCGCGAGCGGCTTGCCGTTCTGCCACGCGGAGGGCGGCACATCGATCAGCGAGGTCGGGTCGCTCTCGCGCGTCGAGAGCGCGCCCTGGTCGGCGCGGGCGTCGCCGGGCGCGCCCGCGGGCGACGGGGGCGCGGGCGTCGATGCCGCGCCGTCGATCACCTCGGGTCCCTTGACTCCGCCACCTTGACGGTTGGTCGCGTCGGTGGCGGTCGATGCATCGCTCGCGGCACCGGGGGTCGGGTTCTCGCTGGTCGAGGTCTCGGTGCTCGGATCGTTCGGGAGCACGGGCGCGGGAAGTGGCGGCAGCGGCCGCTGCTCGTTCGGGTCGGCGCTCTCGCGCGGCGGAAGATTCGCCGCCTCGCCGGACTTGGCGGAGTCGAGGCGACGCTCGGGCTCGATCGCCGACGGATCGGGACGCTCGCGTGGCCGCGCCTCGCTCGGCGTCGGCTGTGGCGGAGTCGCGTCGGGAGTCGCGGTTTCTGGCGGCGCGGTGGTGCCGTCGGGCTTGCGCGTCTCGGCGGGGGGCAGTGTCGGGTCGTCGACGGTGGTGTCGGGAGGAAGCTCGGTCGGCGGCCGGGTGGTGGGGTCGGTGACGGGCGCAGGACGCGGCTTCGCGCTGGGGTCGGGCGTCGGTGCAGGCGTGGTTTCGGGCTTGGTTTCAGGCGTGGATTCAGGCGTGGTTTCCGGCTTGGACTCCGACTTGGTTTCCGGCTTGGGTTCGGGCCGTGCGGTCTCCGCGTCGGTGCCGGTCGCCTCCGGGGTCTCGGTCCGGGCGGTGGCGGCGCTCGGCGAACTCGGCGTGGTCGACGCGGGGGCGATCAGGTTCGTCTCGGCCGCGCCGTCGGCGCCGCCCGCGGTGGGGGGCAGGCTGGCGTCGCCGGGATTGGGCGACATCGCGACCGTCGGCGCGGGAGGCGCGGGAGGAAGCGTGGGAGACGCGGTGCCTCCGGCGCCGCTCGACGCCTCGAGCCGAAGCGCTGCCTGCTCGACCTCGGCGAGCGCGGCGAGGTGCTTCTCGTACTCGGCGTAGCCGATCCAGTTCATGGTGACGGCGGTGGAGTCGTCGATGCCGAGCTCGATCTTCTCCTCCGGCTTGGGGGGCTCGGGCTTGGGGGGCTCCGGCGTAGGCGGCTCCGGCTTGGGCGCCTCCGCCCGCTTCTCGCGCAGTTCCTGCTGCATGCGCCGCATCGCGAGGTTGCGCTGCATCCGGCGCTCCTGCTCGGACAACTGCTCCGGCCGGATCTCGCGGTCCGGATCAAGACCCTTCAGGGGCATCCTGAGGCCGCGGTTCGCGTTGCCCATCGACGCGTGCTCGGCGTCGTCGCTCGCCCGCCCGAGGCCGACGATCTCGATCAGCGGAAACAGCACCACCGTGTGCAGCAGCAGCGAGAGCACCGCGGCGAGGACGATGGGGAGATTGCGGTGGATCCAGACGAGCACGGTGTGGTTGCGGGGCGAGGGCGTCTGCTGCGAGGCGGTTCGTCGCCGGGGCGTTACCCGGGCGCGGGCGTGACCGTAGGCGCCGGTCCGGCGTCGGTCGCTGAGGAATCCGCCGCGTTGGCCGGGTTCGTGCGGGGGCGGTCGCGCGCGGTGGGGAGGGCGGGAGCGCCGTCGGGACGCACGGCACCCTCTGGCGCCGCGGCGTCGCGGATCTCGGGGCCGCGGCTCCGGCGCCCAACGATGTTCACATTGAACTTGGCCGGCTGCAGGCGGTCCCACACATCGAGCAGCAGCGCCGACCGATCGACCGGCGAGGCTCCATCGGCCAGCGCGAGGTAGACGATCAGGTCGGGCGAGGTCTCGCGCATCGGCTCAAGCCGCGCCACGAGCTCGTCGAGCGCCACGGGGATGCGGTCGAGGTAGAGGATCCCGTCGAGGTCGATCGAGATGGTCGCCGCCGCCGCGGGCTTCGCGGCGGTGCCCGACTGGAAGGTGCGCAGCTCCATCGGGACCAGGTCGACCCGCTCCGTCACCATCACCTGGTAGATGAAGAAGGTGAGGAGGAAGAGCATCACGTCGATGAGCGGCGCGAGCTCGATGCGCGGCTCGTGCTTCTGGCGCCGGACGCGGAACACGGGCTACTTCGCGCCTCCGGTGCCGGGGTCGCCGCCGGTCGTGCCGTCGGTTCCAGCAGTGCCGTCGGCTCCCGCAGTGCCGTCGGCTCCGCCCTCGCCGGGCGCCGACTCGGGCTCGTCGTCCTTCGGCGCGCTCGCGACGCCGACGACCGCATCGCCGTCCTTGAGGCGGACGACGCGGACGCCCTGGGTGTTGCGGCCGATCTCGCGGATCTCGGCGGCCGGCGTGCGCACCAGCATGCCGCTGCTCGAGACGACCACCACCGAGTCGCTGGTGGAGATCGGCAGCACCGCCACCACGACGCCGTTCTTGTCGTTGGTCTGGATGTCGATGCGGCCCTTGCCGCCGCGCGACTGGGCGCGGGTCGAGCCGTCCTCGCTCTGCACGAGGTACTCGCCGAACCCGGTGCGCTTGCCGAAGCCGTTCGAGGTGACGGTCAGCAGGGCGCGCGTGTCGTCGCAGCGCACGATGCCCACGACCGCGTCGCTCTCGGCGAGCTCGATGCCCTTCACGCCCGCGGTGTCGCGGCCCATGACGCGGGCGTCGTCCTCGTCGAAGCGGATGGCCATGCCCTCCTTCGTCGCGAGCAACACGTGGTCGGTGCCCGATGTCGAGATCACGCCGACGAGGTTGTCGCCGTCGTTGAGCGCGATGGCGATGATGCCGCCGCGGTTCACGTTGCGGTAGTCCTTGAGGCTGGTGCGCTTCACGCGGCCGCCCGAGGTCGCGAAGAGGAGGTAGTCCTCCTTCTTCTCGAAGTCCTCGATGGGGAGGAAGGTGCGGACCTTCTCGCCCTCGCGGAGCTCGAGCAGGTTGACGATCGCGCGGCCCTTCGCGGTGCGGGCCATCTCGGGGATCTGCCAGACCTTGATGCGGAAGACGCGGCCGGTGTCGGTGAAGCAGAGCAGGTCGTCGTGCGAGCCGCAGACCATGACCTGCTCGACGTAGTCGTCGTCGCGCTGCTCGGAGCCCTTGATGCCCTTGCCGCCGCGGCCCTGCGTGCGGTAGGTGTCGAGCGGCAGGCGCTTGATGTAGCCGGCGTGGCTCACGGTGACGACGCAGGTGTGCTGCGGCACCAGCTCGCCGAGCTCGAAGTCCTCGGCCTCGTTGCCCTCGATGCGGGTGAGGCGCTCGTCGCCGAAGCGCTCGGCGAGGCCGACGGTGTCGGCGCGCACGATGGCGAGGATGCGGCCGGCGTCGGCGAGGATCGCCTCGAGCTCGTCGATCTTCGCGAGCAGCGACGCGAGTTCGCCGGCGAGCTTCTCGATCTCGAGCCCGACCAGCTGGATCAGGCGGAGTGCGCCGATCGCGTCGGCCTGCACGCGGGTGAGGTGCACGCCGCCCTTGCCGTCGGCGAACAGCGCCTCGGCGCGGTCGACCAGGCGGGCCGGGACGATGTCGATGCGCGGGTACGACGGCGGGATGCGGAACGCGCGCTCCATGAGCCGCGTGATCGCCTCCTCGCGGGTGCGGCTGGTGCGGATGAGCCGGATGACCTCGTCGATGTCGCAGACCGCGTAGATCAGGCCCTCGAGCTTGTGGGCGGCCTGGCGCGCGTGGCGCAGCTCGAACTCGCAGCGGCGGCGGATCACGTCGCAGCGGTGGTCGATGTAGCACTGGATGATCTGGCGCAGCGACAGCGTGCGCGGCTGGTGGTTGACCAGCGCGATGTTCTGGATCGAGTAGCTCGACTGGAGCGGCGTGAACTCGTAGAGCTGCTTCTCGACGATCGCCGGGTCGGCGCCCTTCTTGAGCACGACCTGGATGCGCGTGCGCGCGTCGCGGCCCGAGTGGTTCTGGACCTGCGAGATGTCCTCGATGCGGCCTTCCTTGTGGGCGTCGACGATCTTCTCGATGAGCGCCGACTGCGAGACCTGGAAGGGGATCTCGTCGATGATGATCACGTCGCGGCCGGCCGACTTCTCGTGGCGCACGCAGCCGCGCACGACGATGCGGCCGCGGCCCGAGGCGTAGGCCTCCATGATGCCGCGGCGGCCCATGATGATGCCGCCGGTCGGGAAGTCCGGTCCGGGGACGATCTCCATCAGGCGCTCGACGCCGATCAGCGGGTCGTCGATCGTCGCCACGATCGCGCCGCAGATCTCGCGCACGTTGTGGGGCGGCATCGTGCTCGACATGCCGACCGCGATGCCGCTCGAGCCGTTCACCAGCAGGTTGGGGAACTTGCCCGGCAGGACGCACGGCTCCATGAGGCGCTCGTCGTAGTTCGGCTTGAAGTCGACGGTCTCCTTGTCGAGGTCCTCCATCATCGCCATCGCGGCGTGGGTCATGCGCGCCTCGGTGTAGCGCATGGCGGCCGGCGGATCGCCCTCGATGGAGCCGAAGTTGCCCTGCTTGTCGACGAACATGTAGCGGGCCTTCCAGTCCTGGCCCATGTTCACGAGCGTCGGGTAGATGACGCTCTCGCCGTGCGGGTGGTAGTTGCCGCTGGTGTCGCCGCAGATCTTGGCGCACTTGATCTGCTTGCGGCCGGGCGACAGCTTGAGGTCGTTCATCGCCACGAGGATGCGGCGCTGCGAGGGCTTGAGGCCGTCGCGCACGTCGGGCAGAGCGCGATCCATGATCGTGCTCATCGCGTAGGTCAGGTAGCTCTCGTGGAGCTCGCGGTCGATGTCGAGGTCGAGCAC
This sequence comes from Candidatus Kuenenia stuttgartensis, assembly GCA_945870915.1. Classification (GTDB taxonomy): domain Bacteria; phylum Planctomycetota; class Phycisphaerae; order Phycisphaerales; family SM1A02; genus QWPT01. Next base: position 4,233 of record CAMBUI010000109.1, on the reverse strand, counting down.
GCGGTCGTGCTGCGCGGGCTGCGCATTCGGATCCGGGTTCGAACCGTGTGATTGGGCGCCGTCGGCCATCGAAAACCTGTCCTTTCGCGACACTCGGGGGTGGGATCCCGAGTATAGCCGAAAGGGGGGTGCCACGCGCGGACGCGCACGCGTTTCCCTGCGGGAGAAACCGCTTGTTTTCCAGTGGTTTCGCCGCAGCTTCGCCGGCGGTCAGCGCCCGTCGGCCACGCCGACCACCGCGATCCCGAGGCGGTCGGCCGCGGCGAGCACCGCGGGCCGGTCGACCAGGATCACCCGGCCCACGCCGATCGCGATGCAGCCGCCGCCCGCGGCGTGCATCCGCTCGATGGTGGAGACGCCGATCGTGGGCACGTCGGCGCGCATGTCGTGGCCCGGTCGCGCGGTCTTGAGCAGGGTCCAGCCCTTGCGGCGGCACAGCTGGCCGGCGCGCTCGATCATCCGGTCGGTGCCCTCGACGGCCTCGACGGCGATGACATCCTTCTCGCGCACCGCGATCGCCTGCCCGATGTCGAGCGCGCCCACCTGCCGGAGCAGCTCCCAGCCGAAGGCGATGTCCGAGGACTGCTCGGCGGTCGGCGCGCGCCGCGTCATCGTGCCTTCCGAGGCCATGTGGTCGGGGATGTACGTCGTCGAGTCGATCAAGACGAGACCCTCCTTGGCGAGGTCTTCCGCAAGCGCGGTGAGCAGGGTGGCGGAGCGCCGGTCGTGGCGCAGCTTCCGGTACCAGAGGTTGAAGGCGCGCCAGTCGGGCAGCTGGCGGAAGAGCCGCATCGGGTCGTGCATGCGCGCCTTGGAGACGCGTCCGACCATGACCGCCTCGCGCACGCCGAAGCGCCGCGCGAGGCGCAGCCAGCGGCCGAGCTGGACCACGCCCGCCTCGGCGAAGTCGTCGCACAGCGCGGGCAGCTCGGACACGAACTGGTCGCGGAGCCCGATGCACGCCACGCGGCGCCCGGCGGCGCGCATGCCCTGCGCGACGATCAGCGGCAGCGCGCCCTGGCCGGCGATCAGGCCGATCGGCGGCAGGTCGCCCGCGTCTGGATGTGCGTCGGCGGCGTTCATGCGGGGTGCATCAGGCGTTCTGGACCTTCGGTCCCATCGGCAGGAACCGCTCGGGGTCGGCGTGCACGGGTGCCTTGACCGAGGCATCGAGCCAGTCGACGAGCGCGGCGAGGTCGGTGCCGAAGTGCAGCACCTCGCGGATCGCCTCGCGGGCGAACTTCTCGCGGATCGAGTGCTCGATGAGCGACTGCAGCGGAAGGTAGTACCCGTGGTCGTCGAGCACCGCGATCGGCTTGGCGTGGTCGCCGATCTGCCGGCCGACGAGGGTCTCGAAGAACTCCTCGAAGGTGCCCATGCCGCCCGGGAGGACGAGGAACGCGTCGGCGCGCTCGATCAGGATGCGCTTGCGCTCCCGCATGGTCTCGACCACCACCAGCTCGTCGCAGCCGAGCCAGCCCTGCTCGAGGTCGAGGAACTTGCGGGTGATGATCCCCTCGACCCGCCCGCCCGCCGCCTTGCACGCGCGCGCCGCCTCGCCCATGAGCCCGAGGCCGCCGCCTCCGTAGACCAGGGTGATGCCCCGGTGCGCGAGCAGCTCGCCCGCGGCACGCGCCGCGACGGCGAAGTGGGGGTCGAGGCTGCGCGAACTCGAGCAGTAGAGCGTGACGGATCGGAGGGCGGTCATTGCGTATACCTTACCCGAGCACATGCTTGCGATCGTCCTCGGGCTCCTCCTTCTCGGCTTCGCGCTCTCGGCGCCCCTCAGCGGGCTGCTTGCGCGCCTCGGCGCCCGCGTCGGCGCGCTCGACACCCCCGGCGCCAAGGGGCATGTCAAGGAGCTGCGCCCGATCCCCAACATCGGCGGCATCGCGATCTTCTGGGCGGTCATCGGACCGATCGCCCTCGGCCTGGCCGCGCTCGCCCTCGCGCCCGAGCGGCTGGTCGCATGGGCGCCCGCCATCGAGCCGCACCTCGGCCGCGCCCAGTCGACCATGCGCGACTGGCTGGTGATCCTGATCGGCGCGCTCGTGCTCCACCTGATGGGTCTCTACGACGATCGACGGGCGATCTCGGCGTGGCCGAAGCTCCTGCTGCAGCTGGCGGTCGCGGTGGGCACCGTGCTCTTCAGCGATGTCCGCCTGCTCGCGAGCTTCCTCGGCGACGGGAGCGGCGAGGTGCTGAGCATCGTGCTGACCGTGGTCTGGATCGTCGTGATCGTGAACGCGGTCAACTTCATCGACAACATGGACGGCCTCGCCGGCGGCATCGGCATGATCGCCGCGCTGTGCTTCATGGTGGCGACGATCCTCAACGGGCAGTGGTTCATCGCGTCGGCGCTGGCGCTGCTCGCCGGTTCGCTGGCGGGCTTCCTGGTGTGGAACATCCCGCCTGCGGCCATCTTCATGGGCGACGGCGGGTCGCTGTTCGTCGGGTACATCCTGGCGTGCATGGCGGCGCGCACGACCTTCGTCGACGCGGCGCACCCGGACTACGCGCTCGGCACCGCGTGGTACGGCGTCTTCATGCCGATCCTCGTGCTGGCGATCCCGCTGTACGACGGCGTCTACGTGACGGTCTGGCGCGTGCGACGCGGCAAGAGCCCGTTCGTGGGCGGACACGAGCACATCTCGCACCGGCTGGTGCAGCTCGGGCTGTCGAAGCGCCGCGCGGTGCTGGTGCTCTGGCTCCTGACCGCGGTCACCGCGATGAGCGGCATCGGCCTCGGGCTGATGAAGCCGTGGCAGGCCGCGCTGGTGGGGCTGCAGCTGTTCGGGATCTTCCTGGTCATGCTCGTGCTCGAGACCAGCGTGGCGCGGATCGAGGATCCACCGAAGGGCAGCGGAGGATGACCATCGACGCCGGGCGGCTGCGCACCAACGGGCTACTCGCGATCCTGGCGGTCGCGGCGCTGCGCGCGATGGTGGTGATCGAGCCGCAGGTCTGGTTCGCCGACGTCGATCCCGCGCTCGACGCGATGCCGCTGCTCGCGATGGCGCAGCGCGGGTCGCTGCAGCTCGACCTGATCCTGCTGGGCGGCGCGCTGGCGGCGCTGCTCGGCGAGCATCGGTCGGGAAGGGGCGTGCATCCCTGGATGGTGCTGCTCGCGCTGCTTCCGGTGCCGGTGCTGCTGCTGCACGGGGTCGGCCCGTGGTCGGGCAACGCGTTCCGCGGCTCGACCTGGCTGGCGGGGATGGCGGCGTTCGTGGCGGTCGCCCATCTCGTGCGCGAACGGCGGCTGCGGGTGGTGGCGCTGTCGGTGCTCGCGGGACTGCTGGCGGCGCTCGCGGTGCGCGGCGCGGTGCAGGTGCTCGTCGAGCATCCGGCGATGGTGGCGATGTACCGCGAGACGCGCGCGTCGTTCCTGGCCGAGCGCGGATGGCCCGCCGACTCGAGCGCGGCGCTCACCTACGAGCGCCGGCTGATGCAGCCCGAGGCGACGGGTTGGTTCGCGCTCTCGAACCCGTTCTCGACGGCGATGGGCGTGGGCGCGGTCGCGCTCGGCGCGCTCGCGGTGCTCGGACGCCGTTCGCAGCAGTCGGGCAACACGCTGCTGCTCGCGCTCGGTGCGCTCGGATGCGCCGCACTGCTCGCGGTCAACGGCGGCAAGGGCGCGATCGTGGCGACGGCGCTCGCCGCGGCGACGGTGGCGGTGGTGCCGCGGCTGCGCAGCGCTCCGCGTGGCATCGTCGTGCTCGCGCTGTGCGCCGCGGTGCTGGCTGCGGTGGCCGTGCGCGGCGCCGTGGGCGAGGCGATGGGCGAGCGGAGCCTGCTGTTCCGCGCGTTCTACCTCGAGGCGGGGCTCCGCATGCTCGGCGACGCGACGACGCTGTTCCTCGGCGTCGGCCCCGACCGGGTGCAGGAGGCGTTCGCGGCCGCGAAGCCCGCGAACTGCCCCGAGGATGTGAAGAGCCTGCACTCGGTGTTCGCGGATTGGTTCGTCGCGCTCGGAGCGTCGTCCGTGGCCTGGATCGCCGCGATCGGCTTCGCGTTCTGGCCGCGGGTGGGGGGTGCCGGGGGCAGGGACCCCGGCGGCGCGTTCGTGCTCGGCCGCGCTGGGAATGACGGCCCGATGGATCCCGCCGACGCCGATTCGGCCAGGCGACTCGCGTTCGGCGCGGCGCTCGCGATCGGCGTGGCGTCGGTGTTCCTGCAGCTGGTGATCGAGGCGCCCACGGTCGATGTGGTCTGGTTCGTGCTGCGCGCGCTGGG
>CAMBUI010000108.1 GCA_945870915.1 Candidatus Kuenenia stuttgartensis | reverse complement strand
CATGCGGACCTCGGCAAGCATGCGGCCGATCGACTCGCGCGGGTCGCCGTGTCCCACGCCGCGGAATCCGGTGCGCACCCAGCCGTCGGCCATGCGCGCCTCGCTCGCGTCGGAGCAAAGGCCGGCCGCCAGCGCTGCGGCGGCGAACGATCGCTCGGTCTCGGCGAAGTAGAGGCCGCGCTCGGAGCTTCGCGCGCGGAACTCCGCCATCGGCTCGTGCGCGACCACGCGGCCGTGCGCGATCACCATGAGCTCGGTGCACACGCTCTCGACCTCGGCCAGGAGGTGCGACGAGAACAGCACCAGGCGCGTCGCGCCGAGCTCGCGGACCAGTTCGCGGAAGGCGAGCGTCTGTCCGGGATCGAGTCCCACCGACGGCTCGTCGAGGATCACGACGCGCGGGTCGCCCAGGATCGTGGCCGCCAGCCCGACGCGCTGCTGCATGCCCTTCGAGAGCAGACCGCACAGGCGCTGGGAGAAGCGCGCGACATCGCAGCGCGCCATGGCGGCGTCGATGGCGGCGGTGCGGCCGCGGCGCGGCAGGCACGCAAGGCCAGCGCGGTACTCGAGATACTCGCGCACCGAGAGCTCGGGATACAGCGGCGCCGACTCGGGCAGGTAGCCGACCCGGGCCCGCACGCCCGCGGGGTCGCGCGCCGCCGCCACGCCGGCGACGAGCAGCTCACCGGAGTCGGGCGCGGTCACGCCGGCGATCATGCGGATGGTGGTGGTCTTGCCGGCGCCGTTCGGGCCGAGCAGCCCGCAGACGCCCGTCGAGGGCAGCGCGAACGACGCGTCGCGGACGGCGACCGCGTGGCCGAAGCGCTTGGTCAGGTTGCATGCGACCACGCCGACATCGGCGCGCGGCGCGATCTCGTCGTTCACAGCACACCTCCGGCGGAGGCGGGTTGTCGGAGCCCTGTTCGCCTCATGATGGATCCGTCCTGCGTCCGTCCCGACTCCAGCCTCGCGCCGCTCGGGCGCGTGCCTTCGTCACCCGGCCGCCGGACGGCGACCTCGGTCGGGGGAGTGTACCGAAGCCGAGATGGTGCGGACACTTCGGCAGGCCCTGCCGCGAAAGTCGCCGACCGCGCGGACCCCGATCCGTCACGCGCCATGCCCGGTCGGTGCGCATGTTCCCGCGATGGGGGATGGCTACACTGCCCCGCCGCACGGACGGATCCATGCCGACAGACGACCAACATCCCGAACGCGCGCACACTCCCGGCGGACAGCCTGCGGAGTCCGCGCACCGCCACGAGCTCCGCGCCACCCCGCCGCCCAGCACCGAGGAGCGCGCCGCGCGCGCGCTCGAACTGCTGGGCCAGGGCGTCGGCATCGTCGAGCCGAGCGGCGAGATCGTCTGGATGAACCAGGGTCTCTCGCGCCAGTCGCCCGAGACGATGCGCCGCTTCAGCGATGCCTGTGTCGACGCCGTGCGCGCGTGGCAGCGCTCGCGCGCCACCGCGGCGACGCTGCGCTCGAGTTTCCGCGTCGGCACCTCGTGGTACGACACGGTCATGACCCCCCTGCGCCGGAACGGCGACGGTCCGGCCGAGGGCGCCGTCGCGCTGCTCGTCGACGCGACCGCCACCCGCCGCGTCCAGGACCGGCTCGACGCCGTGGACCAGGCGGGCGTCGAGCTGCTGCAGTTCGACGCCGAGAGCGTGCGCACGATGAATGCGCCCGAGCGCCTGCGCGCGCTCGAGGGACGCGTGGTCGCGGCGACCCGCAGCGTGCTCGGCTTCGACCACTTCGAGTACCGGCTCACCGACCGGCGCACCGGCCAGTTGGAGCTCGTCTTCTGCAGCGGACTCGTGCCGCTCGGGATCGGCGAGCGCATCTTCGCCCGCGCCGAGGGCAATGGCATCAGCGGCGTGGTCGCGACCACCGGCCTCAGCGTCGTCTGCGGCGAGACCGAGCAGGATCCGCGCTACGTGCGCGGGCTTCCCGGCGCGCACAGCTCGCTCACCGTCCCGCTGCGCCTCCACGACCGGGTGGTCGGCGTGCTCAACGCCGAGAGCACCGACCGCGACCGCTTCGACGACGAGGACCGCCTGTGCGCCGAACTCTTCGGCCGCTACGTCGCGCTGTCGCTGAACACGCTCGACATGCTCGTCGCCGAACGGTGCGAGACCAACCGCACCATCGTCGGGCAGCTCGCGCGCGAGACCGCGACGCCGCTCGCCGGCATCGCCGACGACGCCCGGGCGCTGCTGGCGCGCAGCGGCGACCCCGAGGCCGCCGCGATCGCCGCGCGCCTCATCGAGAACGCCGCCAAGGTCGACGAACTCATGCGCGCCGCCGCCAAGGGGCCGCGCGGCGTGCTCGGTGCCGACGACTTCATGCGCGAGGGCATGCGCGATCCGGTGTTCGAGGGCCGCGAGGTGCTGGTCGCCGACGACGAGGAGTCGATCCGGAGCACCGTGCGCGCGGTGCTCGAGCAGCAGGGTTGCATCGTGACCGAGTTCGCCGAGGGCACCTCGGCCATCCGCGCGATCCGCGACCGCGCCGCCGCCGGACGACCGTTCGACCTCGTGGTGTCGGATGTCCGCATGCCCGACGCGAACGGATACGAGGTGTTCAAGGCGACCAAGGACACCAGCGCCGCGACGCCGGTGATGCTGATGACCGCGTTCGGCTACGACCCGAACCACTCGATCGTCCGCTCGAGCCAGGAAGGCCTGCACTGCTTCCTGTTCAAGCCGTTCCAGGTGTCGCAGCTGCTCGAGGAGGCGCGCAAGGCGCTCACCGAGCAGATCGCGCGCCGCGGCTGACGCGCCACCCGCCAAGGTCGATGCCGCGGACGACGCTCACGCCACCGCGGTGCGCTCGGCGCAGAGCACGCGGTCGATCCCCTCGCCGTCCTTGAGGATCTCGACGCCGCTCCAGCGCGGGCCGGCGACAAGCGCGCGCGCCGCATCGCCGTGCTTCCAGCCGATCTCGACGAGCAGCAGTCCGCCGGCCTCGAGTCGCGCCGCCGCGCCCTCGACGACGCGCCGCACCAGGTCGAGGCCGTCGCGGCCGCCCTTGAGCGCGCTCGCGGGCTCGTATTCCTTCACATTGCGGTCGAGCTCGGCGTACTCGGCGTCGGTCACGTACGGCGGGTTCGACACCACCAGGTCGAAACGCTCGCCGGGGCGCGCCGCCGACCAGAGGTCGCCGGTGCGCAGGTCGAGCGACGCGCCGAGCCGGCGTGCGTTCTCACGCGCGAGCTCGACCGCCTCGGCGACCACCTCGGTGGCGACCACCGTGATGTCGCAGGCGGCTGCGTCGGCCGCGGCCGCTCCGGTCGCGCGTGCGCCGGACTGGACGGCATCGGGAGCCGCTTCGCGCGCGAGGTCGCGCGCCACCGTCTCCGTGGCCGGATCGGCGGCACGGATCGGGCGGCAACCCGCGCCCGATGGACGCGCGATCGCGCGCAGTCCGAGTGCGACCGACACCGCGATGCAACCGGTCCCGGTGCACAGGTCGATCGCGCGCAGCGAACCACCACCGCGCGCGCGGTACCCGTCGAGCGCGCGCTCGACGAGCGTCTCGGTGCACGGACGCGGGATCAGCGTGCACGGCGCCACCTTGAAGTCGCGGCCGAAGAACGGCCAGCGTCCCACGAGGAACTGCACCGGCTCGTGCTTGCCCGCGCGCGCCACCAGCGCGCGCAGCGTCGCGAGTTCCGACGCCTCGAGCTCGCGGTCGGGCTCCATGTACAGCTTGAGGCGCTCGACGCGGAGCACCTCGCCGAGCAGGATCTCCGCGGTCCGGCGCGGCGAGTCGACCTCGCGCTCGCCGAGGAACGTCGAGATCCACCCGATGAGGCGGCGCACGGTCCACGGGCCATCGGGACGCGCGGCCGTCGATGCCGCCGCAGCGGCGGCGCCTGCATCCGCCGCCATCGCCTGCGGGTTCCGTCCCTGCTCGCGCCGATCCCCTTCGCGCATTCCGTTGTCGCGACCTTCCATGAAGCCTCCGTTCGTTTTCGAGCGCGCATCGTACGGTTCTCGGAGCCGCAGAAAGTGCACCATCCCGGCGAACGCCACGAGGGGATGCCTCCCCGGTCGCGGATGCGGCGATGGCGCGTGTGCCTGAGGGCAATTGCCGCGAAACCCTCGCGCGGCGTCGGGCTTGTCGCCCATCCTTCGCGCCGCCGCTACGATGTCCGCCCTTCCCGAGCAGCCCGCACGAATTCCCGCGTCCCGAGATCCACCGCCGTGAACCCAGTCCTTGCGTCCGTCCTCGATCAAGCCAGCGCCCGCGGGGTCTTCGCCAGCATCGAGGCCATGCCCGACCGCCTGCGCTGCCACGCGAAGGACTGCCCGGAGCCGGCCTGGTACGAGCTCGCGGCCGCCGCGGGCGACACGCTCATCGTGCGCTTCGCGACGCCGGACCGCTGGCTCAGCGAGTCGATCGAGAGCGACCTCATGCACTTCGGCGATCCGATCGAGGAGCTCGTCGAGGAGGAGCTCGCCGAACTCGGCTGGAAGGGCAAGGTGCCCACCATCCGACACTTCCGCGACGACGCGCGGCTGTACACCTTCGAGAATGCGCTTCCCGCGGGCGTCGCGGGCGATCCCGCGCTGGTGGCGAAGTTCCTCTTCGCCTACGAGGCGGCGTTCCGCGCGCTCGGCGATGTCGGCGGCGGCGACGAGGAGTGAGTGGACGCGTCGGCCGGCGGCACCGGTCGACGGAAAGGGATGGTTCAAGGGATGGCGCTTCGGGTCCTCATGCTCGGCTGGGAATTCCCCCCGTTCATCACGGGCGGTCTTGGCACGGCGTGCTACGGGCTGACCCGTGCGCTCGACCGGCAGCACGTCGATGTCACGTTCGTCCTGCCGAAGACGGTGCCCGCCGACAGCGCGTCGCACGTGCGTCTGGTGAGCCCGGGCGCCGTGCTCGAGCGCTCGGGCGGACGGCTTCCGCCGCCGGTCGCGCCGGTCGCGACGCGGCAGGTGCACGAGCCGTCGAAGTCGGCGCCCGCATGGACCGCGCCGCCGGCCCCGGCCGCGCACGACGCGGCGTCCATGACCGAGGGCGAGCGCACCGAGTGGACGCGCATCGTCTCCGAGTTCACCTCGACGCGGTTCGTCGAGATCCCGGGCGAATACGCGGGTTCGTACGACTCGGCGGCGCAGTCGGCGCCGTCGCGCGTCGCCGAGAGCGTGCGCATGATGCGCGAGGCGGGCTGGAGCATCGAGCGCATCCGCACCCTCGCGAAGGCGGGCGCGTTTCCCGAGCTCGTCCGCGACCCGGTCGAGCGCGCGATCGAGACCGCGCTGCCCGAGACCGCCGGGCGGCCGAAGGAGACCGTCGGCGCGCGCGGCGCCGACGCCGCCGACTACTCCGGCGACCTCCTGGGGATGGCCGAGCGCTACGCGCGCTTCGCCGTCGACGCCACCAAGGGCCTCGAGTTCGATGTGATCCACGCGCACGACTGGCTCACCTATCCCGCCGGGCTCGCGATCGCGAAGCTCTCGGGCAAGCCGCTCGTCGTGCATGTCCACTCGACCGAGTTCGACCGTTCGGGCGAGCATCCCAACCAGCAGGTCTACAACATCGAGCGCCGCGGCATGCACGGCGCCACGCGCGCCATCGCGGTCAGCATGCTCACCAAGAACGTCTGCATCAACCGATACGGCGTGAACGGCGCCAAGATCGACGTCGTCTACAACGGCGTCGACCTCGATCCCGCGGATGCCGGCGTCCAGCCGATCCACTCGAAGGACAAGATCGTCCTCTACTTCGGCCGCATCACCATGCAGAAGGGCCCGGAGTACTTCATCCAGGCGGCGAAGAAGGTGCTCGAGCACATGGACGACGTGAAGTTCGTCGTGGCCGGCTCGGGCGACCAGGCCGCGCGCATGATCGAGATGGCCGCCGCGATGGGCATCGGGCACAAGGTGCTGTTCACCGGCTTCCTGCGCGGGCGCGACATCGCGCGCGTGTTCGCGATGGCGGACCTCTACGTCATGCCCAGCGTCAGCGAGCCCTTCGGCATCGCGCCGCTCGAGGCGATGAGCCACAACGTGCCCGTCCTGATCTCGAAGAGCTCCGGCGTGAGCGAGGTGCTGATGCACGCGCTCAAGGTCGACTTCTGGGACATCGAGGACATGGCCGACAAGATCATCGCCGTCCTGCGGTACCCCCCGCTCTCGCGGCAGCTCGTCGAGCACGGCGCGTTCGAGATCCGCGGCATCAACTGGGACGGCGCCGCCACGCGCACCGCGCGCGTGTACGAGCGGGCCATCGCCGCCGCCGGCGGACGCGCGTCCTACTGACCCCGGCCGCACGACCCGGCGGCCGCGGTCGACCGCGCGCCCGCCGCACCCCGATTTCACCGCGTTTCATGCGTCCGCCCGACGCACGGCGGAATCTATACTGCAGGGCTCTATGGCCCTGTTTTTCAAGTCGAAGAAGCCCGCTCCCGCACCTTCCGCCGCCGCCGCGACCTCCGCGCCCGCCGGACGCATCGTCGAGCGCGACCCCGCGATCGAGGCCCGCACCCAGGCGATCGGCACCGACTTCCTCACCCGCGCGCGCAGCGCCCGAACCAGCATGCTCGCGGTGTGGAGCGAGGGCCTGATGGACTGGGCCATGCAGGACGAGGCCTTCAAGGTCCAGATCTTCCGCTTCGTCGACTGCTTCCCGACGCTCAAGGACAACGACGCGGTCTACGACCACCTCACCGACTACCTGGCGCAGCCGGGCGTCACGCCGCCGCCCTTCGTCGCGACCGCGCTCAAGGCGGGCGTGCTCGCGAAGGGCGTGGTCACCAAGACGATGTCGGGCCAGATCACCTCGATGGCCTCCAAGTTCATCGCCGGCACCGATGCCGCGAGCGCGCTGCCGACCCTGCGGAGGATCTGGGATTCGGGCCTGTGCTTCTCGGTCGACCTGCTCGGCGAGGCGTGCGTGAGCGACGAGGAGGCCGAGGCCTACCGCCGCAAGTACCTCGATCTCATCGAGAACCTGCCGCAGACGGTGGCCTCGTGGGGCGCGAACGCGCGCCTCGAGAGCGACCACCTCGGTGCGATCCCGCGCACGAACGTCTCGATCAAGATCAGCTCGCTCTCGGCGCGCGTCGACCCGATCGACACCGAGGGCTCGATCCGCGGCCTGCTCGAGAACATCGGCCCCATCCTCGTCGCGGCGAAGCGCAAGGGCGTGCTCGTCAACTTCGACATGGAGCAGTTCGCGCTCAAGGACCTCACGCTCGAGCTCTTCATGCGCGCGTGCGAGAAGTACGACTTCGAGGCGGGCCTCGCCATGCAGGCGTACCTGCGCTCGGGCGACGACGACGCGCGCCGCATCATCGACTGGGCGAAGAAGTCCGGCCGGCAGGTCACCGTGCGCCTCGTCAAGGGCGCGTACTGGGACTACGAGACCATCAACGCCGAGCAGCAGGGATGGCCCGTCCCGGTGTGGAGCCGCAAGGTCGACACCGACGCGAGCTTCGAGCGGATGGCCGCGGCGTTCGTCGCGTCGACGCCGGCGAGCAAGGGCGAGGGCGGCGTGAAGCTCGCGCTCGGCAGCCACAACGCGCGGTCGATCTCGGCCACGCTCGCCGCGCTCGAGAAGCGCGGGCTCCCGAAGTCGGCGCTCGAGCTGCAGATGCTCTACGGCATGGGCGACCAGCTCAAGGCCGCCGCGGTCGAGCTCGACCTGCGCCTGCGCGAGTATGTCCCGATCGGCGAGCTCATCCCCGGCATGGCGTACCTGGTGCGCCGCCTGCTCGAGAACAGCTCCAACGAGTCGTGGCTCAAGGCCGGCTTCAAGGACAACGCGTCGACCGAGCGGCTGCTCGCGAGCCCGCATCGGGCGTTCGAGAACGACCTCGGCGTCGACCGCATCGCCAAGGCGCCGGAGCGGCACGCGCTGAGCGCGGCACCCGCGGGCATCTCCAACGGCCGCGCGTTCTACACCGAGCCGATGCGCAACTTCGCGGTCAAGGCGCAGCGCGACGCCTTCGCCGGCGCCGTCGCCCGCACGCCGGTGCCGCAGGTCGCGAACTCCGGCACCGCCGACGACGCCCGCCGCGCGGTCGCCACCGCGCACAAGGCCTTCGAGGCGTGGCGCGACACGGAGTACCCGGCGCGCGCGGCCGTCCTCGTCGCCGCCGCGAACGAGATGCGCGCGCGCCGCGACGAGCTCTCCGCCGTGATCGTGCGCGAGTCGGGCAAGGTCTGGCGCGAGGCCGACGCCGACGTGTGCGAGGCGATCGACTTCTGCGAGTACTACGCGCGCGAGGGCGCGCGGCTCTTCGCAGCCGAGCGGCTCGGCCAGTTCGTCGGCGAACTCGACGAGCAGTGGTACCAGCCGCGCGGCGTCGCCGCGGTTATCGCGCCGTGGAACTTCCCGCTCGCGATCTGCTGCGGCATGACCGTCGCGGCGCTCGTGACCGGCAACACCGTCGTGGTCAAGCCCGCCGAGCAGACCCCGGGCATCGCGCGCATGATGTGCGAGATCCTGTGGAAGGCGGGCGCACCGAAGGACGCCCTCCAGTTCCTCGCCGGCCCCGGAGAGACGGTCGGCGCGACGCTCGTGCGCGATCCACGCGTCGCGCTCATCGCGTTCACCGGCTCGAAGGCGGTCGGCCTCGACATCGTGCAGGCGTCCGGCGTGGTCGCTCCCGGCCAGGAGTTCGTGAAGAAGGTCGTCTGCGAGATGGGCGGCAAGAACGCCATCATCGTCGACACCTCGGCGGACCTCGACGAGGCGGTGCTCGCGGTGCGCCAGAGCGCGTTCGGCTTCTGCGGCCAGAAGTGCTCGGCGTGCAGCCGCGTGATCGTCGTGGGCAGCGCGTACGAACCGTTCCTCCACCGCCTCGTGGGCGCGACCCGCGCGCTCGTGGTCGGCGCCCCGTCGAACCCGTCGACCGACATCGGTCCCGTGATCGACGAGGAGGCCGCGAGGAAGATCCGCTCCTACATCGAGATCGGCAAGGGCGAGGGAAGGCACGAGCTCACGCTCGACATCCCGGCGGGCCTCGAGGCGAAGGTGGGCAAGCCGTACGTCGGACCGTCGATCTTCAGCGGCATCGGGCCGGACGCGCGCATCGCGCGCGAGGAGATCTTCGGACCGGTGCTGGCGGTGATGCCCGCGAAGGACTTCGACGACGCGCTCGCGATCGCGAACGCGCCCGAGTACAAGCTCACGGGCGGCGTCTTCAGCCGCAAGCCCGCGAACCTCGCGCGCGCGCGACGCGAGTTCCGCGTCGGCAACCTCTACCTCAACCGCGGCATCACGGGCGCGCTCGTCGGGCGCCAGCCGTTCGGCGGCTTCGGCATGTCGGGCATCGGCTCGAAGGCGGGCGGGCGCGACTACCTGCTGCAGTTCGTCGAGCCGCGCGCGGTCTGCGAGAACACGATGCGCCGCGGCTTCGCGCCCGGCCTCGAGTGAGCGCGGGGCCACGGACTCCCTCCGGCGCCGGCGGAGTCTCTCCGCGGCGGTGGTTTTTTCCGCGGCCGAAATGTCGCGTGCAAAAGTGTCGTAGATTCGGGAT
>CAMBUI010000107.1 GCA_945870915.1 Candidatus Kuenenia stuttgartensis | reverse complement strand
AGCACGCTCGCCGCCCGCGCGGCCAAGTCGATGCCGTCGGTCACCCCCGGCACCGCGCCCGAGTCGGCGCTGGTCCCGAACGCCATGCCTTCGCAGATGCCCGCGGCCATGCCGCCCGCCGCGGCCGACCAGCCGAAGTGATCGCGCGACGGGCGCGCCCGGCCGGTTCCTCCGATCCCGCAAGTCCGTGGAATGCAGCGCGCACCGGCATCGTCCGCGCGCGCCCGCTGTACCCTTCCGCCGCCGGCGTGGCCCCGCCCCGCCGCCGCACGAACCCGCCCGAACCGCACGAACCACCAAGGACCCACCGTGACCCTTCGTCCGTCGCGCCTCCGCTCCCCCGCCGTCCTGCTCGTGACCGCACTCCTCTCGACGGGCGCGTCGGCGCAGAGCGGAACCGCACCCGCGGCCGCCACGCCGCCCGCAGCCGCCCCGTCGCAGGTCGCGCTGCCCGACGCCAAGTCGCTCATCGAGAAGTCGGTCGCCGCCATCGGCGGACGCGAGACCTGGATGAAGCGCACCTCGATGGAGATGGCCGGCACCATCGAGATGCCGGGCCAGGGCATCAAGGGCACGATCCGCTCCCGCACCGGCCAGCCGAACAAGATGACCACCACGCTCGACATGCCCGGAGTCGGCGCCTTCCGCACCGGCTTCGACGGCAAGACCGGCTGGGCCAGCGACAAGATCCAGGGCACGCGCCTCATGGAGGGCAAGGAACTCGCCACCATCGCGCGCGAGGCCGACTACATGAAGGATGTCGACCCCCTGCGCCGCTGGGACAAGGTCGAGACCATCGGCGAGGCGGCCTTCGGCGGCTTCGATTGCTGGAAGATCCGCGCCACCAAGGGCGCGGAGAAGTCGGTGCTGTGGTTCGAGAAGTCCACCGGCCTCGCCCGCGGCTTCGAGATGACGATCGACACCCAGCTGGGCAAGCTGCCCGTCGTGACCGTGTTCGTCGAGTACAAGGAGTTCGAGGGCCTCAAGCTCCCGGTGCGCACCGAGGCCACCCAGGCCGGCCAGAAGATCGTGACCGTCTACGACTCGGTGAAGTTCGACACCGTTGGCGCGGAGCAGTTCGAGCTGCCCGCCGAGATCAAGGCGCTGCTCGAGCCCGAGCCCGCGGAGGACGGCGAGGAGGACGGCGACGCGACGGCTGCCCCGAAGTCCCCCGAGGCCCCGAAGTCCCCCGAGGCCCCGAAGGCTCCCGAGGCGCCGAAGGCTCCCCCGAGCCCCGAGGCCCCGAAGTCTCCCGCGCCGTGATCGCATGAAGGAAGCAGAGGCGGCGCACGCGCGTCGCTCGGCCACCCCGAAAGGAAGCGCCCGCATGCACCGCCGAATCCTCCGCTCTCCCCTCTCCATCGCCACGCTCTCCGTCGCCGCGTGCGGCGTCGTCCTCGCCTCCGCCTCGCCGCTGGCGCCCATCGTCGGCGCCGCGCCGGCGCAGACCGCCACCACGCCCGACGCCGCGGCGCTCGTCCGCACCGCGGTCGAGCGGATCGGCGGCGGGTCGTGGGCCGCGATCAAGAGCTTCGAGACCATCGCCACGGTCAAGAGCGCGGTGGGCGAGGCGCGGGTCGAGTTCCGCTTCGTCGCGCCCGACGCGCGCCAGCTCGTGCAGGTCATGCCCGGCGGACGCGGCGTGCTCGAGATGGGCGTGGTCGGCGGCGTCGCCTGGATGGGCGAGCCCGGCCGCGCGCGGGCGATCGACCCGAAGGTGGCCGAGGAGATGTCGGGCGGCGGCGACCTGCAGACGCTCGTCCACTCGCTCGACACGCGCTTCGAGAAGTTCGAGGCGACCGGCAAGACCACGCTCGACGGCCGCGAGGCCTGGCGCGTCTCGATGAGCCCGAAGGCGTCGGGCGCGGCCCCCGCCGCCGGCCAGCGCTGGACGGTCTACCTCGACGCCGCCAACTCGACCATCCTCGGCATCGACATCCCCGCGCCGCCGAAGGACCGCGTTCCCGACGCACCCGAGCAGGGCGGGCAGGTCATCCGCTTCCGCGACTGGCAGTCGGTCGAGGTCCCCGCGGGGCGGAAGGCGGACCGCATGCTCGGATTCCGCACCGCCACCATCGAGAGCGGCGGCATCAAGACCGAGCTCGTCTACACCAAGGTCGCCGTCGACACGCTGGAGAAGGGCGCGATCGCGCCGCCGGCGAAGATCGACGCGGCGCGCTGACCCCTGCGGGACGGTGGGCGAACTCCCCGTAACGCGGGCGGATCCGGACTCTGTTGTCTTCCATGCAAAAATGACAACAGCGCCGCGGTGCGGTCTCCCGCCGCGGATACACTCGCCTCCATGTCGGTCCTCCAGTCCCCATCACCGCGCGCCAACGCCTCCCCGGCGGGCAACGCGGTCCGTATCGAACGCGTCACCAAGCGCTTCGGCAGCGTGCAGGCGGTCAAGGGCATCTCGCTCGAGATCCCCGAGCGCTCGCTCTGCGGCTTCCTCGGCCCGAACGGCGCCGGCAAGAGCACCACGATCCGCATGATCATGTCGATCATCTCGCCCGACTCGGGCTCGGTCGAGGTCCTCGGGTCGAGCGCCCTCGCCATGAAGGACCGCATCGGCTACCTGCCCGAGGAGCGCGGCCTCTACCGCAAGATGAAGGTCGCCGAATTCGTCGGCTACATGGCGCGGCTCAAGGGCGTGCACCCGACCGGCCTGACCCGCCGCATCGAGGACTGGCTCGAGCGCCTCGCGCTGCCGGGCGTCTCCAAGCGCCGCTGCGAGGAGCTCTCGAAGGGCCAGCAGCAGAAGATCCAGCTGCTCGCGTCGATCATCCACGCGCCCGACCTCCTGATCCTCGACGAGCCCTTCTCGGGCCTCGACCCGATCAACGGGCGCCTGGTGACCGACCTGATCCGCAGCGAGCAGGCGCGCGGCGCCACCATCATCTTCTCCACGCACCAGATGCACACCGCCGAGGCGCTGTGCGACAAGGTCGTGCTCATCAACAAGGGCGAGAAGGTGCTCGACGCCACGCTCGCCGAGCTGCGCGCGCAGCACGACGACCGCGGCCTCGTGTGCGAGCCGCGCGGGAATGCCCGGGAATTCGCCGAGAAGGCGCTGCGCAGCGGCATCGCCAGCGACACCAGGGTCCATGACAACGGCACGGTCGACATCGAGCTCTCCGACGCGCACGACGCGTCGAGCGCGATGTCGGCGGTGCTGGCGATCGCCCCCATGCGCTCGGTGGCGCTGCGGCGGATGAACCTCGACGACCTCTTCGTCGAGCTCGTGGGTGCAGAGGACGGCCAGGCCAGGAAGGGAGCGCGGATCGATGCGTGAACGCCCGCAGCAGTCGTACCTCGGGAAGATCCTCCTGATCGCGTGGCGCGAGTTCCGCCACACCGCGCTCACCAAGGGCTTCATCTTCGGCGCCGTCGCGCTGCCGGTGATCATGTTCGGCGTGATCGCGGTGATCCCCAAGCTCCTCACCGAGAAGTCGCCGCCGCTGGTGGGCGAGATCGTGGTGATCGACCCGACGGGCACCGTGCTGCCGCGCGCGCAGGAGATCCTCGCGCGCAGGCGCACCCTGCAGGAGAAGATCCAGGACCTCGCCGAGAACCCGCCCGCCGACACCGGTTCGCGGCTCGAGGCCGCGGCCGAGCTCGGCTCGCAGGAGGAGCAGCAGATCGAGGTCACCTGGCGCGCCGCCGCCGAGGGCGAGACCGCCGACGGCCTCAAGGCGCTGCTCGCGAAGGGCTCGCTCATCGCGGGCGCCTCGATCGGAGCCGACACGCTGGACCCGTCGAAGGAGGCGAGCTCCTTCGAGATCTTCATCCCGAGCTCGCTCTCGCCGAAGCACGTGGGGCAGGTCTCGCGCGCGCTCCGCAAGGCGGTCGAGGAGGAGCGGATCGCGCGGAGCGGCGTCGACAAGGCGCTGCTCGCCCGGCTCTCCGACCTGCCCGCGCCGCGCACGCTGCGCATCTCGCCCGAGGGCAGCGAGGCCAAGGAGAACACCGAACTCCGCTTCATCGTGCCCGCGGCATTCATGTTCCTGCTGTGGATCTGCGTGTTCACCAGCGCGAACTACCTGCTCACCACCACCATCGAGGAGAAGTCGAACAAGGTGATGGAGGTGCTGCTCGCGGCGGCGAGCCCGATGCAGCTGCTCGCCGGCAAGATCCTCGGCTACTCGGCCGTGAGCGCCGTGATGCTGGTGATGTACGGCGGCCTCGGCGTCGCGGGCCTCTCGGCCGCGGCGATGATGGACCTCGTGCCGGTGCTGCACCTCGTCTACCTCGGCATCTTCTTCATCATGGCGTACTTCATGGTGGCGTCGATGATGTCGGCGGTCGGCAGCGCCGTGAGCGACCTCCGCGAGGCGCAGTCGCTGGTGGGCCCGGTGATGATGGTGCTCGTGGTGCCGCTCATGCTCTGGATGCCGATCGTCCAGAATCCGAACGGGATGCTGGCGACGATCGCCGGCTTCGTCCCGCCCGCGACGCCGTTCGTGATGATCCTGCGCCTGACCGCGGCGACCGAGCCGATCCCGCTGTGGCAGACGATCGCCTCGATCGTGTGGGGCTTCGCCTGCGCGTTCGGGATGCTGTGGGTCGCGGCGCGGATCTTCCGCGTGGGCGTGCTCATGCAGGGCAAGCCGCCGACCCCGAGGGAACTGGTCAAGTGGGCCTTCGTGCGCTGAGCGGCGTGGAACGGGACGTGGGCGCACGCCCGCGCTCGTAGACTGCACCCGTGTCGGATCTCACGGCCTGGCTTCTCTCGATCGGTGCCTTCGCGGGCATCGTGATCTGCACGGCGTACGCCGCGAAGGCGATCGCCGGCGATCCTCCGCGCGGACGCCGTCGCTGCCCGAGGTGCTGGCACGAGCTGGGACCGGCCGAGGGGCCGAATCCCGCGCTGCAGTGCGGCGAGTGCGGCCACCTCTCGCGCAACGAGGCCGATGTGACGCGCAACCGCCGCGAGCTCGTGCGCGCCGCGTTCGCGGTGCTCGGGGTGATCGCGATCGCCGCCGCGGCGCGCGTGCGGCTGCTCGACCGGGGCGCCTGGAGCATGGCGCCGACCTCGGTGCTGCTGTTCGCCACGCCGGGAGTCTCCGGCGGCGGCTACCGCTCGGCCGCGTGGGAGCTCGCGTACCGCGTGCGCTCCGGTGGCGCGAGCGACGCGCAGGTGCGCGACGCGTTCGAGCTCTTCCTGCAGGGCGACGACGACGCCCGTCCACCGGGCCAGGCCTGGCGGGCGAAGTACCGCGACCTCGGCTCGGCGGCGATGGCGCGGCTGGGCGCGAACGATCCGCTCATGCTCAGGTTGCTCGAGATCCCGCCCGCGTTCGAGGTGGCGGCGCTGGGCGGCTGCCTGCTGCCCGACGGGCGCGGCGCGCCCCCGCTGCTCGTGCTCGACGCCGAGTGCTGGTGGCCTGCGGGCATCGAGGGCCGCCTCGAGCTGTCGTTCGCGGATGGAACTCGGCGTTTCGCGGAGTTCCACCCCGACGGGCGGTTCCCGGCGCTGCTGATGGAGATGCCGGCGGCGACCCGCGCCGGCGACGAGGTCGCGCTCACCCTCGCCCATCGGCGGATCGGCGCGGGCGGAGGATCCGGGGCGGGCTCCGTGCCCGGCGACGACCGCGCCTGGCAGGCGTTTCCGACGGTGAAGGTGGTGGTGCCGTCGCTCCCCGAGGTGGCTTCGATGCCGTGGACGGCCGCCGACGGCGCGGAGCTGCGTCGGATCCTGACGGGCGTCTTCGACCAGGGGCTGGTGCTCTGGTCGTCCGGATCGCCGCGCGGCGGGCTTCGGTTCGACCACCGCGTGACCGCCGACGAGGCGTTCGAGGGCATGGCGATCGGCCTGCGCGTCGAGGTCTGCGAACACGGCGTACCGAGGCGCACGAGCCGGATGTGGTGGTCCGGTGGCAGCCTCGCCCGGCAACCGCGCTGGCTGTCCACGCTCGAGGACGCCGAGGCGATGCAACGCCTGTATGCACAGGTGGATGCAGGCGACGGCCGCGTGTCGGACGCGCGTGTCGACGGCTGGACGCTGCGCATCACCGGCGACGAGCGGCTGGCGCACTACGCGGCGGTGGCGCGGGGCCGGTCGAGCCTTGGAGCCGCGGGGCGTGGGGATGCGAAGTCCGGCGCGGAACCCGAGGCGCAGGCCCAGTCGGAGACGGTGTTGCAGCGCTGGTTTGCGGGAACCATCGAGGTTCCGCTGCGAATCGAGCGGATGCCGTCGCCCGCGCCGGTGCGCCGCTGGAAGGCGATCGACGCGGCGGCTGCGGATCGCGCGCCGCCGGAAACAGCCCCGATTCGGTAGATGAGCGGCGGCCGCGGGGATGCCGTCGCCGCGCGTGCACGCTCCGCGACCCCGCCGGGAGGTATCCGACCGGAACGGTCGGTGCGGAAGCGCCTTTGCATGGCCTTCCGCCAGCCAGGGACGAGCGCTCGAACCCTATTGCAAGGTGGGTTCGACGTCCATCGATCCCGACCTTCCACTCGATGCGATGTACGCAAAGGAGGCCTGGTCTTCGTCGCGGCAATCGTCGATCCCAAGGGTTCAAGCAAGGTTCGAGGCGATGTGCCTGGAAGCCGCCCGAGGGGGTCGGGGAGCGTGCGATCCGAGTGTACACCCGACTTTTCCGAGTGATTGACAACGCCCTCGGATTCCTCCATGATGCACCCCTCTCAAGAGGAAGATCCACATGTCGCGCAAGACTGCTCTCTCGACCGTCTCCATGACCGCCGCCACCACCGCCACCGCGGTCGTGCTCTGCGCGTCGTTCGCTTCGCTCACCGGCTGCTCGGCTCCGGATCCGGACCGCAAGTACCGCACCGATCTCGACTCGCTGTCCTCCGACCTGTCGCCTGAGCTGAAGAACACGGCCCAGACGCACGACGAGGCCCGCATGGACTGGGTCGTGAACAAGGACCAGGACCTCCGCGGCGCCTGGTCGGACCTCGGCCGCGTGTGGCTGACCGACAAGCCGAGCTCGCTGAGCCCGTACCCGATCATGCAGACCAACGGCAATCCGTGATTTGAGCGCGTGCGACTGTCGCCGGAGCCGCTGCACGCGGCTCCAGCATCCTCGCACGCTTTCGACAAGATGACGCGGGCGCGGCCATTGGCCGCGCCCGTTGTCGTCACTGGGCGCGTGCGACCGTCGCCGGAGCCGCTGCACGCGGCGCCGGCATCCCCGCACGCCTTCGACAAGATGACGCGGGCTGCATCGCAGTGGCCCGGGGCGGCGAAACGGAGGCCTACCATCGGCGCTTCTGCCGATAGGTCTGGTTCTCGATGCGTGAGTTGGCGCCCCTCCTTCTTCCCGTGCGGCTGGTCGGTGGCTTCGCGAGGAGCTTCCATCCGAACGAACTGCCTCCCCTGCTCCGGCGGACCTACGGCCGCGAGCTGGTGAGCTGGGCGTTCCTGCCGCTCATGCTCGGCGCGATCGAGGGCGGCACCATCGCGATCGTGGTCAAGAAGGCGTTCGAGGGACAGCCGGGGGTCGATCCGTTCTGGCTCGACCTCGCGACGGCGTGGGCGCTGGCCGCGCCCAACGTGGCGAACTTCACCAGCTTCGTGTGGGCGGCGCTGGCGAAGGGGCGGCCGAAGGTGCCGTTCATCTCGTGGCTGCAGATCGCGGCATGCCTGCTGGTCGCGGCCATCGCGCTGTTTCCCCGCAACGGGGCCGGCCTGCTCGCGGTGTGCGTCGCGCTCGGTCTGGCGCGCATCGCGTGGACGGGCGTGATCACGGTGCGCGCCGCGGTGTGGCGCAACAACTACCCGACGGCGAGCCGGGCCAGCATCGCGGGCAAGCTGGCGACGGTGCAGAGCCTGTTCCTGGCGGCGGCGGGGTTCGTCGTCGGCAAGGCGATGGACTCGGACCCCGACAACTACCACTACCTCTTCCCCCTGCTCGCGCTGTTCGGGCTGTTCGGCAACCAGATCTACCGCAAGGTGCGCCTGCGGCGCGCACGGCAGCTGCAGCGGGCCGAACTCGACGGCCGGAAGAAGGACGCCGGCTTCAACCCGATGGCGATGGTGACGCTGCTGCGCGAGGACCGGCTCTACGCCCGCTTCATGTGGTGGATGAGCGTGTTCGGCTTCGGCAACCTGATGCTCGGCGCGCCGATGACCTTCGTCGTGGCCGACCAGCTGCGGATGGGCTACACCGCCGGCATCATGATCAACACCATCGTGCCGCTGCTGATCATGCCGTTCGCGATCCCGGTGTGGGCGCGGCTGATGGACCGGATGCACATCGTGCGCTTCCGCGCGATCCACGGCTGGGCGTTCGTCTCGGCGAGCGCCGCCATCACCGCGGCGGCGTACCTCGACTCGGTGGCGTGCGTGTACCTCGGCGCGGTGCTGCTCGGGGTCGGCTACGCGGGCGGAACGCTGGCGTGGAACCTCGGGCACCAGGACTTCGCGCCCGCCGAGCGCGACGCGGAGTACATGGCCGTCCACGTGACGCTCAACGGGATCCGCGGCGTGCTGGCGCCGCTCGCGGCATGGGGACTGCACCAGTGGCTCGCCCCGCGCGGACACGCGCCGCTGGTGCTCGTGGTGTGCACCGTGATCAACATGGTGGGCGTGCTCGGCTTCATGTCGATGCGCCGCGACATCGCCCCGCGCGACGAGGCGGAGCCCGCGATCGCCTGACCGCGGAGTCCGATCGCGGGAACCGATCGCGGAAACCGATCGCGGAAACCGATCGCGGAAACCGATCGCGGGAACCACGCCGCGCGCGACCGCCGGAGCGCGGGGCGGATAACTGCCGAGGGAACCATCCCGCTGCGCGGAGGGACGCGGGTCGTGGTATCGTCGGCGATTCGCCCGTCGCCACGTCGGGCTCCCCGGATCCAAGCTCGGACGGTCGTCCGACCCGGTGCACACAACGCGGCGCGCGGCGGCTCGGTGCCCTCGCGCAGGAAACACAACCACACTATGGTCGACTACAACCTGATCGAGGATCTCAAGCTCCAGGACGGCGAAGTGGAGCGCATGCTCCGCGAGGCCTACGGCGACAAGGTCGCCGGCGGCGACATGGACACGCTCATCTCCAAGGAAGTGAGCGCGTACGCGCCGGGCAGCATCCTCAAGGGTCATGTCGTCGGCTTCTCCGGCGACCATGTCGTCGTCGAAGTCGGCCTGAAGAGCGAAGGCCTCATCGACCGCAACGAGTTCGAGGACACCGATGTCGCCGTGGGCGATGTCGTCGAGGTCCTCCTCGAGAGCCTCGAGGACGAGACCGGCGGCGTGCGCCTCTCGAAGCGCAAGGCCGACCGCATCCGCGGCTGGGAGACCATCCTCCAGACCCGCAAGGAAGGCGACGTCATCGAGGGCAAGTGCGTGCGCAAGATCAAGGGCGGCCTGCTCGTCGACATCGGCGTGCCGGTCTTCCTGCCCGCGTCGCAGGTCGATGTGCGCCGCCCCGGCGACATCGGCGAGTTCGTCGGCAAGCCGATGCGCGCGATGATCCTCAAGATCGACGAGGAGCGCCGCAACATCGTCATCTCGCGCCGCAAGCTCATC
>CAMBUI010000106.1 GCA_945870915.1 Candidatus Kuenenia stuttgartensis | reverse complement strand
AGTGCAGGGGAAGGGGCGAGGATTCGTCCCGCGTTCGGAATCCGGCGGATTCGCCGCAGTCCGCGAGGTGGATCAACGCCAACTCGGATTCGATGGCGATCGTGCGCGGTGCATCGGTGCGCACGATCTCGAGTGCGCCGGTCCACGCGCGGCGGTCGAGCATGAGGTTCGCATCGCGCACCGGCGTGCCCGCGTCGGCGCCGGTGGCCGTGCCTGCGCCGAGGGGCGTGCCCACGATCGACTCCTCGCCCGCGAACGCGAAGGCGGTGCCCTCGCGCGGAACCGCGATGCGTTCGGCGCCGCGCTCGAGCGTCATGCCCTCGCCATCGAGCACCGCGATGTGGCGGTCGATGCCCGGAAAGCTCGAGAAGGGCGCGCGGGCGGGCACGTCGGCGAAGGAAAGCCGCCAGGTCCACGGTGCGCCGGGCTCGGTCGCGTCGGTCGCGATCTCGAGCGTCGAGCCAAGCCCGTTCTTCCACGGAACGCGGCGGTACGGGGGATGAAGCAGGCGCGCGGGCATCTCAGGGGTGTTATACAGGTCGCCATGCCCCTTCCGAAGCCCCTCTCCACCCTCGCGAACGTCGGCAAGGCGACGCTCGGCGACTTCGCGGTGCTCGGGATCCGCAGCCGCGCGCAGCTGGCGCGGCGCAACGCCTACCGCACGTACGAGCGCCTCTGCGCGGTCACGGCGCAGCGCCACGATCCCTGCGTGATCGATGTCTTCCTCGCCACCATCTCCGAGTGCCGCGGGAATCCGCCGCGGGACTGGTGGCATTTCACGCCCGAACGCAAGCGCGCGCTGGCCGGGAATCCCGCGCTCGCGCCGACCGCGACCCGGGCCGCTACTCGAACCGGAGGTGCTTCACGCTCTCGCCCGAGTCGCGCAGGTCGCGAAGCGCATCGATCCCGATCTCCAGGTGCTGCGCGACGAAGCGCTCGGTGACGGTGCGGTCGCTCTCGGCGCTCTTCACGCCCTCGGGCGTCATCGGGTTGTCGGAGACGAGCAGCAGCGCGCCCTTCGAGATCCCGTTGGCGAACCCGACCAGGAAGATGGTCGCCGTCTCCATGTCGATGCCGATCGCGCGGATCCGCAGGAGGTACTCGCGCACGCTCTCGTCGTGCTCCCAGACGCGGCGGTTGGTGGTGTAGACCGTGCCCGTGAAGTAGTCGCGGTCGTGGGCGATGATCGCCTCGCTCACCGCGCGCTGCAGGCGGAAGGACGGCAGCGCCGGCACCTCGGGTGGCATGTACTCGTTGCTCGTGCCCTCGCCGCGGATCGCCGCGATCGGCAGCACGAAGTCGCCGATCCTGGTCTTCTTGAGCCCGCCGCACTTGCCGAGAAAGAGCACCGCCTTCGGCGAGACCGCCGACAGGAGGTCCATCGTGGTCGCGGCCATCGCGCTGCCCATGCCGAAGGACAGGATGGTGATGTCCTCGGCCGTGGCCGAGAGCATCGGCTTGTCGCGCCCGACGACGGGCACCCCGAAGCGCTCGGCGAACATCTCGACGTAGTTCGAGAAGTTCACGAGCAGGACATACTGGCCGAACTCCTCGAGCCGCCGACCGGTGTAGCGGGGGAGCCAGTCGCGCACGATCTCGTCCTTCGTCTTCATGCGCGCAGCGTAGCCGCTGCGTGCGCACGGCCCGGAACGCGCGACGGCGCCGCGTGGTGCGCGGCGCCGTCGTGCGTGTATTCGATGTTGCCGGAAGGATCAGCGGATCACTTGGGAGTGCCGGGGGCCGGCGGGGTGCCGGGACCGCCGGGGCCGCCGCCGGGACCGCCCGGACCGCGGGGACGACCGCCGCCCTGGCCGAACTCGTCCTTCGAGACCTTGCCGTCGCCGTCCTTGTCGCGCTTCTTCATGCGCTCCCACTGCTCCTTGGTGACCTCGTCCTCGGTGATGAGGCCATCCTTGTTCTTGTCGAGATCCTCGAACTTGGGGCGCTTGCGCTCGCCGCCAGCGGGACCGCCGCCACCGGGAGCCGGCGGCTCGGGCGGAGCGATGAGCGCGAGCGAGGCGCCGGTGATCGCGAGTGCGAGCATGGACGGGACGACGAAGATGTTGCGGTTGTTGCGCATGTGGGTTGAGTTCCTGGTTGCCCGTCGCTTGGTGACGGGAATATGCGGCGAATTCCGAAGTTTCCTCGCCACGCGGCCGCGGTGGCGGAGGTGCAACGGACGAGCGATCGCCCCATTGCCGAATTCGATGGTGTCCGCGATACACTCCGCGCCCTCCCCCCGAAAGGCGTGATGCACATGAACGACCAAACTTCCTCAGGCCAAACTTCCTCAGGCCAAACTTCCTCAGGCCACGCTTCCAGCGCCAACGCTCTCCCCGGACAGGCACCCCTCCCGCAGGCGGCGCTGGACCAGCTCTTCCTCGCCGCGCGGACACACAACGGGTGGCTGCCGAAGGAGGTTTCCGACGACCTGCTCCGCCGCCTCTACGACCTCCTCAAGTTCGGCCCGACCGCGGCGAACTCGTGCCCGATGCGCGTGGTGTTCGTGAAGGGCGCCGCCGCCAAGGAGAAGCTCAGGGGCTGCCTGTCGCCGGGCAACATCGACAAGACCATGGCCGCCCCGGTCACCGCGATCGTCGCCATGGACATGGAGTTCTACGAGAAGCTCCCCAAGCTGTTCCCGCACGCGGATGCACGCTCGTGGTACGCGGGCAACGCGGTGGCGATCGAGTCGAACGCGATGCTCAACTCGAGCCTGCAGGGCGCCTACCTCATGATGGCGGCCCGCGCGCTCGGACTCGACTGCGGCCCGATGGGCGGCTTCGACAAGGCGAAGGTCGACGCCGCGTTCCTCGCGGGCACCACGCTGCGCTCGAACTTCCTGTGCAACCTCGGCTACGGCGACCCGGCCAAGCTGCACCCGCGCCTGCCGCGCCTCGACTTCGACGAGGTCTGCTCGATCGTGTGACGGCGGGCGCCGCGCCCCAGGCGGGGGGGTGGGGAGTCGGACGCTCCCGTTCGAATCCGCGCGGTCGAACCGACGCGGTCGAAGCCGTGCGGTCCAACCCGTGCTGTCCAACCCGTGCTGTCCAACCCGTGCTGTCCAACCCGTGCTGCCCTACCCGGGCGGGGCGCGCGGGTTTGCTTCACCCGCGGCGCATCGCGTGCCGATAAGGAGCGTCCATGGCCCCGCGTCCGGCGCCCGAAGCACTGCACGATCAACGCCCCACGGGCGACATTGGTGCATTGGCGCGGTCGCTGTTCACCGACGGCCCGCTGCTTCCGCGGCTGATGCAGCACCACCGACATCGGATCGCGCCGGTCGCGCGCTGCGTGTCGCTGGTGCCGCAGGGCTCCGACCTGCTCGACATCGGCTGTGGCGGTGGGCTCTTTGTCGCCTGCCTTGTTGCCGCTGGCCGGGTGCGTTCGGCGCTCGGCGTCGATGCCTCGGCCAGTGCCATCGCGACCGCGCAGGCCGCGGCCGGACGGCTGCGCACGCGCGTGCCCGGCATCGAGGTGCGCTTCGAGCACCGTCGCGTCGAGGAGGGGCTTCCCGCGGGCGGGTACGGAGCCGTCTCGATGATCGATGTCATGCACCACATCCCGCCGCAGGCGCAGCGCGGGGCGTTCCTCGAGGCCGCCGGCCGCGTGCGTGCGGGCGGCGTGTTCCTCTACAAGGACATGTGCGACGCCCCGGTCTGGCGCGCGGGGATGAACCGGCTCCATGACCTCGTCATGGCGAGGCAGTGGATCCGCTACCTCCCGATCGAGGATGCCGATCGCTGGGCTGCCGAGGCGGGCCTCGTGCGCGAGGTCGCCGAGGAGCATGCGATGCTCTGGTACGGACACGAGATCCGCATGTACCGACGCGCGGCGGAGGTTGCGCGATGAGCACC
This sequence comes from Candidatus Kuenenia stuttgartensis, assembly GCA_945870915.1. Taxonomy (GTDB): domain Bacteria; phylum Planctomycetota; class Phycisphaerae; order Phycisphaerales; family SM1A02; genus QWPT01. The sequence continues at coordinate 5,639 of CAMBUI010000106.1, read as the reverse complement.
CGCGAGGATCGGCACGGCCGTTCCCACGATCACGGGTCGGTCGCCTCATCGTGGGCGGCCGCGCTTGCGGCGCTCACGCTGATGGTGCCCGCGCTCGCGCTGATCGTGGGCGGCAACAACAGCGGACGCGCGGCGTACGACTCGACCGCGTACCACGAGCGGTTCATCCGCGCGCTGGCGGAGTCGTTCCCCTCGTTCGACCTGTCGAATCCGCTGACCGCGACGACGCCCGGCTACCACATCCTCGTGGCGACGGTCGCGCAGTTCGGCGCCGGATCGACGATGGCGATGCGGCTGGTGAGCCTGGTGATCGGTTGCGCGTTCGTCGCGACGGTCGCGGCCTGGATCGCGCGCCGCACGGGAGCTGGGCTCGCCTATCTCTTCACGCTGCCGCTGGTCGCGTCGATCTACGTGGTCGGTTCCGCCTCGTGGCTGCTTCCCGACAACCTCGCATGGCTGCTCGTGGTGTCGATCGTGTTTCTCGCGCTCGGCGAACCGCCGCGCGCGCGGCGCCTCGGGCTGGCGGCGGTGCTGCTGGTGCTGCTCGTGTGCGTGCGGCAGATCCACATCTGGGCCGCGGCGACGGTGTGGATCGGCGGCTGGTGCCTGGTCGGAGGGGGAGCGCGCCCCGCGCGCGGCCTCGTCGACCGCGCGTACCGGACGCTCCCGTGGATCCTCGCCACCGTGCCGGCGTTCATCGTGCTCGGCGCCTTCGTCCGCCACTGGGGTGGCCTCACGCCGCCGCGGTTCCAGAACGAACTGCAGGGCGTGAATCCCGCGACTCCGGCGTTCATCCTGCTGCAGCTGGCCGTGATCTCGCTCGCGTTCCTGCCGTGGCTCGCGGGCGCGGTGCGGCGCGCCTGGATGGAGCAGCGGGGGATCGTCGCCGCCTGTGCGATCGTCGGGCTGCTGGCGGCCGCGATTCCGGCGACCACCGCGGACCTCCATGCGGGGCGCTTCTCCGGCTGGTGGGGTCTGATCGAGCGCGCGCCGGTCCTCTTCGGGCGTACCAGCGTGCCGATGCTGGTGCTCGCGCCGATCGGCGCGGTGCTGCTCGGCTCGTCGCTGCTCGGGCTCGCGCCGCGCGCGCGGCTGGTGCTCGGCGTATCGATCCTCGCGTTCGCCGCGGCGCTCACCGCGAACTACTACTGCTGGCAGCGCTACCACGAGCCGTTCCTGCTCGTCCTCGTGCCGGTGCTGTGCGTGCTGCAGCGCGGCCGGCCGGTGCGCCTGTCACCTGCGCGTGTCGTGGTTCCGCTGGCATTCGCGGCACTTCTGGCGGTGATCTCGGTGCGCGGCTTCCGCGGCGAGGTGGTGCCGCCCGACGCGCTGCCTGCGGCGGAGCACATCGCGCCGGGCGAGTCGTTCGCCACGGCGCCGTGATCGAATTGTCGAAATTGCGGTACGGGGCGTATTTCATCGCGGCGCCGTTGTTCGACTGCAATGGACGCAGGCCCTCGACGTGTGGGCCGGCGTCCGAGAGTCCGTTATGGGGCCGCCGCGACGTGCGGCGGGTCCCGTCGCGGGCTCGTTGCACGCGTTCGCAGGTTCCAGTTGTGCCGAACTTTCCGAACTTTCCGTTCATGCAGGAATTCACTTTGCATGGCGTTTCGTTGATGCCATGTTCAGCCTGAATCCGGCGCATCCCCCGCGCCGGCGTTGTGTTTGTGTTGTTGAGTTGGCCACGCTCACCCCCGAGCGTGGTCAAAAGTCGTCCCCGCGAGACCTGGCCTAGTCGTCCTTCGCCAGGCTCGGAAACACCATTCGAGGTTTGTATGCGAGTCACTCACTTGATTGTGAGCGCAGCAGCGATGTCTGCTGCCGGTATGGCATTCGCCCAGGTTGCCGTCCTCCACAACGGTACCCCCGTCACAATGAAGATCCCTCAGGAGACCTTTTCCGTGGAAGGTCCGATGTGGGATGTCGACATCCCGAACCGCCAGGTGATCGCGACCGGCTTCCGCGTCACGATCCCGGCGTCGCTGAACGGCGTCGAGTTCGTGATGGGCAACACGCAGATCGTGAACAACGAGGAGGTCAGCCTCGGCGGCATCACCGCCGCGACCTTCGACCGCGTGAGCGACATCAACGCCGCGACGCGCGACCGCATCTTCGAGACCGCCGGCGACGCCGGACCGATCCGTCTCGGACCGGCCCGATCGCTGTTCAGCACCTCCGAGGCGCGCGGCGTCTCGGTGGCCGGGCTCGACCGCGACCCGCAGATCGAGAAGGCGATGGAGGACAACTACTTCTTCCTCGCCCGCAACGCATTCCTGCAGTACCCGCCGGGCATCCTGCCCGCGAACTTCCTCGGGCTCATCGGCATCCGCAACGAGGTCGGCGGCTTCCCGGCGAACAACAACCAGCTCCCGCCGCGGCGCTTCTGGCGCTACCCGTCGCAGAGCGGCGCGACCTTCATCGCGCAGGGATCGGTGTACGTCGACGCCGCGGGCAACGAGTACAACGTTCCCGACTTCGTCGTGAAGGGCGCGCTGGCGCACATCGTGCTCGCCGAGAACGTCTGCATCGGCAACATGAAGGCCGCCGCGATCGGCAACTACAACACCCCCGACTCGTTCGTGATCGCCGGCACGCTGATCATGATGAACCAGGATCCGCGCATGCCGCTCGACATCATCGGCATCGCGGGTTCGCCGGTGAGCCGCGAGTACTTCACCACGCAGGTCCCCGCGGGGACCTTCGTCGCCGCGGTCGGCCACATGATCGGCGAGCACGTGATGTTCGCCGAGGTGATCGACGTGTCGGGCGACGTCTTCGATCCGGCGGTCGGCGCCTGGATCAGCGTCATCGACCGGACCTGGGGTTTCCGTCCCGGCCGCGGGCTGAGCTTCACGGGTGAGGTCGTCCCGGCGAGCAGCACCAAGTCGTACATCCAGTTCGGTTCCAACGGCGTGTTCACCGGTCCGGAGATCTCGCTCGATCCGTTCATGGTGTTCGACCCGGTGCTCAACACCTCGAGGTTCGTCGTCCGCGACATGGCGGGCGCCGATCCGGTGTCCAGCCGCGAGATCAAGTTCATCGTCCGCGATGCGCAGACGAAGGCCGAGATCCGCCACGTGATCTACAACTGGGCCAACATCCTGGGTCTCTGAACGTGGGCCCGTGATGCTCGACCTCTGATCCTGTAACCAAACGACAGTGGCAGGCGGGCCGTCCTCGGGCGGCCCGCCTGTCGTTTTGCACCCGCGCGGCAAGGGAAATCTTGACGAAATGTCACCAATCGCCTTGCCCGCGGCCACTTGCGCGGCATGCTCCATCTGTTCCGGGTGGCGCTTCCAGTTCAACTGGCGGTCGCACGCTCGGGACCGCGAGGTCCGACGGAGTCGTCCATCGTCCCTTGCAACTTGATTCCGGGTCCGTTCGCGATCGGCGAAGTCGTCCTCAGCCGAGAGTGGATGGTGATTTGAGGCATTCCGATGCTGTCCACTCGTTTTGTTGCCGGGGCCGCGGCGCTTTGCGTCTCGTCCATCGCCTGCGCGCAGTCCGCCGTCCTGCATGACGGCACCGTGCTCATCCAGAAGGTTCCGCTCGAGCTCTTCGCCACCGAAGGTCCGGTCTGGGACATCGACATCGAGAAGCGCCAGGTCCGCGTGACGGGTCGCACCTTGACGATCCCGGCCATGATCAACGGCGTCGAGTTCTCGCTCGAGGGCACCGATGTCATCGGCCCGGACGGGCAGCCGCTCGGCCCGATCACCGCGGAGCACTTCGACCGTCTCGCCGACGTGCGCGCGGCCGTCAAGGACGTCGTGCCCGACACCGCGTGCCCCGACTGCGGCATCCTGCGCTTCGGCCCGATCCGCTCGCTCTTCAGCACCACCGAGGCGCGCACCGGAGCCATCGTCGATGGCGACGACGAGCTCGACCGTGTCCCCGAGATCCAGCGCATGATCGAGGACAACTACTTCTTCCTCGCGCGCAACATCTACGTGAACCACGCCTCCGCCCTCGGCGTGGATTGGCTCGGCCGCATCGGCATCCGCGACCAGAACGGCGCGTATCCGACCAATCCGAACCAGCTGCCGAACCGCCGGTACTGGAAGTACCCGGGCACCGCGGGCGGCACGCTCAAGTCGGCCGGCTCGGTCTACGTCGATGCGCAGGGCAACGAGTACATGATCCCCGACGGCGAGGCGGTCGTGGAGCTTTCCGAGAACGTCGTGCTCGGCCCCGTGCGCAGCGTCTCGATCGGCAACTTCAACACTCCCGACAGCTTCGTCGTCGGCGACGTCGTGGTGATGATGAACCAGGATCCGCGCTTCGGCGCCCACATCATGGGTCTCGCCGGCGTGCACCTGAGCCGCGAGTTCTTCTTCGCGAACCTTCCCGTCGGCTCGGAGATCGCCGTCGTCGGCCACATGGTCGGCGAGCACCTCCATATGGCGCAGGAGATCGAGGTCGGCGTGTACGACTACTCGCTCGGCGTCACCATCTCGGCCGCGAACGGCAACGGAGAGCGCTTCCGCATCGATGTGGCCCAGGGCGACATCGCATGGCGCGGCAACGCGATCCCCGCCGACGGTCTCACCCTCTCGACCCGCATCGGGACCTCCGAGTTCCCGGTCGACGCGGTTCCGGATGGCGTCGTGGCTGGCCTGGTCCACTACGGCGTCCGCATCGAGGGCATCGACTTGATCGGTGTGACCGAGGTCGTGATGATCGCCCGCGACGCCAAGGGCAACATCGTCAAGGAGCAGGCGTTCGACATCACGCCGTTCATCCAGTGAGCCGGTCCCGGCGTCGCTGACCACCATGTTCGAATCCGCGCGGGCCGCCGAAAGGCGGCCCGCGCGCGTTGGTCGGTTCGCCTATCATCCGCGCCCTATGTCGAAGGCCATCATCAAGACCGTCAAGGGTGACATGCACGTCGAGTTCTATGACAAGGACGCGCCGAACACCGTCGCCAACTTCCGCAAGCTCGCGGGCCAGGGCTTCTACAACGGCCTGACCTTCCACCGCGTGATCCCCGACTTCGTGATCCAGGGCGGCTGCCCGAACGGCACCGGCACCGGCGGCCCGGGCTGGAAGATCAAGTGCGAGGTGAGCGGCGGCAACCAGTACCACGACCGCGGCGTCCTCTCGATGGCGCACGCCGGACGCGACACCGGTGGCTCGCAGTTCTTCGTGTGCCACTCGCGCAAGAACACCGCGCACCTCGACCGCAACCACACCTGCTTCGGCAAGGTCGTGCAGGGCCTCGAGGTGATCGACGCGATCCGCGCGGGCGACCGCATCACCGAAGTCGTGCTCGAGGACTGATCGTCGCCACGCCCATTCGTGCAGGTCGGCATGGCGCAACTCGGCCGCTTCAACACCCTCACCGCCACGCGCGAGACGCTCAACGGCCTCTACCTCGATGGTGGTGAGCTGGGCGAGCTGCTGCTGCCGCGTCGCTACATCCCCGAAGGACTCGGCATCGGCGGCGAGATCGAGGTGTTCGTCTACCGTGACTCCGAGGACCGTCTGGTCGCGACCACCGAGCGGCCGCGCGCCTGCGTGGGCGAGTTCGCGTGCATGCACGTGAAGGACATCCACGAGCGCGCCGGTGCGTTCCTCGACTGGGGCCTGGGCAAGGACCTGCTGCTCCCGTACCGCGAGCAGAAGCCCAAGGTCAAGAT
>CAMBUI010000105.1 GCA_945870915.1 Candidatus Kuenenia stuttgartensis | reverse complement strand
TCGCCAACGCCTCGGCGCGCGCCGACGCCGCCGCCGGCGGCTTCCTCGCCCGCCGCGCCGAGCTCGCCGAGCTCAACGCCCGCTCCAACGCCCTCGCGACGCAGGTCGCGGCGCTCGAGGAGGAGTCGATCCAGCTCGAGGTCGAGTCGAAGGCCGCGCAGGCCGCCGCCCGCGCCGCCAACCAGGCCCTGGCCGACGCGCGCCGCAGCGCGCTCGACGCGACCCACCAGACCGAGCGCACCGAGCAGCTCATGCGGCAGATCGAGCGCCAGCGCGACTCCGCGTCGGCCGAGCGCGGCCACCTCGTCGAGCGCCACAAGGCCAGCGACGAAGAGGCCCGCAGCGTGCAGACCCGCCTCGAGGCGCTCTCCCGCGACGCCGCCGAGGCCGCGGGCAAGCGCGACGAGGCCCGCGCCGCCCTCGACGCCGCCAAGGCCATCGCCGCCGAGGCCGGCGACGCCCTCTCGGCCGCCCGCGTGCGCGCCGCCGAGGCGCAGGCCGCCCTCGACGCCGCCAAGCGCGAGCTCCGCCACATCGAGGGCCGCACCGGAGAGATCGCCCGCCAGGATGCCGCGCTGCGCGAGAGTTCGCTCCGCCGCGTCGCCGCCATCGAGCGCGCCGAGGCGATGCTCGCCGAGAGCAACGGCGAGCTGGCGGAGGCCTCCACGGGCCTGGCCGGGCTCGCCGGCGAGTTCTCCTCGGTCGCCGAGCGTCTGCGCGAGGCGCTGGCCGCCCTCGAGCAGGTCTCCCGACAGGTCGATGTCGCCCGCAACGACGCGACCCGCGTCGAGCGCAACGCCCACGCGGTCGAACTCTCGCGCCGCGAGCTCGAGGTCCGCCGCGAGGCCCTCACCGAGCAGACCATCAGCGAGGCCGAGCTCGACCTCGGCGCCGCCTACCCGGCGTACCTCGAGGAGCGCGCCGCCGAGGGCTTCGTCGCCATCGAGCGCGACAGCGCCCAGCGCGAGGTCGACGAGCTCCGCGAGTTCATCCGCAAGCTCGGCAACGTGAACCTCGACGCCATCGACGAGCTCACCCAGCTCGAGGTGCGCAACGACGAGCTGGTCAAGCAGCTCGGCGACATCGACAGCGCCAAGACCAGCCTCGAGGCCCTCGTCAAGGAACTCGACGACGCCAGCCGCACGCGCTTCCAGGAGACCTTCGAGCGCGTCCGCGAGACCTTCGCCGGCCAGACGGGCATGTTCCGCCGTCTCTTCGGCGGCGGCAGCGCCGACATCTACCTGCTCCCGCTCGAGAACGGCGAGACCGACTGGCTCGAGTCGGGCGTCGAGATCCGCGCCAAGCCGCCGGGCAAGGAGCCGCGCGTCATCAGCCAGCTCTCGGGCGGCGAGAAGACCATGACCGCGGTCGCGCTGCTCATGGCGATCTTCCAGTCGAAGCCGTCGCCGTTCTGCATCCTCGACGAGGTCGACGCGGCGCTGGACGAGGCCAACGTCGAGCGGTTCTGCCACGCGCTGGAGCCGTTCCTCGATGTGTCGCACTTCATCGTGATCACGCACCACAAGCGCACGATGCAGGCCTGCCACCAGCTCTACGGCGTGACCATGCCCGAGCGCGGCGTGAGCCGGCGCGTGGCGGTGAAGTTCGACGAGGTCGGCGCCGACGGACGGCTCAACCGGGCCGCGTCGGAGCGCGCCGCGCTCGAACCGCAGTCGGCCGCGGAGTCGACGGGCGACGCGATCGTGCCGGCGACCATGCCCTCGAGCATGGCCGGCGGCCCCTCACCGCTCGCCGCGGTCGAGATCGAGGTCCTGCCGTCGCCATCCCTGCCCGCGCCGAGCTCCACCCTCGCCAAGGCCTGGGAGTGACCGGTTCGACTATGCCGCGCTCGATGTGAGTGCGCTCGACGTGGGTGCCCTCGACGTGGGTGTCCTCGATGTGGGTCACCTCGATGTGGGTCACTTCGATGTGGGTCACTTCGATGTGGGTCACCTCGACGTGGATCCCCTCGACGTGGGTCACCTCGATGTGGGTCCCCTCGACGTGGATCCCCTCGACGTGGGTCCCCTCGACGTGGGTCACCTCGACGTGGGTACCCTCGACGTGGGTACCCTCGATGTGGGTCACCTCGATGTGGGTCACCTCGACGTGGATCCCCTCGACGTGGGTCACCTCGATGTGGGTCACCTCGACGTGGGTCCCCTCGATGTGAGTGCCCGCAGACGAAGTCTGCGGAGAGGATGACGCACAAGTTCGATGGCCGGCGCACGCCATCCGTTCCGCAGACTTCGTCTGCGGGCACTCACGTCAGGTGAAACCCAGGTCAGGTGACACCGAGTCGTGTGACACCTGAGTCAAGTGACACCCGGGTCACGTTACACCCGGGTCACGTGACACCCGAGTCACGTGACACCCGAGTCATGTGACATCCGGGTCAAGTAACACCGAGTCAAGTGACACCGAGTCAAGTGACACCGAGTCATGCGACACCCGCGCCATGCGACACCCGCGCCCAGCGACGTCCGGGCGGCGCGACGCGCTGCCTCGGGCATCACCCTCGCGTCATCACGGGCACTTCTGGAAGTACACGATCCGCGGCTGGTCGTCGGGCGAGTCGACGTTGCTGCGATCGACGCAGAGCACGTAGCGCGCGTCGTCGACGACCTGCTCGCGGTTGGTGCCGTCCCAGATGCCGTTGGTGTCGTTCTGCTTGACCTGGCGCACGCGCAGGTACACCGTGAAGACATCGCTGCGGGTCGTCACCAGGTTCGAGATGCCCTTGACGAGCAGGTTCATGTCCTCGGCGTCGCCGAGCGGCTCGTCGTGCTGCTTGCTGGGCACGGCGATCGCGTTCGGCGTGATGCCGAGGTAGATGTCGGCCGGCAGCTGGCGCGGACGCCCGTTGGTGCGGTCGGTCGACCACGAGTAGCCCACGATGTAGTCGCCGAAGCCGCCGGCGGCGTAGTCGGCATACGGGTCGTAGCCGAGCCACCGCGACGTGTAGCTCGCGCGCCGGCCGTTGGGGATCGTGTCGTCGGGCAGGCGGTTGAGCAGCAGCAGCTCTCCGATCGAGGCGAAGCCGCGGTCGCCGCGCATCGAGGGGAAGAACCGCGGCGTGGTCGTGCCGATGGTCGACCCGAGGCCCGCCGCGTTGAACTGCGGCGTGGTGAGGCCGCGGTCCGAGTAGGTCGGCAGGAGGCTGCGGTTGAACGGCGTCGGCGCGCCGTAGAGCTGGTTCTGCGCCGGCACGCGGTCGCGGTAGAACCGGATCATGTCGACGAAGTGCGAGTACGGGGCGCTGCCCTGCTGCGTCTTCGAGAGACGGGTCAGCATCGGGAGCGTCTGCATGACCTCGGGCATCGCGGTGTTGATGTTGATGAGGCCCGGAGTCGCGCGGTTGCCGAAGCCGCCCGCGAGTCCGTAGGTGCGCTCCTCGGCGCGCGCGTTGTCGAAGGCGTCGGCGACATTCCCGTTCACGTTGCGGTCGAACGAGTTGCGGCCGGGACCGTCGATGGTGAGTCCGTCGAGGATGCCCACGCCCAGCGGGAGCGCGGCCTGCCACGGACTGTGGCCGCCGGCCGGGGCCGGGGGATTGGTCGTCGAGGTCGCGTCGAAGCGGCTGCCCACGACGAGCGCGCCCGGATCGTCGGTGCCGAGCTCGCCGGGCGCGCGGATCCACAGGCGGTTCGCCATGACGCCGGTGCCCGGGTAGAACTCGTCGTCGACATCGTCGACCATCATGATCTCGCCGAAGGTGCGCACCGTGGTCGGATTGCCACCCCAGCCCTCGAACACATGGCCCCAGAGGAACACGTCGAGCACTTCGCCGATCTGGTCGAAGTCCTGGTCGCGCTGCGTCATCTGGAACGGCACCTGCGGCATCACCAGCTGCTTGAAGCGCTGCCAATCGCTCGGCTGGCAACCCTTGTTGCCGATCATCCACTCGAACTGCGAACCGTTGATCTCGGCGATGCCGTGGCAGTCCTGCGGGAACACGTCGCCCGGCGCGGCGGTGAGGCCGAGCTTGGGGAGGAACGGCATCGGCGCCGCACCCAGCGACGAGATGACCTCGTTGCCGCCCGGATTGGTGACCACCAGGTTGGTGAAGAACACGGGCTTGCCGCGCATCTGGCGGCCGAACATGTCCATGAAGGTGAAGTCGGACCAGCGGTTCTGGCCGGAGCCGTCGCCGTCGGGGTCCTGGCCGAGCTTCCAGCAGTCGCCCTTGTAGCCGCCGGCGCCGGTCTGGCGGGCGCCGTTGTTCGAGACGCCCTCCCACTGGCGGGTCGGGCGCACGGGCTCGGTCGCCATGCTGAACACGTAGCGCGGCGAGCGCTCGAACGCCATGATCGCGCGCGACGCGATCGGCTGCGCCGCGTTGTCCCAGCCGTCGACATCCCACGCCCAGATGCGGCTCGAGCGGCACCAGGTCATGTACATCTCGTTCTCGCGGATGCGGATGCCCGCGATGAAGCGACGCGCGGGATTCGCATCCCAGTTGTAGTTCTTCTGCGGCGGCGCGAACTGCGGGTCGCTGAAGAGGCGGTCCAGGCCCTGGTTGAAGTCGACGCCGGGGCCGCTCTGGTCGTTGTCGAAGCGGTCGACCACGACCTGGATCGGACCACCGCCCACGCCCGGGGGCGGGACGATGTTGCGGAGGATCTGCACCGGCTGCGTGCCCGCGGTGGTGTAGCGCGTGTTGGCGGCGTTCGGCTCGCTCGGCGAGGTCACGTCGGACACGTCCCAGCTCGCGGTCGCGTCGAAGACGAGCGTGCGGTCGAGCGTGTCGACATCGGGGTCGTTGATCGGGCCCTGCGAGTCGTACAGCGTCGCGTACTCGAGCACGGTGTCCTGGTCGATGTCGGTGGGCTGCAGGACGGTGCCCTGCATCTCGCCCTTCTCGAGGTCGAAGAAGTCGAGCACCGCCGCGCGGAACTGGCCGGCGGTGTACGGACCGACCACACCCGACTCGACCGCGTACACGATCGCCGTGCTCGGCTTGCCCAGGGTGGCGGCCGGCAGCACGGGATTCGGGCCGTAGCCCGCGGCGAGGCTGCCCGCGGTGAAGTTGAATGTCTTGCCGTAGTACTGCAGGCGGAACTCGCCGAGCGCGAGCGGCGTGTCGTACGGGTTCGCGATCTGCACCGCGATGATCGAGGTCGGCTTGCTCGACGAGTCGACGAAGTTCTCGCCGCCGTCGTCGACGCCGAGCTGGCCGTCGGGCAGTTCGACCGACGCGGGCACCGTGCCCGAGCCGCCCGATGCCTGGATCAGGTTGTTCCACTCGGCCTCGTTGAAGTCCGACCGCGGGTACACCAGGCCGTGGAAGACCTCCATGATGAACGGCTGCTTCTCCATGCCGAGGTAGAAGCGGTTCTGCACGATCGGGTCGGGCACCGCGTCGGTGGTCGGCGGGTAGTAGCCGTCGGGATCGGCCTGCGGCGCGCTCGGATAGAGCGGACGGTCGACCGCGACACCGGTGGTGCCGACGGTGATCGCCTCGTCGCTCGCGGTGTCGAGGTTGGCGACCCAGCTCGCGATCATGCTGCGCGTGCGGCGGTAGGCCTGCTGCGTGTCGCCGAAGTACGACTTGTAGACGGTGTTGCCCGCGCCGTCGACGCTGGTCGCGGTGAGCGTCTTCTCGAGGAGTCGGAGCAGGTCGCGGCGCCACTGGAAGGCGGCGAATGCGCTGCGGGTGGCGGCGCGGTTGCCGGTCGCGGGGTCGACGTAGGTCGGCTCGCGCAGATCGACCTTGAAGCGCTGCCGGTTCCACTCGGCGCGGTTCGCGGTCTGGAACGCGGCGTAGTTCGGGTCGGTCACGGGCGGGACGGCGCCGTCGGAGTTCAGGTAGTTGCGCGTCTCCTCGTAGAACGGCGTGGTCCACAGCGCCGGCGGCGCGAGCTCGTTGCGCGCACCGCTGAACATCGTGAGCTTGCGGCGGTTGTCGACGAGCAGCTGGCGGGCATCGAGCTGGTCGAGGTACTCGTCGCTCTCCTCGCGCTGCGGCGAGGAGCGCAGGAACTGGAAGTTGTTCGCGGTGTCGCCGTAGAGCGCGGGGCTGAACAGGTTGACCGCCTGCTCGAAGCGCGACAGCGCGCCCGGGAGGTTGTTGCCGTGGTAGGCGCGCAGCTCGAACTCGTCGGCGGCGTCGAACGGCGTGAGGCCGAAGCGCGGCTGCTCGGGGTTGCCCGCGATCTTGAACCAGGACAGACGCTCGAGCGCGCTCTCGAAGGTGCCCTGCGGGAAGCCGGTCGGCAGCGTCTGATCGATCAGGGGGAGCCCCAGGCCGGGGGCGCCGGGATCGCTTCCGCCGGTCGGGGTGCGCATGCCGATCGCCTGCAGGTACGAGGCGGGCGTGGTGAACGGCGGCGCGTCGCCGTAGCGGCTGCGGTCGAAGCGCGGCAGGCCGCCGGGGAACGACATCTGCGGGCTACCCGACCAGTAGGTCGGGAGCGGCGAGTTGTTGAGGTTCGACGCCGGCACGCCGGTCAGGTTGGTCGAGATCTGGTTGACCGGGCCGTCGAAGAAGCCGACGGTCGAGCCGTTCGGGTTGAGCGGCGGATACTCGCCCGCGCTCGTGACCAGCGCGAGGTCGGAGGGCGTCGCGCCGATGGTGGTGTCGAAGGAGAACTTGGTGGCGATGTTCGCGTTGAGCAGCGCCGAGTTGTCGACGATCGAGACGCCGACCACGGTGCGGATGGCGCGGTCGGTGCCGACCGGCGCGAGGAACCAGAAGCTGTCGGTGAAGCCGTCGCCGTCGGTGTCGGTGAAGGTGCGCGACACGATGTTGCGCGCGGTGCCGGCGCGGAACTCGTCGGTCGGCTTGCCCAGCTCGCGCAGGCGGAAGAAGTTCGGCAGCGCGACGTTCGGGTCGAGGTAGGCCGCGGTGTAGTTGTTGCCGCCGTTGAAGGGGCCGAACCAGGTGTTGCGGCGGTTGAGGAACGAACCCGCCGTGCCCACGGGCTGCGTGAGCTGCGCGATGGTCCAGTTCGGATAGACATGCGGCAGCCACTGCTCGTACGGGATCGCGGTGGCGAACGACTGCGACGCGTCGTTCTCGTTGAGGTTCTGCAGCGTGGTGTTGCCGATGTCGCTGATGTCGACGACCACGCGCCAGCCGTTGCTCGCGCTGGGCAGCCAGGTCAGGTGCGACCAGTGCGAGAAGGTGAAGAGATCGGGAACGCCGTCGCCGCTCTGGTCGACGCCCACGCGCTCGGGCTCGGTCGAGCGGAGCCAGCGGGTGTCGCCCATGCCGGGGCTGCCGTAGGGATTCTCGTCGCCGATCGGGCGACCACCGGCGTCGGCGATCACGCCGCTGGGCGAACCTGCGCCGAAGGGCCACGCGCTGCCGGTGGCGAAGTTGTCGGGCCAGTTGGTCCAGGCCTTCACCTCGTAGGGCGCGAAGTTGTAGCCGAGCTCGGGAATGCCGTCGCCCGCGAACGGATTGGTCGCGCTCGCCGCAGGAAGCAGGTCGCGCGGATCGACCGAGTAGCGCGGCGAATCGAGCGGCGACGCGAGGCGCGGCCACGAGGCGCTGCCGACCACGACCGGCGGGGTCACGCTGTTGTCGGTGCGCGCGAACGGATCGGCGGTGTCGATCGGGCGCACGAACAGCGCCGACGCGATCTCCTGCGCGACATTGACGCCCACGCTCTCGGCGCGGCCATCGCGGCCGGCGGCCGACTGCTGCGCGGCCGAGGTCTGGCGCACCGCGCGGGTGCGGCTCACGAACGCCGTCGCGATGATGACGAGCAGCACCAGGATCGCCGTCACGAGGACGATCGTGTTGCCGCGGGGCGCGCGGCGGTTGCTCGGGGTGGTCGGGATCGAATGCATGCTGGTCACTCCTGACGGCTGCGTGCGCTGGTCGGGTCAGCGCTTCGGCAGGTCGACGATGAACTGGAACTCGCGGCCGCCCTCGATGCGACCCAGCGGGTCGTGCAGGCGGAGCGTGATGCGGATGGCGCTGGGAAGCGGCGTGTACGGACCGCGGTTCCCGGCGAAGGGGTTGATCTGCCCGGCGTCGGCCTGGTTGAAGCCGAACACCGCCTGGTAGACGCGCTTGGAATCCTGCTCGTTGCTGGTGCGCCAGACGGGGCGGTTGACCACGGCGGGGTCGCCGCTGCGGTTGATCGCACCCTCGACCGAGCAGACGAGGTCGGCGTTGTTCGGCGCGGCGACGACGAGCGGAAGTCCCACCGTGCCCCAGTCGCCGATGGCGCCGTTGTCGAGGAAGTTCGCGCTGTTCGACACCGGACGCACCGCGCTCGCGGCGGGATTGTTGCCGCCGGTGAGGTTGTCGAGCCCGAACCACGGCTGGGCCGCGCCGGGGTTCACGAACATGCCGATGGCCGATGCCGGGGCCGAGGTGTTGCCGGCGCCCGCGCCGCCGAAGCTGCGACCGACGCCGTCGTCCCAGGTCCACTCGACCTTGAAGCTCGAGCAGTTCGCCGCGAGCACGGGGGCGGAGAGCATCTGATCGGCCTTCGCCGAGCTCGGTGCGGCCTTCTCGACGCGCGGGTACGAGACATACAGCGCCCCCGCTCCGTTGCCGGGATTCAGGCTGGTCGCGGGCACCGCCCAGTTCGCCAGCGTCTGGATCATGCGGAGGCGGCTCGACGGGCCGCTCCACGGATTGGCGAGATCCTGCGAGTTGAACGGCAGCCCCTGCACCGACTGCTGCGCATCGGCCTGGTAGGCCATCTGGCTGAACAGGTCGTCGGGCTGCCACTTGACCACGTCGACGCGGCCGGTGGTCCACAGCGGCGCGTAGGTGTTCGGATACTTGGTCGCGAGCGGCCCAAGGCGCACGGCGCGGTTGGCGAACAGCGTGACCGAACCGTTGAGCGCAGCGGAGCCGAAGCGCGCGAAGGTCGTGTTCGTGGCCTGCCCGGCGTTGTCGAGGGTCGTCGGAAGTCCGTCGGTGCCCATCAGGGTCGCGAGCCGCACCAGCGGCCACAGGCTGGCCTTGGTGAGCGGCATGTTGCCCACGCCCTGCGCTGCGCCGTCGCTGAAGCGCTCGAGCTCGACGCGACCGCCCTTCCACGGCACCACGCCGGCGTTCGAGTTCTCGTAGCTGAACGGTCCCGTGCCGACCGGCAGCGACGGGGCCTGTACGCCATGGCCGTAGTAGACGCGCGCGACCGCACTCTCGGCGGTCCAGGTGGTGGCCACGCCGTTGTTCGAGGTCGACTCCTGCGAACCGGTGTACTGCGTGGTCTGCCGCAGCCCGCGGGTGAAGAACGCCACCTGGTCGGCGCGGATCTCGAGCGACCCGAGCGACGGGTCGACCACCGGATTCTGCGCCTGGCCGTAGGCGTTGACCTCGACCTGCTGGATCACCATGAAGCCGTTGCTCGGCAGGTTGGCGAAGTCGGCGCGGATCTGCTGCTCGATGGCGGTCGCGGTCTGGATCAGGTCGGCGTTGGCCTCCGACACCGCCGAGACCTTGCTCGCGGCGCTGAAGATCTTCGCCGCCGCGACGATCACCACCACCAGCACGCCGACGGCGATCAGGAGCTCGGTGAGCGTGAACGCCGCCGCGCTGCGGATGCGGTGCATGTGGCGCTGCATCAGAGTTCCTCCACCGT
>CAMBUI010000104.1 GCA_945870915.1 Candidatus Kuenenia stuttgartensis | reverse complement strand
GGCCGCCTCGGCCGGACCGTCCGCCATGCGGATCGCCGACGACGGGATGCAGTCGGCGTCGAAGCGCCGCGCCTCCCAGGCCTGCAGCTGCGGAAATCCCTCGGAGTCGAGCGACTCGGCGGTGTGGACACACACCTCGACCGACACGCCTCCTTCTCCGAGCCGCGCGAGCAGCGCCCGCTGCACCGGCTCGGGATCGGCAAGCAGCACGACCAGCCGCTCGGCACCATGCGCGCCACCGTCGACCGCGGGCATCGCTCCGCTCGGCTGCTCGCGCACACGCAGCCGTCCCTCGGCCACCGCGTCGCGCAGCGCCGCATCGCGATCGGCCACGCCCGCGGCATCGAGCATGGCGTCGCGGCGCGCCGCCAACCGACGCAGCACGCCGAGCCGCCGCATGATCTCCGACGACCCGCCGCCGAGGGCGTTCGAGCGCGCGGATGACGCGCCCCTCGCGCCGGCCTCATGCTCCTCTTCGATCGCGCGCTCAAAGTTCTGCTCAAGGTTCTGCTCAAGGTTCTGCTCAAGGTTCTGCTCAAGCTGCTGCTGCAGCGACCCGAACGACGCCATCGACGCCGCGACCTCGGCCGCGAGCCGCTGCATCCGCTGCGCGACGCGGGCGCGCACGTCGGGTCCCATGGCGTCCGCACCCATGGTCTCCGTTCCCATGGCGGCCGCACCGGCCGACACGCCGAACACGCGCGCGACCTCGTCCGCAAGCGACGGTTCGGCCGCGGCGGGCGCGCTCGAACCCGCGGCCGCACGCGGCTCGGCGAACACCCGCTCGATCGTCTCGCGCCACGAAAGCCGCGATGCGAGCGGGGTCAGCACCGGGCGCGTCGGCTCGACGAAGCGGTCGGCGAGCATCAGCGGCGTCACCACCGTGGGCGCGATCAGCGGCACGCCCGCGGCCCGGGCGCGCGCGATCAAACCACGCTCGAGCGCCGCCGCCAACCGGCCGCCGGGAACGAGCACCATCGTGCGCGCGAAGTCGAAGGGCCTGCCGCGATGGTGCGCGACCAGCACCTCGCACAGCGCGTCCGACAGCGCGCGCCCGCAATCAAGAATGCGGATCGAGGACGCGGATTGAGGACGCTGGGACGCGGCTTGCATGCGCATGGATCGACGGCGACGCGGACACGGACGAACCCATCTTCCCTTCCCGAAATGAGGCACGGATGCACGCGCGGACCGGGACCGACCCGCGGGCGACCAGTCTAGCGCCCCGTCTAGAGCCTCGTGTAGAGCCCCGTGTAGCGCCCCGTGTAGCGCCCCGTGCAGCGCCCCGTGCAGCGCCCCGTGTAGCGCCCCGCGGAGCCCTCAGTCGCGGTACTTCACATGGCAGTCCTTGCACCCGGCGCCGAGCGCCTTCATCGCCGGCGCGATCCTGGCCGCATCGCCGCCGAGGAGCAGCTCCTCGAGCTCGGACGCCTCGCGCGCGTTGCGCACGAGGAGCGCGCGGAAGTCGGCGCGGGCCGCCTCGTCGAGCCGCCCGAGATGCGCGTCGCGGCCGGGTTCCCCTGCGGGCTTCGCCGCGAGATCCCCGTCGAGCACGCGCAGCAGGTCGGCGATCCGGCCCGCATCGGCCGCGGGCGCGAGATCGGGGTGCGAGGCGGGCACCTTCCAGCCGTTCTTCTCGACGAGCTTGATGCGGTCGAGCGCCTCGTCGATCGCCACCATCGCCGCGACCATCGAGTCGGGCCGGGTCAGCTCGGGAAAGTCGCCGCGCGCGGCATCGATCGCGGCCGACATCATCGGCGCCGCCTTCGCGGCGCAGGACCACAGACCCTTGTAGCCCTCGGCGGTGCCCGAGCGCTTCATGTGCGCGGCGGCCTCGGCGTTGTCCATCCAGCCGAGCGAGACGGCGACGGTCGCGGCCGCACCCGCGCTGCGGTGCTTTCCGTGGTGGCAGTGGAGGTAGATCGGCTTGGGCAGGTCGCGCACGGCGCGGACGAGCTCGGCCTTGCGCGCGTCGTCGAAGCCGTCGTAGCCGATCGGCAGGTGGACGTAGCGCAGCCCGCGCGCCTTCGCCCGCGCGAGGTCGGGCAGCGCGCCGTCGACCGAGATCACGGTCTTCACTCCGAGCGCGACCAGCGCGTCGAAGCCCGCGTCACCCTCGGGCACGCTGCCCGAGTAGAACTCCTGCGCGCCCGAGCCGCGGTAGCTGACGACATTGTGCAGGCCGGGCAACTCGAGGACACCCGTCGGCGACGACGCCGCAGGAGACACGGGAGCCGTAGGAGGCACGGGAGCCGCAGGAAACACGGGCGCCGCGGAACTCCCGACGCTCCGAACGACACCCGCCGCACCCGCGAGCGAGGCGATGGCGGCGACGAGGGCGGCTCGAAGGGCTGCGCGCATCCGCGCACTCTAGCCGTCACCCGCCCCAGCGGGCGAGCAGCCGCGCGAGGTCGGCCTGGTCGGTCGCGCCGCTGGCGTCGAAGTCGGCGCGCGCTCCGCCCAGGTTCGAGAGCAGGATCACGAGGTCGCGCGGCCCGACCGCGCCGTCGCCGTCGAGGTCGCACTGCACGCGGTCGAACTCGGCCAGATCCGCCTCGGCGATGTCGGAATCGCCGTCGAGGTCGAGCCGCGCGAGCGACGGCACGCACGCGCTGCCCACGAGCCCCGCCACCACGGTGCGGTCGAGGTCGGTCCGGACGCCGTCGCCGTCGGCGTCGCCGAGCGACTCGGGCGGCCACACCGGCCACTCGGCGTTGGTCGGGACTCCGCGCAGCACGCGGACCGCGGCGGCCAGCTCGCCCGCGCGCGGGAACGCCACGACGATCTCCTCGACCTCCGCCGCGTCGCCCACGCCGATGTGCTGGCGGTAGCTCGACTGGCTCTTGTAGCCCGATCCCGCGGCGACCTCGCGCCAGTGCGTCCGTCCCGCGGCGCGGGCGACGAGGCGCGTGCCGACCGCGTGCGTGTTCGCGCCCCGTCCCTGCACCCGGAGGTCGATCCACCTCCGCACCGGCGACGCCGCGTGGTTGTTCACGAACAGGCGCACCGTGTCCTGGTGGTTCTGCACGAGGAAGTCCTCGTCGCCGTCGCCCTCGATGTCGCCGACCGCCACGCAGTACGAGGCGCCTGCGTCGGCGAGACCCCAGACCTCCGCCGCGTCGAGCAGCGGCCACTGCGCCCCCTGCACGAACATGTGGTTCGCGCTCGTCTGCGAGGCGACGAAGAGGTCGATCACGCCGTCGTTCTGCGGATCGCAGAAGGCCGCGCCCCAGCAGGTGGTGTTCGCGGTGACGCCCGCCTCGGCGCCGACCTCGACGTAGTTGACGCCGCCGTCCTGCGACGCCAGCAGGAAGTTCCCGTAGTGGACATTCGAGACGAAGATCTCCGGCACGCCGTCCTGGTTCAGGTCGCCGAAGGCGTGGCCCATCGCGTCGCCGCGCACATCGGCGCGGCATCCGACATCCTCGAAGAAGCTCCCGTCGCCGCGGTTCCGGTACAGGCGGTTCCAGAAGGGGCTGGTCGTGCCCTTGTCGTTCGAGACATACATGTCCTGGTCGCCGTCGAGGTCGACATCGCACCACGACACCATGAACGAGGGGAACCCTCCGTTGTCGACGCCGAGCTGCGCGGCCTTCTCGGTGAAGGTCCCGTCGCCGTTGTTGCGCCAGAGCTTGTTGCGGGTGTAGTTGAAGAGCGTGAGCGTCCGGTTGGCGACCGCGAGGTCGATCCAGCCGTCGCCGTCGTAGTCGGCCCACGCGCAGCCCGCGCCGGCACCGACGCCGGAGATCCCCGAGGCGGCCGCGACATCCACGAAATGAAGGCCGCCGTCGTTGCGGAGCAGCGCCGTCGCCTTGAGCCAGCGCGTGACCGCGAGGTCGAGGTCGCCGTCGGCGTCGAAGTCCCCCGCCGCCACCCCCGAGGCGCGGGTGATCGGGCCGAGTCCCGTCTTCGCGCCGACATCGGTGAACTGCCCCGCCCCGTCGTTGCGGAAGAACCCGAGCCGGTCGTCGACCGCGCCCGTGCACACGATGTCGTCGTCGCCGTCGCCATCGAGGTCGACCAGCGCGACGCCGCACCCGAACTGACCCGTCCCGCCGAACGCCCCCTGCGTGACGAAGTAGTCGACGCCCCGCGCCAGGGCCTCCTCGGAGTACAGGCCCTGGGCGCGGGCGTCGGCGATGGCAAGCCACGCGGCGGCGATGCCGGCGATGGCGGCGGAACGGCTGGTACGAGGTACCGCGGGAGCGGTCGCGGCGACGGCGACGACACGCCGAACGCCACCGGTGCGTCGAGGCGCGGCGAACGCGAAGCACGGCGTCGACGGCGGCGGACCGGAAGGTCCCCTCGTCAGCGCGCGAGTCGGCGCACGGGTCAGCGCACGGGTCAGCGCACAGGCGTGCGCACGGGAAAGTGCACGAAGCAGTCCATCCGACACAGCGACGGCCCTCGCTGGGAAGTGACGAAACAACACTCGGACCAGAATTTCACGCGCCACAAATGCTCTGGCTGCGGAAACGCTAATGCGAAGTCGATCCGAGGCAAGCAGGTTCTCGGGACTTCGCTGAAGAATCGGGCGCCCGCGATGCGGGGATTCCCGCACGGCAAGGCGGGCGCGCCGACGCTATCCTCGACGCCTCGGGGACTTCCGCCCCGTGCACGCATCGGGAACGCAACCATGAGCTCCACCACCGAACCGACTGGCTACAACCACGAAGACGCCGCCTTCAAGAAGCAGGAGATGGAGCAGCTCGCCAAGCTCCGCGCCGAGCTCGATGCCAAGCGCCAGGCCGCGGCCGGGGCCGCCTCGAAGGCCACCCACTGGATGTGCTGCCCCAAGTGCGGCGGCAAGATGGCCGAGAAGAAGTTCGAGAACGTGCTGATCGACCAGTGCACCGCGTGCGGCGGCATCTACTTCGATGCCGGCGAGCTCGACATGCTCATCAAGCACGAGAAGTCGGGCACCGGCGTCCTCGGACGCCTGTTCGGCCGCTGAACGCCCCCGCCCTGACCGCCACGACGCGACGCCGCGCCCCGCCTAGAGGCGCCGGCGCTGCTGTCGCCCGACGCTGCGTGCGAACGCCTCGAGCGCCGAGGTCGCCTCGTCGCCCTGCACCGCGCCATCGCCGTTGGAGTCGAACCGCTGCACCGTCGCGGAGCGGTCGTTCCACCGGTGGTCGGAACCCTGGCCGAGCTGCTTGGCCGTCTCGAGCACCGCGCGCCCCGCGCGCGTCGCGCCCAGGGCATCGGGCGTCGCGCTGGCGACGATCCGTCCGTTGAGCCAGGTCTCGAAGGCGTCGTACTCGCGCTCCGCTTCCTCGATCTGCCTCGCGGCGGCGGCACCCGCCTGTTCTCCCGCACCGCGCGCCTCGTCGCGGGCGCGCACGGCGGCCACGCCGCGGCTGCACAGCGCCTCGTAGCGCTCGGCCGCCTCGACGCGCAACGCGCGCAGCGGCTCGACCGGCAGCTCGACGAGCACGAGGTCGAGCGCACCGAGCGCGGCGCTCGGTGCGAGTGCGGTCGGGAACGACTTGCGCGCCGCCTCGCGGCGGAACTCGCCGGCGAGCGCCGCCGGCAGCGCCGTGGCGAACATGTCGACGGCGCGTTCGTTGAGCGACCGGATCTCGAGGCGCACGCGGAGCAGCGACGCGGCCTCGGCGGCGGCGGCGCGTGCATCGAGCAGCGGGTCGAGTTCGGATCGGTAGCGCGCGACCGCCGACTCGACGCCCTCGGACGGCTCGCCGCGCATCACCCCGCGCGCAAGCGCCGCGAGATCGATGCCCTCGCCTCCGATCGTGCCGGCCGACTCCATGCGCTCGCGATAGACCGCAGCCCAGACCTCTCCGAGGCGCGCGCGCTGGCCATCGCTCAGCACCGCGGTCAGGTTCTCGCGGAACGCGGCGAGCGCGGCACGCGCGCCCGCGTCGGCATCGACACCGGCCTCGACACCGGCCTCGACATCGGCGAGCAGCGCCTCGACGATCGGCCTCTGCGCCGAATCGAGACCGAGCACGCGGTCGATCAGCGGAAGGTCGCGCGAAAGCATGCGCGGAAGGTGCTCGCGCGCCTCAGGCGCGGACGCCCCATCGGCCAGGCCGGCCGACGTGGACTCGGCGCGCGGCGACGACGTCTCGGCGCGCGGCGACCACGCGGCAGCGGCGGCGCCCGCAAGGGCACTCGGCATGAGCAGCATCGCCAACAGCGCCACCCGGGTGCCGGGCAGCAGCGACGCGCACGCGTGTCGTGACTGAGTCATCTCTCTCGATGTCCTTTCGCCGCGGGGTGCCACCCGCGGATCTCGTCCCCGATTGTTCAGGCCCGACGCCGTCGACCCCGGGTTCCCCCGATGCCGCGGCTCGCCGTCAACCACGCCCGGGCTCGTCGACCCGGCCGCCTTCGTGCGATGGTCGATCGCGGCGTCGGCGGCGGAAACACCATGCCGCGCAAGTGCCGACCTTGCAAGTCCATCCGCCGAAAGCACGCAAAGTCGAGCGCTGCGCCAGAGACACGGACCGCACTCGGCCGCATCGTTGCACCAACGAACAGAAACGCGATTGAAAGTGAATGCGTCGCACATTATTGGAACTGGGCGAGAGCCAGCCCGTCCGAGAATGTGCAGCCTCCGCAAATCTTACTCCCGCTCCGAAGAAGATTTGATCAATCGGCGCAACCCCGATTTGCATCGCCCTCGCTTGGGGCCGATGTTGACGCTGCTGTCCCCCCGTCCCGGGGGCTGGCGACATTTGACGACGCCCGGGGTTGAACAGGTGAGCCGCCGTCGGCGGGCTCCAGGCGTCCGAAACTGACAGAGGAACAAGACATGCATAGCTCTGTGCTCAGCGCGGTCCGCGCGCTCTCGGTGTCGACCCTGGCCATGATCGCCTTCGGGTTCTCGGTCGCGAGCGCCCATGCGCGCCAGGCGACCGACTGCGTGACGGGTGCGAACCACATCACTGCGGCGAACAACACGACGCAGATCTTCACGGCCTTCGGTCTCGCGGCCGCGGACCCGAGCGACCCCGCCAACGCGGGCTGCACGCTGTGCGGCGTCCCGGTCACCGCGACCGCGACCGGCATGTCGGCCGCGCAGCTCTCGCTGCTGGGCAACAACGCGCCCTACCTCGCCGACAACGGCGTGTCGGGCACCTACACCATCACCAGCGCCGTGGCCGAAGCGCCGCTCGGCGCGGTCCTCGCCAAGACCTGTCTCGCGGCCAACGTCACCGTGAACGCGTCGGGCATGACCAACGCGCAGCTCGACCAGCTCGTCGCCAACATCGCGCGCATCGACACCATCACCAACCTCGCGGCCGGCAAGACGCTCACCCTCACCGCCGCCGCGGCCGGTGGCAAGTTCATCAGCGGCGCGGGCACCGTCGCCATCTCCTCGGACGCGCTCGGGACCAGCGCGGACCTCACCACGATCACCACGGCGGGCCTCACCTTCCCGTCGTCCGCCCCGTTCTTCTCGGTCGCCACCGGCGGCCTCGTGTCGATCTACCCCGAGCGCGTCTCGGGCTACACCATCCAGGGCGCGGGCACCGTCTCGCTCGTGGGCACCGTCGACTTCGATGTGACCGTCAAGGACATCACCGCCACCGTGTCGCTCGACGCCGACGGCGTGACCGGCACCTCGATCGCGCTGGGCAAGACCTTCACGCTCACCGCGGCGCAGGCCAACGGCCAGACCATCGCCGGCACCGGCACCACCTCGGTGTTCGGCAACATCGCCGCCAACGCGAACTTCACGCTCATCGCGAGCCTGCTCAACATCCCCGGCTCGGTCGACGCGGGCGCCACGCTCACGCTCACGGCCGCGCAGGGCAACGGCCGCACGCTGACCGGCGCCGGCAACATCGCGCTCACCACCGCCGCGCTCACGGCGAACACGAACTTCCGCGGTCTCACCACCGCGGGTTTCGCTTTTAGCGGCTCGATCGCCTCGGGCAGCACGCTCTCGATCAACGCCGTCCAGAGCACCATCACCGTCTCGGGCGCGGGCACCGTCGACATCCTCGGCACCGCCGGCGTCGACACGGTCCTGGCCACCAACATCACCGCCATCCGCACCATCTCGACCCTCGCGGGCGCCGACACCCTGAACGGCGGCGCAACCGCCGACACGCTCAACGGCGGCGCCGACAACGACACCATCGACGGTGGCGCAGGCATCGACACCGCGGTCTACGCCGGCTCGTGCGCGGGCGCGATCTCGGGCTCGTCGCCCCTCGCGATCACCACCACCGAGGACGGCACCGACTCCGTGACCGGCGCCGAGCGCCTCGTGTTCAGCGACGCCACCATCTCGGTGATCGGCCGCGGCGGCAGCGAGTACACCACGCTCGACCAGGTCCTCGCGCTCAGCGACGGCTCGAAGCTCTTCGGCACCTTCACGGTCACCTCGGCGTCGTTCACCGACGCCGCGTCGCTCGACGCGCTCATCGCGCGCATCCTGGGCGGCTCGACGGTCTCCGTCAACGTGCTCGGCATGAACTCCACGCAGCTCACCGCGGTCGCGGCCAGCGCGGCGTCGTTCCAGCCCATCGCCTATCCGCCGGTCCAGGTCGTCTCGGGCACCAGCATCACCGGCTACTTCAGCACGATCCAGGCCGCGATCAACTTCGCGACCGCGGGTGACGTGGTCAACGTCTCGGCGGGCACCTATGTCGAGGATCTCGACATCACCAAGGCGCTCAGCCTGCGTGGACCGAACTACGGCGTCAGCGCCAACACCGGCACCCGCGTCGCGGAAGCCGTGCTCCTCCCGGCGACCGGCAACGCGGCCAGCGGCAAGCTGATCGCGGTGACCGCGAGCAACGTGACCGTTGACGGCTTCACCATGGACGGCGACAACCCGGCGCTCTCGGGCGGCACCGCATTCGGCGGCGTCGACTCGAACTGCGCCCGCGCGCTCCGCACGGAGAACCGCGCCGCGACCTCGCGCCCCGTCGTGAGCGGCATCGTCTTCGACAACAACATCGTCCGAAACTTCACCACCACCGGCTTCTACATGCTCCCGGATTCGACGACGACGAACTCGTCGGGCAACTACGTCCGGAACAACCTCTTCTCGAACATGCGCTTCCGCGGCGTGTACACGCAGAACGAGGTCGAGACCGTCATCGAGAACAACGTCTTCAACGACGTCCACACCGGCATCGCGATCAGCAGCGTCGGCCTCGCGTCGGCCGAGGGCTTCCAGCCCCGCATCGCCAACAACACCATCAACCTCGTCCACACCGGCTCGACCACGCGCCACATGGGCATCTCGATGAACCACCGCTACAACACGGCGGCGCGCATCCAGATCACCGGCAACACCGTGAACGCCGGCGCCTCGATCGTGAACAACGGCGAAGGCATCCGCGTGACCAGCGCGGTCTTCGGCGGCTCGGCCCACCTGACCGACAACACGGTCAACTGCAACGGAACCCTCGCCACCGGCCTGTGGATCTGGAACACCGACGGCCAGGGCGAGGTCCTCGTCACCGGCGGCTCGGTCACCAACGCCAAGACCAACGGTCTCTACCTGACCGACTTCGACGGCGCGTACGCCGCGAATTCCTACAGCACCGGCAATGTCGCCACCATCAGCGGCACCGCCTTCTCGGCGGCCGCCACCGGCACCGCGGTCAACGT
>CAMBUI010000103.1 GCA_945870915.1 Candidatus Kuenenia stuttgartensis | reverse complement strand
GCAGAAACTTCGGTGGCGTCGGGTTCGGGATGGCGTCGGTGGTGGCCGCGACGGCGGCGTTGTTCGCCGGATCGACGGCGAGCGCGGTGATCGTGCTCGGCAACGGCGACAAGGTGTCGCTGTCCGAGGTGTTCGCCCAGGGCAGCGACCGGCTGGTGTGCATCGACGACAAGATCTTCGACTTCGAGTCGTTCGCCTCGAGCCAGTTCGCGATCGGCGACTACACGCTGATCGGCTTCGTCTCGCTCGGGACGAACCAGTACGGGCTGCACAATGTCGGCTTCGACCTGACCGGTCCGCTCGGTGACGGCTCGCCCGGCGACGGCGGCGTGCACGAGATGAACCTGCAGTACTCGGTGGCGGTCAAGGCCGACGCGTACGAGCGCGGCGTGCGCCTGTGCGACGCGCGCCTGACCTTCAACGGTTCGGCGGGCGGCGTGGGTTCGTTCGCGCGCGTCGACGAGACGGTGTTCGACCTCGACGCGAACCAGCTGCTCGGGCAGCTGTCGGTGTTCGACTTCTTCGGCCCGCCGCCCGACACGCGGCTGACCGACGGGCGTGACTTCTGCGCCGAGGGCGCGGAGGGCTTCCGCGCGTTCGAGATCAACAAGGACCTGAAGTTCTTCGCGGCGCAGCAGAACGGCTTCTCGACCGCGTCCTTCGTGCGGCAGGAGTTCAGCCAGGTGCCGGCGCCGGGCGCGGTCGCGCTGGTCGCGCTCGCGGGCCTCGTCGGCCGCCGTCGCAGGGCGTGAGCACGGCGGGTTCGACCCGGACCCGGACCCGGACCCCGGGGCCGAGGCCTCGGGCGCATCGCAACGAACTGCATCGCATCGCACGGGGCGTCGGCATGTCCGGCGCCCCGTGTTGTCGATGGGGCGGGTTGTTCAAGAGGCGGGGTTCCGCGGGTCATCGGTTTGCCGGGGCATGGCTGTCGTGGCGCATGGGGCTTCCCGATCGGGCAGGGGCGGCTCCGCGCGTCGATCGCGTGCGCCCTCGCTACGCTGCCCCCATGCACGGAATCCAGATCCAGTTCAAGCGGCTGCGCGCGAGCGCGGTGCTCCCGACCTACCAGACCGAGCTCGCGGCGGGCATGGACCTGTCGGCCGACATCGACGCGCCGGTGGTGATGCAGCCCGGCGACATCCTGCTCGTGTCGTGCGGGTTCGCGATGGCGCTGCCCGCGGGGTTCGAGGCGCAGGTCCGGCCGCGGTCGGGTCTCGCGGTGAAGTTCGGCATCTCGATGCCCAATGCGCCGGGCACGATCGACGCCGACTACCGCGGCGAGGTGAAGGTGCCGCTGATCAACCTCGGGCGCACGCCGTTCGTGGTCGAGCCCAGGATGCGGATCGCGCAGATGGTGGTGGCGCGGGTGGAGCGAGCGCAAGTAATTGAAGTGAATGAACTTACGGATACGGCGCGCGGCACGGGCGGCTTCGGCTCGACCGGCACCGGGCACCAGCCGATGTGATCGGACGGGGGGGATGGAGGCCGGTGGTCCGGGCGTGTTTCCCGAGGCGGGCGGCACCCACGCGGCGCGGATTTCGTCACAATGGCTCGTCTCCGGTAGGCCGGAGGACCGTCTCTCCCAGTTTGGAGTCCATCTTGACGACCGCGACCGCTGCAGCCGTGAATGTCCCGCTTCTTGACCTCAAGGCGCAGTACGCCACCATCCGGGCCGAGATCGAGCCCGTCGTCAAGGAAGTGATCGAGAGCCAGTACTTCATCGGCGGGCCCAAGATCGCCGAGCTCGAGTGCATGACGGCCGGCTACTGCCAGACGAAGTACGCGATCGGCTGCGCCAACGGCTCGGACGCGATCGTGCTGGCGCTGCAGGCGCTCGGCATCAAGGCGGGCGACGAGGTCATCTGCCCGACCTTCACCTTCTTCGCCACGGCGGGAAGCGTGCACCGTCTCGGCGCGACGCCCGTGTTCGTCGACTGCGACCCGGCGACCTTCAACATCTGCCCCGAGTCGACCCGCGCCGCGTTCCGCTGCCACCGCAACATCAAGGCGATCGTGCCCGTCCACCTCTTCGGCCAGGCCTGCGACCTCGACGCGATCCTCGCGATCGGACAGGAGATGGGCGTGCCCGTGGTGGAGGACGCGGCGCAGGCGATCGGCACCGAGGACGCGCACGGCAAGCGCGTCGGCTCGCGCGGTGCGATCGGCACCTTCAGCTACTTCCCCTCGAAGAACCTCGGCGGTTTCGGCGACGGCGGCATCGTGACCACGAACGACGAGGCGCTCGCCACGCGCATGATGCGCCTCCGGAACCACGGCATGGAGCCGAAGTACTACCACGACGAGGTCGGGATGAACTCCCGCCTCGACGCGCTGCAGGCCGCGGTGCTGCTGGTGAAGATGCGGCACCTCGACGCGTGGAGCTCGGGACGGCAGCGCAACGCGGCGTTCTACGACGCGCAGTTCGCGGCGGCGGGCGCGAAGGACAGCGGGACCGCGATGTCGGCGGGCGGGTTCGCGCTGCGCTATCCGAAGCCTGCGCCCGTGGGCGCGCGCCACATCTACAACCAGTACACGGTCCGGGTGCCGGCCGAGATCCGCGACGCGGTGCGCCAGGACCTCGCCGACCGCAGGATCGGCACCGAGATCTACTACCCCGTGCCGCTGCACATGCAGAAGTGCTTCGCCTACCTGAACTACACCAAGGGGATCTTCCCGCACGCCGAGCGCGCGGCGCTCGAGGCGATCGCGCTGCCGATCTACCCCGACCTGGTGCCGGCGCAGCTCGAGCATGTCGCGGCGTCGGTGATCGAGTCGGTGCGCAGCCGCTCGGGCTCGGGAACGACGGGAGCGGGAGCGCGATGAACCTCAACTACCGCCGCAAGAAGCGCGAGCGCCACCACGCGGCCGCGCAGGACGAGGATTCGCCGAACGCGCCGCACCTCGAGCACCAGCTCGTGGCGCGCGGCGAGGCGCAGCTCGTCACCACCAAGGAGGCGCTCGACGAGGCGATCGCGCATGTCCGCGAGGCGGGCGTGTTCGCGTACGACACCGAGTTCATCGGCGAGGAGAGCTACTGGCCGCGGATCTGCGTCGTGCAGATCGCGACCACCGAGCGCGTGGTGCTGGTCGATGCGGTCGCGGTGACCGACCTGACGCCGATCTTCGAGCTGGTCGCCGATCCGGCGCTGCTCACGCTCGTGCACGCGGGCACGCAGGACCTCGAGCCGGTGCGCCGGCTGCTCGGGCGCGAGCCCGCCAACACGCTCGATGTGCAGGTCGCGGCGGCCTTCGCCGAGATGCCGTGGCCCGCGGGCCTCGAGAAGCTCGTCGAGCGCTTCGCGGGGCACAAGCTGTCGAAGGGGCACACCTTCACCAACTGGGATGCGCGTCCGCTGACCGCGTCGCAGCTGCGCTACGCGGCCGACGACGTGCGCTACCTGCCGCTGGTGTGGGAGCGTCTGCGCTGCGAGCTCGAGAGCCGCGGATCGCTCGCCTGGGCGCTGCGCGAGTGCGAGCTGAGCACCAAGATCCCCGCGCGCTTCGACGAGGAGTCGCAGGTTCGGCGCACGCTGAAGAGCTGGCCGATGAAGCCGGCGCAGATCCCGGTCCTGCGGCTGCTCACGCGGCTGCGCGACGAGATCGCGCGCAAGGAGGACCTGCCGCACCGCGTGGTGATGCCCGACGA
Organism: Candidatus Kuenenia stuttgartensis; assembly: GCA_945870915.1. Classification (GTDB taxonomy): domain Bacteria; phylum Planctomycetota; class Phycisphaerae; order Phycisphaerales; family SM1A02; genus QWPT01. The sequence continues at coordinate 6,035 of CAMBUI010000103.1, read as the reverse complement.
GACGCTCGCCGAGATCGTCAAGCAGCGCCCGGTGTCGCCCCAGCAGATGGCCGCGGTGCGCGGACTGCCCAAGCGCTTCGCCCAGAAGTACGGCGACGCGATCGCGCAGGCCGTGGACGAGGGTGGCAAGATGCCGCCCGAGAAGCTGCAGCACGGCAAGAGCCTCGAGGAGACGGGCGAGGACCGCGCGCGGATCGACGCGCTGCTGGCGATCGTGAGCGCGCGCTGCATCGCGATGGGCCTTGCGCCCGGCATGGTGCTCACCCGCGGCGACCTGGCGCGCTGGTGGATGACGCGCAACTCGCAGAAGCCCGAGGCGCTGTTCGAGGCGGGCGACTGGCGCGTCGACGCGGTCGGCAACTGGCTCGACGGCTTCCTGAAGGGCGATGCCGGCGTGTCGATCGCGTGGCAGGACGGCCGTCCGAAGCTGCTGGAGCCGTGACCATGGCGACGACTCCGATGCGCGCGGTGAATCCCGCGACGGGCGAGGCGTTCGGGCCGGGGTTCGCGCGCGCGTCGCGCGCCGAGCTCGAGGCGATGGCCGACACGGCGTTCGACGCGGTCGACTTCCTGGCCGACGCGCCCGGCGCGCTGCTCGCGGGGTTCCTCGAGGACTACGCGGCGCGGCTCGAGGGCGACCGCGAGGGGATCGCGCGCATCGCGCACGAGGAGACGGCGCTGCCGTACGCGCCGCGGCTCTCGGAGGTGGAGTTCAACCGCACGGTGACGCAGATGCGCGCGGCCGCGGCGTGCCTGCGCGACGAGTCGTGGCGCGAGGTCGCGCGCGACGAGGCGAACAAGCTCCGCTCGACGCTGGTGCCGCTCGGCGGCGCGGTGGTGTGCATCGGGCCATCGAACTTCCCGCTGGCGTTCAACGGCGTGTCGGGTGGCGACTTCTGCGCGGCGTTCGCGGCGCGCAATCCGGTGATCGCGAAGGCGCATCCCGGGCACATGAACACGACCGCGCGGCTGTTCGCGCACGCGTGCGCGGCGCGCGACGCGGCGGGGCTGCCGGCGGCGGCGGTGCAGTGCTTCACCGACTGCGATCCGGCCGACGGCGAGGCGCTGCTCGCGCACCCGGGCGTGGCCGCGCTCGCCTTCACGGGCTCGCGCGCGGCGGGCATGCGGCTCAAGGCCGCGTGCGATGCGCTGGGCAAGCCCGCGAGCCTCGAGATGTCGGGCGTGAACCCGGTGTTCGTGGCGTCGGCCGCGGCCGAGGCGCGCGCAGAGGCGATCGCGGAGGCGTGGGCCGCGTCGGTGCTGCTCGGAGGCGGGCAGTTCTGCACGAAGCCCGGAGTGATCTTCGTGTCGGGCGCGTCGGCGGCGGCACGGCTCGCGGCGCGCGCCGCGGAGTCGATGAAGGCCGCCGCGCCCGCGGTGCTGCTGACGGCCCCGGTGCGCGACCATCTCGCGGCATCGGTGGCGGCGCTTGCCGCGGCGGGCGAGACGCCGTTGTGCGGCGGCCGCGCCGCATCGCCGGGCCACCGCTTCGAGCCGACGCTGTTCTCGCTCGGGGCGGCGCGCGCGCGCGAACTGCGTGCGCTGGTGGCGGGCGAGGCCTTTGGTCCGCTCGGCATCGTGGTCGCGGTCGAGGGCGATGCGCAACTGGTGGACTTCGCGCGCGGGCTCGACGGGCAGCTCGCCTGCACGGTCGTGAGCGATGCCGCCGATGCGGCCGTGCGCGCGACGCTGCTCGGGGTGCTGCGCTTCAAGGCGGGGCGCCTCCTCGACGAGGCGATGCCGACGGGCGTGGCCGTGAGCCCCGCGATGGTGCACGGCGGCCCGATGCCTGCGACGGGCGACGCGCGCTTCACCGCCGTCGGCCTTCCCGCGGCGGCGCGGCGGTTCTCGAAGGCGCTGTGCCTCGACCGCGTGCGCTGATGATCAGCGCGGCCGCGAGGCCAGCGCGTGGCGGATGATCTCGATGGCGCGGGCGCGCTCGGCGCCCTCGACCGGCTTGCGCGGGGCGCGGACGCGCTCGTCGCCGGTCTGCGTCTCGGCCATGACGAGCTTGATCAGCTGCACGAAGTCGGGCACGGTGTCGAGCCGCAGCAGCGGCAGGAACCAGCGGTAGAGCGCGTCGCAGGCGGCGGCGTCGGCGGGATCGTGCGACTGGGCCAGGGTGAAGAGCCGCACGCTCTCGGCGGGCATGGCGTTGGCGAGTCCGGCGACCCAGCCGCAGCAGCCCATGCGCGCACCCTCGACCGCGCAGTCGTCGAGGCCCGCGAGCGCCCCGACCTTGCGCGTGCGCGCGGCGCTGCCCGCGACGAGCGCGGTGAGCTTGCGTGCGTCGCCGGTCGAGTCCTTGACCGCGACGAGGTTCGGATGCCGCTCGGCGAGCGCGAAGGTCTGCTCGGCGCTCACATCGACGATGTACGCGGGCGGGTTGTTGTAGAGCATCATCGGCAGGGGGGCCGCCGAGAGCATGGCCTCGAAGTGCGCGCGGTACTCGTGCCACGGGCCCTTGTGCACATAGGGCGGCAGGATCATGCAGCCATGCATGCCGATCGCCGCGGCGGCCTCGACCTGGCGGACCGCCTCGCGCGTCGACGCCGCGGAGATGGTGGCGAACGCGTTGCCCGATCGGTGGCCTCCTCCGGCGCGCGGCGCGGTGCTCGCGGCGGCGATGGTGCGCCAGCCCTCGACGCGCTCGTCGTGCGAGAGCGTCTGCCCCTCGCCGAGCGAGCCGGGCCACACCGTGCCGGTGCAGCCCGCGTCGAGCATGCGGTGGGTGAGGTCGGCGAGACGGGTGGTGCAGATCGCGCCGTCGTCGCGGAAGGGCGTGACGAGCGCGGGAATCACGCCGCGGAACGGCGCGCCAACTTGGTCGGAGGCGGTCATTGCGGCAGGGTAGCAGGGGATCGCAGTATGCTGCGCGGGTGGATCAATCCCCGCCCATCGGCCGCTTCATCGACAGCCACACCGAGGGCGAGCCGACGCGCGTGCTCCTCGCGCCCGACGGCGGCTTCTTCCCCTTCACGCTGCCCGAGCTGCTCGCGCGCTGGACGCACGGGGGGCGGCTCGTGGTCCCCGACGAACTGCTGGCGCTGTGCGCCAATCCCCGCGCGGCCGATGCGATGGTGTGCGCGCTGGTCTGCCGGCCCTCGCGCGACGGCGCCCACTGCGGCGTGCTCTTCTGGAACGCGAGCGCGCCGCTCGGCATGTGCGGGCACGCGACGGTCGGCCTGGTGCGGACGCTCGCGCACGTGGGACTGGGTGGCTCCGCGGGATTGAGTGGCTCCGCGGGACTGGGCGGCTCCGCGGCCTCGGGCGGCTCCGCGGCCACATCCGGCGCACCGCTTGTGATCGAGACGCGCGTAGGCGAGGTGACGGCCGTGCTTCGCGGCGACGGCCGCGTTGCGTTCGCCAACGTGCCGTCGCGCGTGCATGCGCGCGATGTCGAGGTCGCGCTCGAGCAGGGGGGCATGGCGCGCGGCGACATCGCGTGGGGCGGCAACTGGTTCTTCATCGTGCGCCACGACGGCGCGGCGGGACGGCCGATGCGCACCATGCGCACGATCCCCGAGGAACTCGCCTACGCCGGCGCGATCATGCGCGGCATCGCGCGCGCGGGCCTGCGCGGCGGCCCCGAGAACGGCGGCCTGATCGACCATGTCGAGCTCGTGTTCGCGCCGTCGCGCGGGGATGCGCACGCGCGCAACTTCGTGCTGTGCCCCAACGGCACCTACGACCGCTCGCCCTGCGGGACGGGCACCAGCGCGCTGCTGGCGTCGCTCGCGGCGCGCGGCGAACTCGCGGAGGGCGCGGTGTGGCGCCAGGAATCCGCGATCGGAAGCATCTTCGAGGCCGGCTTCGCGCGCGTCGACGCGGAGCGCGTGACGCCGACCATCGCAGGCCGCGCGTTCGTCGTGGCCGAGGGCACGCTGCGGCCGGACCCCGCGGACCCGTCGCGCTGCGGCGGCTGGAAGGAGAGCAATCCATGAGGCAGGAAGCGCACGAGATCCTCTACAACCCGCGCCTGAACAAGGGCACCGCCTTCACCGAGGCCGAGCGCGAGCTGCTCGGGCTCACCGGGCTGTTCCCCGACGCGGTCGAGGACGCGGCGCTGCAGCAGCGGCGCGCGCTCGTGCAGCTCGCGATGCGCGCGAACGACCTCGAGCGCTACATCTTCCTGTCGGAGCTGCAGGACCGGAACGAGCGGCTCTTCTACCAGCTGCTGCGCGCCGATCCCGCGCGCCACATGCCGATCGTGTACACGCCGACCGTGGGCGAGGCCTGCCAGAAGTTCGGCCACATCATGCGGCGTCCGAAGGGGCTGTACGTGTCGCTGCGCCACCGCGGGCGCGTGGCCGACATCCTGCGCAACTGGCCCGAGGCCGATGTGCGCATCATCTGCGTGACCGACGGCGAGCGCATCCTCGGCCTCGGCGACCTCGGCATCTGCGGCATGGGCATCCCGGTCGGCAAGCTCGCGCTGTACACCGCCGTCGGCGGCGTCCATCCCGGCCGCTGCATGCCGGTGGTGCTCGACGTGGGCACGAACAACGAGTCTTTCCTCGACGACCCGCTCTACCCGGGCCTGCGGCAGCGGCGTGCGCGCGGCGCCGAGTTCGACGCGCTGGTCGAGGAGTTCGTGCAGGCGGTGCAGGAGGTCTACCCGAAGTGCTGCATCCAGTTCGAGGACTTCCACAACACGACGGCGATCCCGCTGCTCGCGCGCTACCGCGACCGCGTCTGCTGCTTCAACGACGACATCCAGGGCACCGCCTCGATCGCCGTGGCCGGCCTGTTCGCGGCCTGCCGCGCGCTGGACAACACGCTCGCCGACCACCGCTACCTCTTCTTCGGCGCGGGCAGCGCGGCCACGGGCATCGCCGATCTGGTGGTGCAGGCGATGAAGGCGCGCGGCGTCGGTGACGCCGAGGCGCGCGCACGCATCTGGCTCATGAACTCGAAGGGCCTGGTCGTGCGCGACAATCCCGGCATCCAGCCGCACCAGGTGCCGTTCGTGCGCGAAGGCCGGCTGGAGCCGACGCTTCTCGACGCGGTGAAGGCGGTGCAGCCGACGGTGCTCATCGGGACCAGCACGCAGCCGGGCACCTTCACCCGCGAGGTCGTCGAGGCGATGCGCGCGTACTGCAGGCGGCCGGTGATCTTCCCGTACTCGAACCCGACCTCGAAGGCGGAGTGCACCGCGGAGCAGGCCTGGACCTGGACCGACGGCGACGCGATCTTCGCGGCGGGCTCGCCGTTCCCGCCGGTCACGCTCGGCACGCGCGTGCTGATCCCCGGCCAGGGCAACAACGTCTACATCTACCCGGCGGTCGGCCTCGCGGTGTTCGCCACCGAGGCGGCGCGCGTGACCGACGAGATGTTCCTGCGGGCGGCCGAGTCGCTGGCGTCGCGGACGAGCGACGCCGAGCTGTCGGTCGGGCTCATCTACCCGCCGATCGACCGCATCCACCAGTCGGCGGTCGAGGTGGCGATCGATGTCGCGACGCTGATCTTCGACCGCGGCCTGGCCCGCGTCGAGCGTCCGCGCGACATCCACACCTGGATCAGGTCGAAGGTCTACGAGCCGGGATACTGACGGGAAACGCGGGGGTGTCCGCGGCGTTGGCCACGATCACACGTGCTCGAGCGGATCGGGGCGCGCGCGCTTGGCGCGGATGCGCATGACCAGCGCGGGGATGCCGAACGCGAGCAGCATCAGCAGGCCGCAGATCGTCACGCATCCGCCGCCGAGGCCCTGCAGGATCGCGACGCCGGAGTTGGCGAGCTGCTCGGCCTCCTCCTTCGTGCCGGCCGAGACCATGATCGCGGCGGGCGTGGCGGAGCCGTCGGAGGTCTTCACATCGACCGTGTAGCGGCCCTTGGCGGGCGTCTCGAACACGCCGAGCATCTCGAACGGCGCGCCGGGGTTGCGTGGGGCGCTGTTCGCGTCGAACTTGACCGGCTTTTCCTCGGCGTCGGTGATGGTGACGACGAAGTTGACATTCGTGGGCGGCGGGCCGATGCGCTTCTCGCCGACCATGCCGTCCGGCGAGAGGGCGACCAGGCCGCCACCCGCGTCG
>CAMBUI010000102.1 GCA_945870915.1 Candidatus Kuenenia stuttgartensis | reverse complement strand
GGGCGGCGGCGCGGCGGGGTCGGCGGGCACGAGCGGCATCCACTCCTCGCCGGCGTCGATCGGCGCGACGGCGTAGGGCGCGCGCAGCGACCGCACCTCGGCGTACTCGGCGAGCTTGCCGTAGAGGTCGGTGATCTGCCGCTGGAAGGGATCCTGCTTCTTGCGCGGCGTCTGCGAGGCGAGCTGCGCCTGGCGCACGATCTCCTCGATGCGCGGCGCGACCTCGAGCCAGCTGAAGCGCGTGCGCGCCGCGTCGGGCAGCGCGAGCAGCGAGCGCACGTCGGGATGGTCGATGCGGAACACGCGGCGCTCGACCGCCGCCGCGGGGTCGGTCCACGCCTCGAGCAGCCATTCGGTCGCGGAGCGCTGGGACCCGTCCATCTCGCAGGTCTGCCGGCCGCTCAGGCGGAGCAGCGTGTTGCGGGCGAAGCTGTCGAGCGGCTTCGTGCGGCCGCCGGCCGACACGGGGATGCGGGCGACGCCGTCGAGCGGCATCCCGCCGAGGGAGCGCTCGCTGCCGCGCACGCTGCGCATCGCGACCGATGCCAGGAACGCAGCCACGCACAGCGCGACGACCGCGGGGAACCACCGGGGGAACGACTTCATGCGATCTTCCTCCGCAGCGGGCCGGCGAGGCGGATGCCGAAGTGGACGAGCATCCCGAGCGTCACCATCGTGCAGGACAGGTACGGCAGCAGCCAGCCCGGATTGCGGACGACCTGCAGCACGGTGCCGCGCTCGTCGGGCGCGAACGACGCCTGGTAGAAGGTCTCGCCGGCGTATCGGAGCGGGTTGTTCATCGAGATCAGCACCTCGCGGTCGACGCCGTGCGCAGGATCGGACAGGCGGACCAGGCTGGAGAAGTTGCGCGCGACCTCGGTGCCGACGAACCGGTCGTGGCGGAAGTCGATGAGCGAAAGCGTGTACGGCCGGTAGCCGCGCTCGAAGCGCAGCGCGATCTCGTGCCGCCTTCCGGCGACCTCGACCTGCTGCGGCGCGGTCAGCCACGGGGTGACGAGGTAGGTGCCGAGCAGCGTCTCGCCGTGCGTGAGCTCGATGTACGCCGCGGGGATGTCGGTGTTGGCGCCATCGACGCCGTTGGCCACCGCGACCGGCGCGACCGCGACGCTCGTCCCGGCGCCCGCCGTCGCGCGCGCGAGCTGCGACCGCGACGCCTGCATCGGGCCGAGGATCCGCGAGTTCGGCATCCACTCGACCACGCGCACCGAGAACGGCAGAAGGCCGTGGGCGATCGGCTGCGACGCCCCGTCGGCCGCCGCCGCCAGCAGCGCGCCCGGCACCGCCACCACGAGGTCGTCGTCGGGACCGGACCGGTCGATCACCACCAGCTCGCAGCTGCGGGTGTCCTCGATGTAGTTCGCGGAGCCACCCTCGGCGATCGACATGTTGCCTTCCTTGGCGAAGGCCCCGGTGACGAACTCGCCCACGAGCAGCAGCAGCACGCCGGCGTGGGTCACGATCATGCCCGCCCTCCGCCAGGTGAAGGTGAACCGCACCAGGTGCGCCCCGACGAGGTTCACGAACAGCAGCACCCCGAGCGTGAGGCCGCCCGGGAACGGCAGCACGCCGGGAATGCGCGCGACCTTCTCGGGCACGAACAGCTGGAACGGGATCGCGATGTACACCGAGCGGAAGTAGCGGTCGACGACCGACCACACGCCCTCCTGCGTCTGCGCGAGCGTGCCCGCGAGGATCAGGACCATCGACAGCGCGAACAGCACGACGGTGAGCCGCAGCGAGGCCAGCGGGCGGAAGAGACCGACGATGCGACCGGCGATGGTGCCGTGACCGGGACCGGGGCCGGAGCGAGGGCTCTGACCGTGCGCTGGACCGGGTGCGCCGCCGGGTGTGCCGGCGGATTGTGCGTCCTGCGTTCCGCTCATCGCGAGCCTCCCCCGCCGGGCGTGCCGTCGACCCTGCTCGGCGTTCCCGCGACCTCGCGCACGAACGCGGCAAAGGCCGCGCGCTCCGACTCGACCGCCGCGACGGTGCCGCGCAGCTTGAAGAACCAGGTCGCGCCGCCCGCGGGGACGATGACGGTGATCATGCGGTCGGTGTCCTTCGCATCGCGCAGGTCGACGGCGACGAGCCCGGGCACGATGTCGCAGCGCTCGACGGCGGCGAGGTCCGCCAGCGGCGCGAGGCCGAGCTGGCCGCGCCAGCGGTTGATGTTCGCGAGGTCGCCGCCGCCGTCGTTGGCGAGCCGCGTCGCGGTGATGCGCGCGCCGCCCGCGCCGGTGAAGGAGGCCGCCACGATGCCGCCGCCGCCCTGCACCTGGGTCGTCCAACCCGAGGGCGGCGTGAAGCGGGCGAGCCGGGCGTCGATGCCATCCGCGGCCGAGGCTGCCGCGCGCACGACTGGATCCGGTTGGGCGCCCTGTCCCGCGCCCTGTCCCGCGGTCGAGCCCGAGGGCGAGGCTGAGGCTGAGGCTGAGGCTGAAGCCGCGGCCGCGCCCGAGGCTGAAGCCGCGCCCGTCAAGGTGAACGATCGCGCGAACGCCTCGAACGCAGGGCGCAGCGCCTGCGCGCGCGCGGCGTCGGTCACCGACTTGACGAACCAGGTCTGGCCGTCGCCCGGCGTGACGATCGCGCCGAGCATGACCTTGCCGTCCTTCCCCTCCATGGCGAGGATCGCGACTTCGGTGGTGCCCGACCTCGAGATCGACAGCAGCGAGCCGAGCGCCGGTTCATCGACCGGGTCGAGCCCGATCTGCCCACGCCAGCGGTTCACATTCGCCAGGTTGCCGCCGACCGCGCCGGGAAAGGCGGCCACCGTGACCTCGGCGCCGCCTGCGTCGAAGGTCGCCAGCCGCATCGGCTGGTCCGACGCGACGCTGCGCCACTCGGGCGGCACCGTCCACGCCACCGTCCCCGTCGAACGCCGCGGCAGCTCGGGATTGGCGCCGGCGAACGGCGCTGCCCCATCCGCAGCGGACGACGCGGCGCCGGAACCCGCATCGGACGCGACCTTCGGAACCCGGTAGGCATGGATCTCGGGGCGACCGCAGCCGCACAGCACGAGAGCCGACAACATCGATGCGGTGAATCCAACCTGCACGCGCGCTCCTTCGACTCGGGGTCGACGGCCTGCGAGCCACGCGCCTGCACCACCGCGGGCAAACACCGGGGGTGGAATACGGGCGCGGAGCACGGCCAACGTCCATGGGAAAATTCCATGGGTATCAACCTCCGCTATCGACCACCCGAGGGGGGCGGCACGCAGAGAATCCGCGACTTCCACCGAGGAGACGACCTGGGCCTGCGCTACTCCTCGCGCACGCGGTTCACCAGGTGGCCGACCTTCGCGATCCGCACCTCGACGGTGTCGCCGTCCTTGAGGTAGAGCGGCGGGGTCCGACCGGCGCCGACGCCCGCCGGCGTGCCGGTGAGCACGATCGTGCCCGCGAGCAGCGTCATGCCGCGCGACAGCTCGGCCACCAGGAATCGGATCGGGAACACCATCAGCCGGGTGTTGGCCTTCTGCACCGTCTGGCCGTTGAGGATGGTCTCGATGTCGAGGTCCTGCGGATCAGCGACGGCGCCCGCGGGCACCAGGTCGGTCATCGGGCAGAAGGTGTCGAAGCTCTTGCCGCGGCAGAACTGGCCGCCGGAGCCGGTCTTCTGCCACCAGCGCGCGCTCACGTCGTTGGCCACGCGGTAGCCGGCGATCACCGACATCGCCTCGGCCTCGGGCACGTCGCGGCAGTCGCGCGCGATCTCGAAGGCGAGCTCGCCCTCGTAGTCGACCTGCGGACCGCCCTCGCGGCACACGCGCGGGATCACGATGGTGTCGCCGTGGCGGCACACGCTCGCGGGGTTCTTCATGAACACCATCGGCCGCTCGTCGGTCTTGGTGCCCATCTCGGCGGCGTGGTCGGCGTAGTTGCGTCCGATGGCGATGATCGCGGGAGGAATGCGCATGCGCGCAATCTACCGCGCCGCGCGCGGTCCGTGCGTCACTTGCGCTCGGCCTCGGCGCGGTTCGCCTCCTCGCGCTCCTCGGCCTTGCGCTTCGCCGCGGCGGCCTGCGCCTTGCGGACCTCCTCGATGCCCGCGGGCTCGGGGGCGAGGTTCGCGAAGACCAGGTTCGACGACGCGAGGCGGCTGCGCTGGAACTCCATCTCGAGCGCGGGCCGGACCCGGTCGTAGACGATCGCGCGCAGGTCCTCGGGCGCCTTGCGGAAGATGATCAGGCGGTCGAGCAGCGGCTGCGACGTGTCGAGCAGCACCTTGGTCAGCACCGCGGGGATCGACTCGTCGAGCTCGCCGAGGAGGTCCTTCATGCGGCCCTCGCCGAACTTGTTCACGAAGTCGTTGTAGCGCGCCTCGCGGAAGTACTGGGTGAGGCCGCGCGCGTACTTGAGCGCCTCCTCGAGCACCTTCTCGTCGTCGAGCAGCAGGCCCTCGCGGAAGCCGCGCTCGAGCACCGAGTAGACGTCGCTGCGCGCGACCTCGGGCTGCATCTCGTACTCGCCGTAGGTCACGCCGCGCACGAACTGGTCGATCGGCATGTTGTAGGTCACGTTCGCGTTGAACGAGCCCTCGCCGTACAGGCGGTTGAGCTTGTCGAGGATCTCCTGCGCCGCCGCCACGTCGCCGGTGCGGTAGAGCTCGCGCACGGCCTGCTTCATGAAGTTCTCGTGGAAGTTCGTGAAGGTGTCGCCGCCCGCGCCGCGCACGTTGTAGTGCTTCGTGTAGAGCTTCTCGAAGTAGGCGTCGATGACCTTGATCCAGCGCGGGTCGTTGAGGCGGGTGACGTTGTCGCCGCTGAACGGGTCGTACTGGATGAGGCCCGACCGGGCGAGCGCCTGCATCGCCTGGATCTCGATGCGGTCGTTGTTGATCTTCTTGTAGACGTCGTTGTCGTCGACCACGCGGTGGTCGCCGTACTCGGTGCCGCGGCGCGCCCAGTAGAGCGCGTGCGCCGCGGGGTGCCGCCAGTCGAGCGGGCCGGTCTCGGCCGTGTACTTCGACATGAGCGACGGATCCATGTTGTACGAGTCGATCAGCACGCGCTTGCGCATGAACGCCAGCAGCGCCTCGGCCTCGCGCCGCCGCGCCGGGTCGCCGAGCGTCGAGTCGAGGATGCCCACCAGCGTGGCCGCCTCCTCGCTCATCGCGCGCAGCCCGAGGAAGCGCGCATACGCCGAGTTCTGCCGCGCGATCCACTCGCCCACCAGCATCATGAACCGCTTGTCGGGCGCGAAGCCGTAGCGCGGCGGGAGCGCGGCGAGCCGGTTCTCGAGCTCGGTCACCAGCGGCCGGACCTCGGGGATCTTGCCGTACACGCCCTCGAGCGTGTCGGGCGCGTCGGCGATCGACTTGATCCACGCGCGCCGCTGCTCGAGGTCCTGCGGCGGCACGCCGAGGAGGTACTGCCACTCGCGGGCGAACTGCCGCTTGTAGGTCAGGTGCGCGTCGTCGGCCACGCCGTCGATCTTGTGCGAGAACCAGAACGCGAGCTCCTTGCAGAGCAGCAGGCTGTTCGGGTTGTAGCGGATGCCGCGGTCGCGCACGAGCGAGATGCCGGCGTTGACCCACGCCCAGCGCTCCTCGGGCGTGTTGGTCATCACCGAGATGTTGTAGGCCATGTTGTGGCCGTGGAACGACCACACCTCGGGAAAGCGCGGCTGCAGCGCGGTGATCAGGTTCGCGTCGGCCATCACCTCGTAGAGCAGGCCCTTCTCCTTCTGGAGCGTGACCTTGATCCACAGGTAGTCGACGAGCAGGCCGCGCAGCGCGCCCAGCGCGGTGCCGAGCACCACCATCGGCGGCGCGCCCGCCTCGGCCTCGTCGGTGTAGCGGAGGCCGTAGCCGCCGCGTCCCTTGATGACCGCGGAGATCGTCTCGGCGCCGCGGGGCGTCTCGAAGGTGATCGTCACGTCGTCGCCGATGCGGCCGTCGTAGGAGCGGATGTCGCCGAGGTACTTGAACGAGAGCGGATCGCCCGCGAGCACGCCCTTCACCGTCTCCATCGCGCGGATGCTCGCGATCGGGACGCGGCGCTCGACGCGCGGCGCGACCGCGCCGGCCGCGTCCGCCGCGTCCGCCGCCGGAGGAGTCGCCGGGGAAGTCGCCGCGGGCATCGCCGCGACCAGCAGGTACTGCTCGCTCGCCATCTCGGTGAGACGCGGCTGCAGCAGGCCGGCCACCGCGAGGGCGGCGACGCACACGACCGAGGCGATGATCTGGACCGCGCGGTCTCCCATGTCAGCCTCCCTGCCCGCTGTAGATGGCGAGTTCCTTGCGGCGGAACGCGAGGGTTCCGAGCACGAGCAGCACGCCCGACCAGGCGACGCCGATCAGTCCGACCGCGCGCAGCACGGTCGTCCCCGACACCAGGCGCCCCTCGACCAGCGGTCCGTTCGCCTCGGCCTCGCCGAACGCGCGCACTGAGAACTCGGTGGCGCCGGCCACCGCCCTCACCACCGCCTCGAACGCCTTGAGCGTGCCGGAGTCGGTGCGGATGCGGTACTCGGCCACGCTGGTCGCCAGGAACGGACCAATCGATCCCGCGCTGAACACGGTGAACACCACCAGGCACGCGATCGGGAAGCTGAGCACCGAGGCGCACACCACCGACAGCATGCCGAGGAACGAGAGCTTGACGAGGTTGACCAGCTGCGCGCGCAGGAGGTTGTCGTTGAAGCCGCCGACGCGGTAGAGCAGCTCCAGGCCGTCCGGATCGAACGCGAAGCTCGCGAGGCCGTCGCTGAACTGCGGCTCGCCCTCGCGCGCGTTGCGGTTGAGCTTGAGGTTCTGCACGCGGATCTCGAGGCTGCCGTCGTCGGCGATCGACGAGGCGGGCACGGGCACGATGTTCGACTGCGCCGCGACGAACTCCGAGTCGATCCACTGCTGCCGGTCGCCGGTGCCGAACACGAAGATGACCGGGTAGACCACGTTCGGGTCGCTCTCGCCGGCGTAGAACTTGTAGCGCAGCGACAGGTTGCCGCCCGCCTTGCGCTGGTCGGAGAGGCCGGTGAAGCGGTACACGCGCTCGGTGCTCGGCCCGATCACGCGCTGCTGCTTCAGGTAGTCCTCGCCGATCGCGCGGGCGAGGGCCTTCTTGATCTCGATCTCGCTGCGCACGCCGTCGCGGAGGTCGGCCTGGATGTTGGGGTCGGCCTTCATCGCCTCCTCGACCGCCGCCTGCAGCTCGTCGGGCGTGAGCCGCGTGAACGACGGGAAGCCGCCGACGCGCGCCACCAGCACCTCGTCCTGCACCGCGATCGCGTCGTAGAGGTCCTGCGCCGGGCGCGCACGCATCTGCCCGAGGAAGACGAACATCGCCACCGAGCAGGTGAACAGGATCGCGACGTTGAGCGCGACCAGCCCGAGCCACTTGCCGAGGAGCCAGGAGAAGCGCGACACCGGCTTGGTCAGCGTGGTCCACGCCTGGCGGTCGCGGATCTCGAAGGCCACCGTCGCGCAGCCGAGGAACACGGTCAGGAACGCGCACACCACGTACATCGTGTCGAGCGAGCGCGAGAGATAGGTCTGCACCTGGTAGCGCAGCGGCGAGGTCGGGTCGATGAGCTGCGGCAGCACCGGGATGGTCACGATCGCCACCGCGCCGAAGGCGATCGCGATCCGCATGCGCATCGCCTCGCGCACCACGCTGCCGGCCACCGCGTACACGGGGTGCGCGCGGTCGAGCGCCGCGAGCAGCAGCCGCACCACCACCGAGAACATGAACAGGAAGAGCGGGATCGCCGCCAGGCTGCTCGCGAGCGCGGGGCGGTTTGCCGCCACCATCGCGGCGCCGAGGCCGCCGGCCGCCAGCGTGACCGCGACCAGCTGCACCGACAGTCCCTGCCAGCAGGCGAACAGCACCACGCCAAGCGCCACGAGGGCGCCCGCGGGCGCGAGCCACGGCTCCTGCGTGATCGCGTCGGGGACCCAGTCCTTGCGCTGCGTCTCGACCAGCGCGCTCGTGGCCTCGGCGATCCGCTCGATGCGGCCGCCATCCTCGAACATGCGCTCCATCGCCTTGGCGAGCGCGGGATCGCCGATCACCTGTCCGTCGACGGTGACCGTGCCCTGCCCGATGAGCTGGGTCGCGATCGCGTTGCGGGCGGTGAAGTCGGCCTCGCGCAGGACCTCGGGCACGCGGCCGAGCAGCCAGTCGATGCGCGCCGCCTCGCGGTAGCAGGCGAACGCGAACGCGACGATCGCGAGCGCGTAGACCGCGACCACGCCGTTGCGGAACGCGGTGTTGCGCGACAGGTCGGCGAGCCGGTTCTGGATGCGCTGGAATGCGCTCACGCGCGCCCCTCCCCGCCGGGCTTGCGCGGGGTGCTCGGGTCTGCGCCACCGCCGCCGAGGAGCGAGTCGATCAATCCCTGGTCCACGGAAGCACGGTCCGCGGCAGCGGCAGGCGCGCCTGCGGGCTTCGCGTCGGGCGTGGTGCCCGGCTTCGCGTCAGGCGCGGAGGCCGCCGACGCCGGCGACGCAGCCGCACGCGAACCGGCCTTCGACGGATCGACCAGCGCGTCGAGCATGGCGGAGTCGGCGCCCTTCGGCGCCTCGGGCGCCTTGGCGGCGGGCATGATCGACGCAGCGACCGGCGCGGCCGCGGAGCTCGCGCTCACCAGCTGGTCGACGACGGCACGGCCGGCGCCGGCGGCTGCGGTGCCGGCGACATCCTGCTCCCCACCCTGGAGGAACGACGCGATGCGTCCGCCCGACTGCGCGCCGCTGGTCGCGATCTGCTCGGCCCGCGCGCGCTCGACGATGTCGAGGAAGAGCTCCTCGAGCGTCTGCCGCGGCGCCGAGACGCCCTCGATGCCGACGCCCTGCACGCGGTGCAGCGTCTCGTCGACGGCACGGATGGTCTTCTCGTCGAGCCGCGGCGCGCGGATCAGCGTGTGGCGGCTGTCGGCGAGCAGCTCGGCGGCGGTCCCCTGCGCGCGGATCTTTCCGCCGTACAGGATCACCATGCGCGAGCAGACATCCTCGACATCGGCCAGCAGGTGCGAGGTCAGGAGGATCGTCTTGCCGCGCCGGCCGAGCTCGAGGATGAGGTCCTTCACCTGCCGGGTGCCGATCGGGTCGAGGCCGGAGGTCGGCTCGTCGAGGATCAGCAGCTCGGGATCGTTCACCAGCGCCTGCGCGAGGCCGAGCCGGCGCGCCATGCCCTTCGAGAACTCGCCCGCCGCGCGGTGCGCGACCTGCGTGAGGCCGACCATCTCGAGCAGCTCCTCGGTGCGGCGCCGCCGGGTGCGGCGGTCGAGGCCGAACAGCTTGCCGTAGTAGTCGAGCGTCTCGGTCGGGTTGAGGAACCGGTAGAGGTAGGTCTCCTCGGGCAGGTAGCCGATCTTGCGCTTGACCGCGACGTCGCTCGGATCGCGGCCGAACACCACCAGCCGCCCGCGCGACTTGTGCAGCAGGCCGAGGATCATCTTGATCGTGGTCGACTTGCCCGAGCCGTTCGGCCCGAGCAGGCCGAAGATCTCGTGCCGGTCGATGTGGAAGTCGATGCCGTCGACGGCGCGCGCGGTGTCGCGCATCCAGAAGTCGCTGAAGGTCTTGGTGAGGCCCGCCGCCTCGACGATGCGGTCCTCGCCCGTGCGGGGCTCGTTGCCGCGGGTCTGCGACGCGCGCGCTTCGGATGATCTCTCGGGATTCGCCATCGGTCGTCCTCGGTGCGGTCTGGTTCCGGATCCTGCCCGCCCCGCGCCGGTGCGGCGGCGGGTGCGGGGCGTCCCTATGCGCGGGACGCCGCCTCGGTTCGCGTCACGCCCTCGCGGTCCGCGTCCGACCCCG
>CAMBUI010000101.1 GCA_945870915.1 Candidatus Kuenenia stuttgartensis | reverse complement strand
CCACGGTCGCGCGGCAGGTGAAGCTGTGGGGTCCCTCCACCAATCCCACGCTGCGGGCGGCGAAGACGCTCGGCCCACGCGGCGCGGCGCGGCTCTTCCGCGACGCGATCGACCTCGACCGCCGGTCGAAGTCGGGACTGGCAGGGGAGTTGCCCCGGACCCTCGAGGCGTTCGCCGCCTCGATGAGCGCGCTGCTGGCGCCAACTTCCGCGCGCCGCTGAGTGGGCGCGGACGGTCGCCGCGTCGCCCCCCGACCATCGCCGGGGGCTCCTTCGTGGCCTGTATTACGGAACCCATTTGTGCGGAACCGCGCGGCGATCGTCCGATGGACGCTCCCGACTCGAAAGCCGTCGATGCCGGAGTGTCTTGTCACGGCACGGCACCACCGCCTGCGACCCGCCGCCCCACGGAAGGAGCGCGGGCAGGCGACTGGTCAGGACGACCGCCTTCACCCGAAGAGGAGCTTCGCATGGACAAGCCTGTTAGAACGGATTCTTCCCTCGCCCGCCGCATCAGCCGCGAAGAGCGCCCCGTGCACCCCTGCACGCGCGACTTCGTGTTCTCGCTCGCCACCTGTGGCTCGCTCGTCGTCCTCGGCAGCTGGTCGCTCACCGCAGCCGGCTGCTCGGCTGGCGCCAAGACCAACGAGCAGCGCACCGCGCAGCGCCGCAACATGAATCCGGTCTCGGCCGAGAAGATCGCCGCGAAGACGGCCGCCAAGAACGCCGCCATGGGCATCAAGGCCTCCGCACCGCAGACCGCCGCGAACGGCTCGGTCGCGTCGAACCCGGTGGTCGCCGACGGCGCCGCCAGCAGCTTCGACCGCGAGCAGTCGGCGCTCAACAAGATGGCCGCCCGCTGGGCGAAGTCCGGCGCGGTCGATTCGACCACCGCCACGGCCAGCAATGTCACGATGAGCAACACGCCGAACGTCCAGGCGATGCTGTCCTCGAAGGCCCCGACCACGAAGACCTACACCACCGAGGGCAAGCCGGTCATGCTCGGCTGGAACCTCGGCGGCGACACCGAGCAGGGCGACTGGACCGCGTGGGGCGCGATGCCGAACTCGGGCACCGCGAACGGCTGGAACGGCGGCGCGTCGAACGGCTGGAACGGCAACTCGCTCGCGGGCAACACCAACCCGACCTTCAACCACAAGAGCGGCTGGAACGGCCTGGGCGCGGGCAATGGCTCGAACGGCCTGGCCTCCAACGGAAACAGCGCGAACTCCGCTTGGGCGAACTCCTCGCTCGCGGTGAACACCAGCGCCAACGAGACCGCCCTCAACCCGAACGATCCGATGCAGCTCTCGAAGCTGCTCGCGAACGCCTTCGCGCAGGCCGGTTCGGGCAGCATGGATCCGCTCCGCGTGTGGTTCATCTACTCCTCGCTCGCGGTGTCGAACCCCGACATCACGCTGCCCGAGGGCTGGGGCGCCGATCTCCTTCCCGCCGAGCGCGACCGCGTGCTGGCGGCGTACGCCGGCTTCTCGGCGCTTGGCCGCGCGTTCCGCACCGGTGCCAGCGAGGTCGATTCGGCCACCCGCCAGGCTCTGGTCGCCGCGCTCGCCGGTGAGCCCGCGCTCACCATCCCCAAGGTCGACCTCGCGACCAAGGTCGCCGGCTACGGCGACTACTCGCCGGTCACCCGCCGCAGCTTCCTCGCCGGTGGCAACAACCGCGTGATCGTCTACAGCGAGCTCGACGGCTTCAAGAGCCACCTCGAGAACGGCAAGTGGACGACCCGCCTCGCCACCCGCGTCTCGATCGTGCCGACCAACTCGCCCAACGCGAGCACCATCGCCTGGAGCCGCACGCCGGAGTGGACCGAGGTCGTGGACACCTCCGACGCGCCGCGCTGCGAGTTCTTCCTCGGCGAGATCATCCCGATCGCCAACAGCCTCGCCGCGGGCAACTACCACGTGAAGGTCGAGGTCAAGGACCTCGCGACCGGCGCCACCACCTCGTCGTACCTCCCCATCGAGGTCCTCGACGAGCGCGCCTTCGCCGCGGTCAACGACTGATCCAGCACCCCGGCAGGGGCGACCCTGCATGCGAACAAAGCCGCACGATTCGAGCCGTGATATGCTCGGATCGTGCGGCTTATTCAACGGACACTCGGTTCTGACCTCTCGAGCTCCTCGCGCGACTTCCTCGCCATCGAGGGGCTCGCCCCCAACGACCTGCGCGCGCTGCTCGACCGCGCCGAACGCCTGCTGCCGGCGGCGGTGGGCGATGCCGCGGCCGAGGAGCGCCTGCGCGGCCGCGTGGTCGCGAACATCTTCTTCGAGGACTCGACCCGCACGCGGGTGAGCTTCGAGATCGCGGCCAAGCGCCTCGGCGCGAGCGTGGTGAACCTCGGCGCCAGCGGATCGAGCGCCTCGAAGGGCGAGACGCTCGTCGACACCGCCCGCAACATCGAGGCGATGGGCGTCGACGCGGTGGTCGTGCGCACCTCGATCTCGGGCGGCGCGGCGCTGGTGGCGCAGCATCTTGCCTGTCCCGTGATCAACGCCGGCGACGGGCGCCACGAACATCCCACGCAGGCGCTGCTCGACGCGCTCGCGCTCCGGCTGCGGCTCGGCGAGCTGGCCGGTCGGCGGGTGGCGATCGTTGGCGACATCGCCAACAGCCGCGTCGCGCGCTCGACCACGCATGCGCTGGTCGCGCTGGGCGCGCATGTCGTGGTGGTGGGACCCCCGGCGCTGGTGCCGGTCGGCTTCGAGCAGCTCGCGCGCGGCGCGGGCTCGATCTCCATCACGCATGATCTTGATTCGATCATCGGGGAAATCGACGCGATCATGATGCTGCGCGTGCAGATGGAGCGCGCCGCCGCCAGCGGCATCGCGCCCGACTACCGCAGCGCCTACGGGCTCACCGAGGCGCGACGACGCGCGCTCCGCAAGGGCGTCCCGATCCTGCACCCCGGGCCGGTCAACCGCGGGGTCGAGATCGACGACGCGGTGGCCGACGATGTGGGCGATAGCCTGATCCTTGCGCAAGTTTCGTGCGGTGTCGCGGCGCGCATGGCGGTCCTTCTGCGAGCACTCGACCGTTAACTTCGTGGGGATTCCTCAAATCCCGACTCCGTGCAAGCCGATAAGGGCGACACGCGCCCTAAGTCCCTCCAGGTGGATGGCTTGGTGCGCAACCCTCGGCAACGCCGGAGTCCAGATCGTGCATCCGAATCAAGAAGCCCGCCAACTCACGCATTCCTTCGCCCACGGCACCACCGCGACGCGCCGCTTTGTTGCGTCCCTCGGCAAGGCCGTCGTCGCGACGACGCTCGTGTCCACCCTGATCGGCTGCGAGGTCGATTCGTGGATGGATCCGAGCCGCACGGGCTATTTCGAGACGACACCGACGACGATGCCGATCCTCACGCGACTCGATGTGATCGAGCGCCAGGGTGCCGCGGGATCGACGATCGTTGCGCCGTCGCCCGACGATCTCGTGCCGAGCGAGCTGAAGTACCGGCTCGCGCCGGGCGACATCGTGCGCGTCGACGTGTTCGAGCTCGTGACTCCCGGACAGCAGGAGCGCGAGGAGCTCGTGATCGACCAGACCGGCAACATCCGGCTCAAGGAGGTCGGCGATGTGGTGGCCGCGGGCCTCACCATCGAGGAGTTCCAGCGCGAGATCGAGGTGAAGGCGAGCCGCCTCATCGCGAATCCCGTCGTGCAGGTCTCGCTGCTCAAGGGACAGAGCTTCCAGTTCACGATCTACGGCGCCGTCAACTCGACCGGCGTGTTCACGCTCGAGCGGCCCGACTTCCGCCTCACCGAGGCGATCGCGCTCGCGGGCGGCACCATCTCGACCACGCAGCGGGTGAAGATCATCCGCGCTGCGCCGCTCGACGACACGCTCAAGCCCGTGTATCCCGAGCCCGAGGCGGGCCGCGGCGTGCCGGCGAATCCCGATGCCGGCAGCGCGCCCACCAAGGGCGGCGGCAACATCGACGACCTGATCAACCAGCTCGAGTCGGGCGCGAAGCCGGCGGATGCGCCGACGGGCGACGCCCCGAAGGCGGATGCTCCCGCTGCCGAAGCCCCGAAGGCGGACGCTCCGAAGGCCGACGCCCCGAAGGCATCGCCGGGCATGGTCGGCGAGTACCGCCGCGTGCGCCTCGCGCAGGACGGCACGATGCAGGACACCGCCGCCAAGCAGGGCGGTGACGACGCCAAGCCCACCGTGGATGTCGACGATGTGACCGACGCGACGCCGTCGGCCGATGCGCCGGCGAAGTCGGGCAGCGGCTACTACTTCGACGAGACCCTCGGACGCTGGCAGCGCGGAACTCCGACCCGCACTCCCGGCGAGCGGCCCGGCCGCGCCGAGCAGCCCGTGCCGCCGTCGATGTACGCGACGCGCATCATCGAGGTCGACTACCAGGCGCTCGTCAAGGGCGATCCGAACCTCAATGTCGTGATCCGTCCCGGCGACCAGGTCTATGTCGAGCCGCCCGAGACCGGGTTCGTCTACATCGACGGCGAGATCAACCGCATCGGCGTCTACAACCTCGAGAACGCCAACGGCCGGCTCACGCTGAGCCGCTTCGTCTCGGCCGCCGGCGGCCTCGCGCCGACCGCGATCCCGAGCCGCGTCGATCTCGTGCGCATGCTGGGCAACGACCGCGAGGCGACCATCCGCATCGACCTCGCGGCCATCCGGAACCGCGCCGAGCCCGATATCTACATGCAGCCGAACGACCATGTGATCATCGGAACCAACCTGATCGCGACCCCGCTGGCCGTGATCAGGAACGGTTTCCGCATGACCTACGGCTTCGGCTTCCTGCTCGACCGCAACTTCGGCAACGACGTGTTCGGTCCGCCGCCCGAGTCGAACCCGTTCAACTGATCGGGGACGGCTGAGGCCTCCGGGATCCCAAATGACCAGTACACCTCGTGGAATCGCGAACCCTCCGGAGGGGCGCTCCGTAGCGCCCGCCCCCTTGACGTGGCTGCACGCCCGTCGCGGGGACCTGATGGCGCGCGAACGGGGGTGGGCGAGGACCGGGACGAGAGCCAGCACACGAACGCCAGCCGATGGGCGCAACCCCTGATGAGCGCAACGCAAGGAGACCAGCATCCCGACAGCGATCCGCGGCTTCCGCGCGGCGTGGCGATTCCCGCCCCGTCGGTCGTCGCGTTGTCGACGCCGCAGCTCGCGGTGGGCGGCCTCGTGCTGCTCGTGGCCTTCGTCGCGGTCTTCTGGGTGTTCTTCTCCACGCAGTTCCGCTGGGCGATCGAGGAGCCGGCCGACTGGGGCCACACGCTGCTCGTGCCCGGCATCGCCGCCTACTTCGCCTACATGCGCCGCGAGGACCTGCTCGCCGCGCCGCTCAAGGCCAACTGGATGGGCGCGCCGGTGGTGCTGCTCGGCGTCGCGGCGTATGTCGCGACCACCTTCGGCCCCGGTTGGTTCGTGCTGCACCACAACGCGCGCGGGGTGTCGGTCGGCATCACGCTGCTCGGCCTGGCGCTGCTGATCGCGGGCACGCGCGTCACGCGCATCCTGCTGTTCCCGATCGGATACTGGATCGTCTTCGGGCAGTCGGTGAGCGAGCGGCTCCTGCAGCTCGTGACCGAGCGCCTGCAGGACTGGTCGGCGGTGGGCGCGCACGCGCTGCTGGCGATCACCGGCGTCGATGTCGAGCGCAGCGGCAACGTGCTCACCGTGTTCGTGAACGGCGTGCCGAACCAGCTCAACGTGGCCGAGGCGTGCTCGGGCATGCGCATGCTGGTGGCGTTCCTCGCGCTCGGCGTGGCCATCGCCTACACGGGTCTCCCGAAGCTCTGGCAGCGCGCGGCGCTGGTCGCGGCGGGCGTGCCGGTCGCGATCGGCGTGAACGTGCTGCGCGTGTACACGCTCGGCATCCTGTCGCTCTTCGACGCGAACTTCGCGGCGGGCGACTTCCACAGCTTCGTCGGACTGGTGTGGCTGGTGCCGGCGCTGCTCCTCTACCTCGGCATCATGTGGTTCCTGCGGAACCTCTTCGTCGACGAGTCGGATCCGGCGCAGAAGCGCCCGGCCGCAGGGGGTCCCCGTGCTGCTTGAGCGCTCCGCCATCAAGGCGTACATCGCCGCGCTCGCGATCCTGGTCGCGGGAGCGGTCGGGTTCCGCCTGCTCATCGCGCAGCTCAACATCCACCTGCTGAAGGAGGCGGTCGACCTGCGCCGCCCGCTCGACTCGATCCCGACCCGGATCGGCCGCTGGGAGCGCATCGGCAGCGACAGCGTGTTCAGCGACACGCTGATCGAGGAGCTCGGCACGCGCCGCTACCTCGACCGCATCTACGCCGTCGACGGCGACCCGGCGAAGGGCGCGCTCCACGTGCACATCGCCTACTACACGGGCACCATCGACGCGGTCCCGCACATCCCCGAGCGCTGCTGGGCGGTCGGGGGGCTCGAGCTCACCCGCAACTCCGAGGGCGTCGAGGTCGACATCGACCGCAGCGCCTGGCGCTCGCCGCGCGACACCTCCGATCCGTTCCGCGCCGCCTACGAGGTCGTGTCGCTCACCGATCCGGTCACGGCCGAGATCGAGGAGGTCGTAATGCCGCGGGGCGGGATATCGATGACCACCATCGAGTTCCAGGATCCCAAGCAGCCGCAGCGGCGCCAGGTCGGCGGCTACTTCTTCATCGCCAACGGCGGCATCGCCCGGACGAGCTACGACGTGCGTGCGCTCGCCTTCAACCTGAGCGACCGCTACGCGTACTACTGCAAGATCCAGATCACGAAGTCGGGCGCCGTCCCCGGGGCCGACGACTCGCTGCTGGAACCGTTCAAGAAGGACGCATCGGAGATACTGGGCGGACTCGTCCCGCACCTGATGCGCTGCCTGCCCGACTGGCCTGCCTGGGAGAAGCGCTCCAAGGAGGCCTCCGCGGAGTAGGCGAACGGGCGCCGCCGCGGCCGGCAGACGGCCGCGGGACGCATGTGTCCCTCACGAGGAAAGCGACCCCGGTCGCGAGAGAAGCACCACCATGGCCCAGAAGCTCAACAAGAAGCTCGTGTTCGTCGTCGGCTCGCTCGCCCTCCTGGTCGTGCTGGGAGGAGCGGTCACGCTCGTCCTGCGCTTCCGGTTCGACGCCGAGCGCCACATCAAGGCGGGCGACGCCCTGGTGGCCGCCGGCGACTACCGCAAGGCCGCCGACCAGTACGGCCGCGCGGTGGCCAAGAAGGCGACCAACCTCGGCTACCTCGAGAAGTTCCGCAAGGCGATCCTCGAGATCACGCCCGAGACGGAGAACGAGTCGCGCGAGCGCTACCAGCAGTACCTGAGCGCGCTGGCCAACGAGGCGCGCGTCGCCCGCGACGACATGCCGAAGTGGCGCGCCTTCATCGAGGCGTTCCGCGCGCAGGCCGAGGCGTCCGACGCGAGCGCGACCTGGAAGGCGTTCGCCGAGCGCTGCGACGACATGATGCGCGTGGTGCCGGAGGAGGGCGTCGGCGCGGCCGTCGCGCGGCTCAACCGCGGATACGCGGGCTTCCGCCGCATCGACTCGCTCAACGACTCCGAGCGCGCCGCGGCGGTGCTCGACCTCGAGACCGGCCTGAAGTCGAAGGAACTCACCGCCGACGAGCGCGATCTCGGCATCGGCACGCTGATGCGGATGGCCGTGCGCGAGCGCGCCATCGCCGGCGGCGCCGGACGCGCCGACCGCATCGAGGCCACGCAGGCGTCCATGGAGAAGGCGTTCGAGCGCGCCACCGCCGAGTCGGCGTCGGGCGTGCGCATCGCCATGGCGCGCCTCGAGCGCGCGCTGTTCGAGGCGCAGGGCAAGCCGAGCGTTCCGGCCGTCGCCGACGCCAGCGAGGAGCTCGGCAAGGCCGTGCGCGCCTCGACCGATCCGATCACGATCCTCGGCGCGACGCAGGTGCTCGTGCGCGGCGGCACCGTGGGCATGGAGGAGGCGCAGGCCGTCCTCGCCGAGTTCGTCGCCAAGAACCCGGACCAGCTGCTGCACCGCCGCTTCCTGGGAACCATGATGCGCGCGAGCGACCGCGAGGGCGCCCGCCGCGAACTGCAGGCGGTGGTCGACGCGCCGCGTCCCAAGACCGGCCTGCTGGCCGCCATCTACGCCGTCAACCGCTCGGCGGCATCGCTGCTCCTGTTCGACATCGCGTTCGACGAGGCCGAGCGCGCCACCGGCGAGGAGCGCAACACGCTGGTCGCGAAGGCCGCGACCGCGCGCGACGGCATCGCCAAGATGCTCGAGGGCGCGCCGGACAACTCCGCGCTGCTGCGCGCCGACGCGAAGGTCGCCCTGCTCAAGGGCGACACTATGGGCGCGATCATCAAGTTCAACGAGATCTTCAAGAAGGGCAGCCAGATCGACCTCGAGCTCTACATCCTGAGCGCCCTCGCCAACATGCGGGTGCAGGAGATCGGCCGCGCGCTCGAGCTCGTCAGCGGTGGACTCACGCTGGCCCCGGGCAACGTCGCGCTGCTCAAGCTGCGCGCCCGCCTCGAGCTCGGCTCGGCGCGCACGCGCGACGCGATCCAGACGCTGCGCTCGGTGATCGACGCGTTCCCCGACGACCAGGAGGCGAAGGACCTGCTCGCGATGGCGACCGGCGCCCAGGAGCAGGACCCGACCGTGACCGGCGGCGTGGATCCGTTCATCGAGAGCGCCGCGCGCGTGCAGGCCGCCGCCGACGCGAAGGATTACGCCGGCGCCCGCCGCATCATCGCCGAGCTCGGCGAGAAGATGCCCGGCGGCGACCCGCGGCTCGCCCGCATGGCCGTCGGCGTCGAGGCGCAGGCCAACGACATCGAGGCCGCGCGCCGCCTGACCCGCGAGGGCCTCGCGAAGTTCCCCAACGATTCGGCGCTCATCCGCCTCAACGCGCTGCTCGCCAGCGACGATGTCGTCGAGCGCGTGATCGCGTTCTCCGAGGGCGCCCTCGAGGACGAGAAGGAGCGCGCCGTGCTCACCTACCTGCGCCTGCTCCAGACCGGCCAGACCTCGCGCGAGCAGGCCGACCGCGAGAAGCGGCTCGGCCTCGCCAGCGCCACCCGCACGGCGGAGAACGCCGCCAAGCTCGAGGCTGCCGCGGCCGAGTGGCGCACGAAGGCCGAGCAGGCCGACCGCGCGCACCCCGCGCTGATCGAGGTCGACTTCAACAAGGCGATCGAGGCGAAGGACTACACCGCCGCCGAGGCGATCGCGAAGATCGCCGAGCAGTCGGGCCGCGACCGCACCCAGGCGCCGATCCTCCGCGCGCGCATCCTGCTCGTGCAGGACCGCAACCAGGAGGCGGCCGCGGTGCTCGAGCGCTCCATCCAGGAGGGCGTCGACGCCTCGACCATCTACCGCACGCTCGGCTCCGCGCTCGAGCGGCTCGGCAACATCGACGGCGCGCTGCGCGCCTACGAGGAGTCGTACAAGCGCCGTCCGTCCGACATGTCCACGGTGCGCCTGCTCGTGGGCGCCCTCGTGCGCTCGGGCAACCCGACGCGCGGCCTCGAGGTGCTCCGCCAGGCCCGCGCGCTCGCCGGCTTCGACGAGGACGTCGGCAACACCTGGCTCATGCTCGAGCAGCAGATCGGCGACCGCCGCCTCGCGCAGCGGATGCGCGAGAACCGCTACCGCATCGCCCCGGGCGACGCCGAGAACGCGGTCGCGCTCGCGACGATCCTCGCGCTCTCCGCGCCCGACCGCGACGACATCGTCAGCGAGAACGGCCGCGCCGTGTACACCGAGAACCAGTGGAACGCGATGGACGCGCCGAGCCGCAACCGCGAGCTCGACCGCGTGCGCGAGGACTGGCGCAAGCGCGCCGAGACCATCTACACCGATGTGCTCGCCCGCGACCCGGGCAACCTCGACGCGGCG
>CAMBUI010000100.1 GCA_945870915.1 Candidatus Kuenenia stuttgartensis | reverse complement strand
AGCGCCCTGACCTTCGCCAGCAGGATCACGGGCCTGGTGCGCGACGCCGCGCTCGCGAGCGTGTTCGGGATCAGTCCGTACACGGACGCGTTCAACTTCGCGTTCCAGCTGCCGAACCTGTTCCGGCGGCTGTTCGGCGAGGGCGCGATCTCGGCCGCGTTCGTCCCGCGCTACACCGAGCTCGACCGCGACGACCCGGAGCGCGCGCGGCGGTACGCGGGGCTGCTGATCGGTCTCCTCGCGATCTTCCTGTGGGCGCTGGTGCTCGTGGGCGAGGTGGTGATCCTGACGCTGTGGGCCAACGCGCCGGAGGTGCAGTACACGCTCGGCCCGCCGACGACGGTCGGCGGCGTGGCGATCCCGACGCTCAGCGTGCGCTACACGCGGCTCGCCTACGAGCTCGCGGCGATCATGCTGCCGTACATGCCGCTCGTCTGCCTGGTGGCGGTCGGGGGCTCGGCGCTGCAGACGCACGGTCGCTTCGGCCCGACCGCGGGCAGCCCGATCCTGCTCAACCTGCTCATGATCGGCGCGATGCTCGGGCTCTATCCGCTCGCCGTCGCGGGATCGCTCGATCCGGCGGCGCACCTGCGGGTACTCGCGTTCGCGGTGCTGCTCGCGGGCGTGCTGCAGGTGCTGTGGACGCTCGCGGTGCTGCGGCGGTACCGCCCGGTGTTCGCGTTCCGCGACGCGGCCGCGCGGGCCTCGGTGCGCGCGACGCTGCTCGGGCTCGGTCCGATGATGCTCGGGCTCGGCGTCCTCCAGATCAACATCGTGGTCGACGGACTGATCGCGAGCTGGCCGAGCATCTTCGGACCGACGATCCTCGGCCTCGACTACCCGCTCGAGGAGGGCGCGCTCACCGCGCTCACCAACGCCGCGCGGCTGTACGAGTTCCCGCTCGGCGTCTTCGGGATCTCGATCGCGACCGCGATCTTCCCGCAGCTCGCGCGGCAGAACAACGAGCCGGAGGCCTTCTTCGCCACCGTGCGGCGGGGGCTTCGCCTCACCATGTTCATCGGACTGCCCGCGAGCCTCGGGCTCATGCTCGTGGGCCGCGAGGCGGTGGGGGTGCTGTTCCAGCGCGGGGCCTTCGATGCGAACGACACCGCGCGCGTCGCCTTCGTGCTGCTCGGCTTCGCACCGGCGATCTGGGCCTACCAGTCGATCCACATCCTCACGCGCGCGTTCTACGCGCTGCGGAAGCCGATGACGCCGGTGCGGATCGCGGTGGCGATGGTGGTGCTCAACCTCTGCCTCAACATCGCGCTCATCTTCACGCCGCTGCGGGAGGCGGGACTCGCGTGGTCGACCTCGGTCTGCGCGGTCGTCCAGTCGGTCGTCCTCGCCCGCGCGCTCGCGCGCGAGGCGCGGTCCTCGGGCGTGGCGCCGGCGGACGGCCGGCGCGTGCTGCTCACGCCCGATGTCGTCGCGGGCGTCGGGCGGTCGCTGGTCGCGGTCGCCGCGATGGGCGCGGCGGTCGCGGGCGTCGGCCTCGTGGTTCCGCCGGGCGTGCGTCCGTGGGACATGGCGTTGGCGCTGGCGGTCAAGGTGGCGGTGGGCGCGGGGGCGTACCTCGGCGTCGCCGCGGCGCTCCGCATGGAGGAGCTCGACTGGGCCGCGGGTCGCCGTCTTCCGTTCCTGCGCCGCCGCAGGCAGGGGTGACCGGACGCCGCCGACGGTTCCGATATCGGTGCCCCCGCCCGCCCGCGCATCGGGCGAAAGCGCCATCCCCGCTTCAGCGACGCCCGGAAAGCGCCGATTTCCACCGACGGAGGCTCAAGCTTCAGATGGTGGATCTCTCCTCACTCGACCCAGGCAAGCTCGCCACGAGCGACACACTCGCACTCCTCGCGGACGTCGAGAAGTCGCTCGCGAAGCTGCGTGAACGCGCCGGCGACGACGTCGAACGCGCGGAGGAGGCCGCACGCCTCGCCCGCGAGATGAAGTCGCTCGAGGACGAGCGCGCCACCCTGCTCGAGCGCCATGTCGCGCTCGAGTCGCAACTCGCGATGGCGCGCGCCTCGGCCGCGTCGTTCGAGTCGCAGCTCGCCGATTCGCGCGTGAGCGCCAGCGGCTTCGAGCACCAGCTCGGCGAGTCGCGCGCCGCGTACACGCGGCTCGAGTCGCAGTTCGGGACCACCCGCGACAAGGCCCGCCAGCTCGAGGCCGAACTCGCCCGCACCAACAAGAACGCCGGCATGCTCGCCGCCGAGGTGAAGGATCTCCGCGCGAAGGCCGCCGCCCTCGAGACGCAGGTCGCCGACGCCCGCAAGGGCGCGCAGCGCCTCGAGTCCGAGCTCACCGACAGCCGCAAGGGCTCGCAGCGCGCCGAATCCGAGCTCGCCGAGAGCCGCAGGAACGCCAGCAAGCTCGAGGCCCAGCTCGCCGAGACCCGCAAGGCCTCGGCGAAGGTCGCCACCGAGCTCGCCGACGCGCAGGCCGCGCGGGCGCGGCTCGAGTCCGAGCTCGCCGCGAGCCGCAAGGCCGCCGCGCAGTTCGAATCGCAGTGGAATTCCGCCCGCGAGGCAGGCACCGCGCTCGAGGACCAGCTCGCCGAGGCGCGCGCCGCAGGCACGCAGCTCGAGCGCCGGCTCGCCGAGGCCACCTCGGCCACCGAGCGGCTCCGCAGCGAGCTCGACGCGAGCAAGTCGGCCGCGACGCGCGCACGGAAGTCCCTCGAGGACGCCCTCGCGCAGGCCAACGCCGAGGCCACGCGCCTCAAGTCCGAGCTCGAGAAGTCGGCCGGCGCGCTCGCCGCATCGGGCAACGAGCTCGCGGGCGCGAAGTCGTCGCTCGCACGCACCAGCGGCGAGCTCGACCGGACGAAGTCCGAACTGGCCAAGTCGAACGGCGATCTCGCGCGCACCTCGGCCGATCTCGGCAAGGCGACCGCGGGTCTGCAGAAGGCCGGCTCCGAGCTGACCGCGGTCGGCAACCAGCTCGCCGAGGCGGGCGCCGAGCTCAAGCGGAAGACCACCGAGCTGCACGAGTCGAACGCGCGTCTCGCCGCGGTCACCGCCGAACTCGCGGCCGCCAACGCGACCCGCGCCAAGCTCGAGTCCGAGCTCGCCGATGCCGAGGCGTTCTCGAACCAGTTCGCCGGCGAGCTGACGGCCGCGAAGTCGTCCACCCAGAAGCTCGAGCGCGAGCTCGCCGAG
The DNA here is from genome assembly GCA_945870915.1 of Candidatus Kuenenia stuttgartensis. Lineage (GTDB taxonomy): Bacteria > Planctomycetota > Phycisphaerae > Phycisphaerales > SM1A02 > QWPT01. The sequence continues at coordinate 6,696 of CAMBUI010000100.1, read as the reverse complement.
GCGAGGGCCTCCGCGAAGTCGTCGCTCGCAAGGCTCGAGCGTGAGCTTGTCGAGGCGAAGTCCGCGGCCACCGCCGCCGGCAACGACCTCGCCGCCGCGGTCAACGCCGCGCGCAACCAGGCTTCCAGCGGCGACGGCGAGCTGCGCGCCGCGCGCCAGTCGGTCGCGACGCTCGAGAACGAGGTCGCGTCCGCCCGCCGCACCGTCGAGCAGCTGCAGCACCAGCTCGAGGCCGCGCGCGAGACCAGCGTGCGCTTCGAGGAGGCGCTCCGCAAGACCGAATCCGAACGCGACGACGCCGAGGAGCTCGCGCGACTCTCCGAGCAGGAGTGCCGCCGCATCGAGTCCGAGCTCGCCCGCGTGCAGACCGAATCCGACTCCGTCCGCGCCGGCTCCGGCGAGGAACGGCAGCGCGCCGTCCAGTCGGCCGTCGAGACCGCCCTCGCGGCGCAGCAGGCCTCGGCCCGCGGCGCGCTCGAGCAGGAACGCGCCCGCCTCGCCTCCATCGAGCGCGAGCGCGACGCCGCCCGCGAGGCCGCGTCGGCCATCGAGGCCAGGCTCGCCAGCATCACCGGGCTCGCCGACTCGCAGGCCGAGCAGATCCTCGCGCTCGAGCAGCAGGTCGCCGACACCCGCGCCGCGCTCGAGGAGATCCGCGCCCACGCCAACGCCAACGCAGGCGACGGTCCGTCGCTCGCCGAGATCGAGGCGCTCGCCGAGACCCGCGTCACCGAGATGCTCCAGCCCAAGCTCGAGCAGCTCTCGCAGGTCGCGTCGTTCCTCCGCACGCGCCGCGAGCGGCTCACCGCGCTCCGCCTCGGGCTCAAGCGCCGGGCGAAGCAGCTCAAGGCCGATGCCGCGGCGCTGGCCTCGTCGCGAGCCTCCGCGCAGGCTTCGGCGCCTGCCGCGTCGGGCGCCTTCGCGCCCTCGGCCGACATCGAGTCGCAGCGTCAGGAACTCGCCCGCGAGCGCCAGGAGATCATGGATCTCCGCGTGATGCTGCACGCCAGCGAGGAGTCGGTGGCGCGCCGCGTCGCCGGCACCCGCTTCGTCACCGCCGCCACGCTCGGCTCCGCGATGATCGGCCTCGCCGCGCTCTGCGCGTGGCATGTCTCGGGCGTCATCATGCCGGCACCCGTGCTCGCGACCGTCGAGCTCGATGTCGCCAGCCGCATGAACGACGGCCGGAGCGAGACCGGCCCGGACGCACCCGTCGACGCCGCGCCCATCGCGAAGCTCGTCAAGGAGCGCATCGCCGATCCCGTCTGGGGCGGACTCGTCGCCACGCGCCTCTCCGAGCGCGGGCGCAGCCGCGCCGACAGCGAGTCGCTCGTCCAGAACCTCGGCGAGCGCGTGATCGTGAGCTCCGGGGGCTCCACCGTCCACATCGCGCTCCGCGGCGATGGCGAGGCCGCCACGCGCACCACGCTCGACGCGATCGCGACCACCGCCGTCGCCGAGGCGAACCGCGACGCCGCGCGCCGCAGCGACTTCCTCAAGGTCGGCATCGCCAACGCCAAGCAGGAGGTCGGACGCACCGTCTTCTCGACCGCCGAGATCATGCCCGACCCGCAGCGCTTCGGCCGCGCCGGCGCGATGCTCGGCGGCACCATCCTGCTCTCCGCGGGCATCGTGGGCATCTTCATGATGCTCGCGCGGCGCCCCGCGAAGCCGGCCGAGCCGTCGATCGCGCACGACTGACGCCGTCCCGCCGGGGCGCCCGCGCGCACCCGCTCCGTTCTTATCCGCTCGACCCGCGCACTTGCTGCGCGGGTCTTTCTTTCCGCCCCGAATCGCACGGCATCGGCGAAGTCCCGCCCCGAACGCGCCGATTGCCAGGGTGACGGACGCAAGTGCCACGGAACGGCACTGGAAAGGGAAGCCGCCATGCACGGACACGCACGACTCAGGCTTGTCGGAACCCCGCCTCTCGACGGCATGGAAGAATGCCCGACCGACGACTTTCCGCAGCCACTTCCCTTTCCCTCCTGCGTCCGCGACCTTCCGCGGCGCGCGTCGGGGCGTGGGACCGCTGCGGGGCGTGAGACCGCTGCGGGGCGTGGATCCGCTGCCGGGCGTAGCGCCGCAGGCCAGGACGCGCTCGACGCGCTCGACCGCATGAGCCTCGCGTTCGCGCGTCTGCGCGATGCCGCGACCGACGGCCGCGACGGCGACGGCCCGCGCGCCGCCTGAACCAACCGATCACGAAAAGCACAACCGCCGCCCATGGGGGACGGCGGTTGTGTTTCATTGGTTGTGCTTCACCGGCCGTGCTTCATCGGCCGCGCTTCACCGGCCGCGCTTCACCGGCTGCGCCGCGACTCACTTCATCGGCTGCATCGTCATCGGATCGCGCAGCGGCAGGTGCTCCGCCTGGTCGTTGAAGAAGTCCGCCATCTTGGCGCGGCCCGTCGGATCGCCGGGGGCGATGGTGTCCCAGTCGCCCACGACGAAGATCGCCATGCCCTTGATGTCGAGCATCCGCTGCGCGACGCGCTTGACGTCGGCCGCGGTCACCTTCGAGACGTTGTCGCGGTAGGTCTGCCAGTACGACGGGTCGCGGCCCGTCCACTCGTCGCCCACGAAGATGCCGAGCATCGCAGGCTTCGACTCGAACGCGCGCGGGAAGGTCTCGATGAACGACTGCTTCGCGACCGCGAGCTCCTCGGCGCCGACCTCGGTGGTGCGCATCCTCTCGAACTCGTTCTCGATGAGCTTGATCGCGAGCGCGACCGTCGGGTTCTTCGACTGGAAGCCCGCGCGGAACTCGCCCGGATACCACACGCCCGCGTCGAGGCTGCTGCCCGCCGAGTAGGCGAGGCCCTCGTCGGAGCGCACGGTCTTCATGATGCGGCTGGTGAAGCCGCCTCCGCCGAGGATCTCGTTCATCACGAGCGCGGCGAAGTAGTCGGGGTCGTCGCGCGTGATCGAGCGGCGGCCGATGTAGACCTTGCCCTGCGGGATCTCCTTCTCGACGTGGTAGACGCCGGGCTTCATCTCCGCGGTCGGCGCCGGCGGCTCGGGCATGCGCTCGCCCTTCGGCCAGGTCGAGAACGCCGCCTCGAGCTTCGCGAGCATCGCCTTCGGCTCGAAGTCGCCGCTCACCGACACGATCATGTTGCCCGGGTTGAACACGCGCGCCGCGTAGGCCGCCATGTCGGCGCGGGTGATGCCGCGCACAGACGCCTCGGTCGGCTCGCGCGCCTCGAAGTGGTCCTCGCCGTAGAGGGCCATGTTCCACTCGCGGCCCAGGATCGGGTCGGCGTCGTCGTTGCGCTGCTTCATCCGCTCGATCATGTCGTCGACGGCGATCTTGCGCTTGGCGTCGTCGAGGCGCGGCCGCCGCAGCATGTCCATGAGCAGCGAGAGGCTCTCGTCGAAGTTCGCCTTGAGGCAGTCGATCGACGCGGAGCAGCTGGTGCCGCGCGCCCCGATCGAGACCTCGGTCGCGAGGAAGTCGAGCTTCTCGTCGAGTTCGGCGGGCGCGAGGCTCTCGGTGCCGCCGGTGCGCAGCATCGCGGCGGTCATGCCCGCGAGCCCGACCTTGTCGGCCGGCTCGAGGTAGTCGCCGCCGCGGAAGCTGAGCGACAGCTCCACCAGCGGAAGCTCGCTGCTCGGCGCCATGTAGACGACGATGCCGTTCGACAGCACGTGGCGGTAGTCGGACGCCTTGGGCGCGCTGAACGCGAGCGGCTTGAAGGTGATCTCTTCGGGGCGCTTCGGCAGCTGGGCGGCCTTCTGCGCCGAGGCGGGCGCGGTGGCGGCGGTGGCGGCGGCGAGCGCGAGGATGGTGATGGTGTTCTTCATGGTTGGATTCTCCGCGGACGGGTGTCCTGCGCGGCGTCGCTCAGTTCGTGCCTCCGGCGCCGGCCTCGAGCTCGGCGATCCGCTTCTCGACCCTCGACATGATGTAGTCGACCATCGGCTTCATCTGCGGCGGGATCTGCGCCGCCTGCGCCTGCATCTGCGCGAGTCCGTCGCGCAGCTTGGCGAGGTCGGTCTCCTTCGCGATCTGGCCGGCCGCGGCGCGCGCCTGCGCCTGCATCGGCGCGGGAAGCGCGGCGAGCTCGGCGTCGGCCTCGCCCGTGGCGGCACCGGCCTTGCGGCGGTAGGTCGCCACCGAGCGGTTGGTCTCGCCGAAGTACTCGCGCGCGACGCGCTGCACGTCGGCGGCGGTCACGGCGTCGATGCGCTTCGGCCCGTCGTTGATCTCCTCCCAGGTGCCGAGTCCCTCGGAGTAGCCGAGCTGGACCAGCAGGAAGAAGTTGCTCTTGAGCCGGCGGAAGTTCGACGCCGCGAACTGGTTCTTCACCTTCTGCAGCTCGGCCGCGGGGACGGGCGCGTCCTGCAGCTTGCGGATCTCGGCGTACCACGCCTCCTCCAGCGCGCGCGGATCGGTGTCGCCCTTGACCTCCGCGGTGAACGAGAACGAGCCCGCGTACTTGCGGCTGTCCTGCTGCGCGCTTGCGCCCGCGGCGATCTCCTCGCCCTCGACCATCGACTTGTAGAGCCGGCCGGTGCGGCCGTTGAGCACCGCGCCCAGCACGTCGAGCGCGTACGCGTCGCGGTGGCGGAAGGGGACGGTGTGGTAGCGCACCTCGACCGACGGCTGGCAGTCGCACTCGGCGTTCATGCGCATCTCGGCGAGCTGCGTGGTCTCGAGCGTGACCACCGGCGGCGGGGCCTGCTCGCCGCGCGACAGGCGGTTGAAGTAGCGCTGGATCGTCTCCTTCACCTCGCTCGGGTTGAAGTCGCCGACCACGACACCGGTGAGGTTGTTGGGCCGGTAGTAGATGTTCCAGTACTTCTGCGCCTCCTCCATCGTGTAGCTGTTGAGGTCGCTCGTCCAGCCGATCACCGGCCACGAGTAGCCGCTCGACTGCCAGAACATCGCGTCGAACTGCTCCTGGAAGATGCCGGTCGGCGTGCTCTCGGTGCGCAGGCGGCGCTCCTCGTGCACGACATCGCGCTCGGAGAAGAACTCGCGGAACACCGAGTTCGACAGGCGGTCCGACTCCATCCACGCCCAGAGCTCGAACTTGTTGCTCGGCACGTTGATGAAGTAGAAGGTCACGTCGTTCGAGGTGAACGCGTTCATGCCCGAGCCGCCCTGGCCGGTGTAGACCTTGTCGAACTCGTCCTTGACGACGCTGCGCGCCGCATCCTGCTGCGACTTGAGCATCTCGAGCTCGCGCGCGAGCTGCTCGCGGCCGGCGCCGGTGGCCGACGCGACCTCGCGGGTGAGTTCGGCGATGCGGTCGGCGCCGAGGCGTCCCTGCTGGGAGTCCATCAGCGTCTTGAGCTCGGCGCGGAGCCGCGCGAGCTCGGGGGTGTCGTTCTCGGAGGCCCACGGATCGGCGATCTCGCCGTCGAAGAAGCGGCGGTACTGCTCGGTCCAGGTGATGGCGTTCATGCGGGCGCGGAGCGACTTCTGCTGCTCGCGGTAGCGCGCGTCGGCCTTCGGGTCGGAGGTGCCGATCGTGTCGGTCCCCTTGAACATCATGTGCTCGAAGAAGTGGCTGATGCCCGTGATGCCGGGGCGCTCGTTCACCGATCCGACCTTCGCGACCCAGCCCGCCGCGATCACATTCGGCTGGTCGGTGCGGGGGAGGAGCAGGAACTTCATCCCGTTGTCGAGGGTGAAGACCTCGGGGGCGACTTGCTGGGCGGACAGGGGGGCTGCGATCACGAGTGCCGCGATCGCGCAGAGGATGTTGCGCATGTGATTCAGGCTCCGTTGACCCCCGACTCCGGGGGAAGCGGGGATGGTAGCCGTGCCCGAAGTCCGTTTTGGGGTCGCCGCGGGGTCGCGAATCGCCCCTTTGCGGCATTCGCGGCGATCCCGCTTCCACCCGTTCATTTCAGGTTTACATTGCGGTTGGGCTGCGAACTCTCTGGAATCCCTCAGTTATGCGCCAAAACCGACTTCTCGCTCTGGCTGGCATCGCGTCGTCCGTTGTCCTGTCGCTCTCGGCGACCGCCCACGCGCAGCTCCGCGTGGTGAACTACAACCTCGCCAAGCTCGCGGGCGACGCGGCCTCGATCCGCGCCACCCTGTCCGCGATCGGCGACGACGACAAGTTCGGCATCGCGACCGACCCCGCGGTGATGTGCTTCCAGGAGATCCGCGCCGCCGACATCGCGGCGCTCGACGCGCACATCGTCGCGGCCTTCCCGGGCACGCCGTACGCGCGCGCGACCTACACCACCTCGGGCACCGAGGACGGCGCGGCCGGCGCCCAGGCGCTGTACTACCGCACCGACCTGCTCACCGAGGTCGTCGCGGGCCACGTCGACATCGCCACCGGCGCCTCGCGCAACAGCGACCGCTGGCTGCTGCAGCTCAACGGATACACCTCGCCGGCCGCGCGCCTCTACGTCTACTCGTCGCACCTCAAGGCGAGCAACACCGCCGCCGACGCCACGGAGCGCAACACCGGGGCGACCGCGCTCCGCAACAACGTCGCCGCGCTCGGCGCCGGCGTGCACTGCATCCTGGTCGGCGACTACAACCTCTACACCAACACCGAGGCGGCCTACGGAACGCTCACCGCCGCCGGCAACGGCCAGTGCATCGACCCGCTCGGCGCCGCCAACTGGACCGGCGCCGCGAACGCGATCAAGCACACGCAGTCGCCGCGGGACGTGACCGGAACCCTGATCGGCGGCGGCGTCGACGACCGCTTCGACTTCCAG
>CAMBUI010000099.1 GCA_945870915.1 Candidatus Kuenenia stuttgartensis | reverse complement strand
ACGTGCGGCGTCGCGGGTGACCGAGGCGTGCGTCGCCGCCCGCCGGCTCGAGCAATCGCTCGCCTCCGAGGCGCCGCGCGACCTGAAGGACTCGTTGCGGCAGCTCGACCGGGACGCGCGGTTCGCCGTCCGCGCGCTGCCGCCGGCGTTGAAGGAGATCTGCGCGGACCCCTCGCGCTCGTCCGAGCCGGGCAACCTCTCGGCGCTCGAACGCGTCCGGTCGATCGACCTCGACCGTGCGCGCATCGTCGCGATGCAGTCGATGATCGACGGAATCGGCGCGGTCAAGCCGGGCGCCGGACGCGCCTTCGCCACCCAGGCGAAGCGGATGGCGAGGCTCCTCACCGATCCGCTCAAGCGCGAGCAGGGCCAGGCTGCCTTCGCGACGCTCGAGGCGCTGCACGGCGCCGCGTTCCCCTTCCCGTACGAGGACGAGCTCAAGCGCCGCACGCCACGCGCGGTCGAGCTCGCGGGCGGCGAGCCGGAGAAGGTCATCGAGCGCGCGGCGGCGCTGCGTGCCGCCTGGTGCGACGCCGTCGGCGCGGGCGACCTCGGCGGAATCGCATCGGTGCGCCTCGAGCAGGCCTCGCGTCTCTGCCGCGCGATGCGCGACCTCGACCAGGTCATCGAGCCGATCGACCGCGCCGCCGGCGACCGACTGGCGACCTGGGGGCCGTGGGCGACCCGGCGCGCCATGGTCGCACCCGCGACCCAGGACCTGAATGCGCGGGCGAACCTGGCGTCGAGGAGCTTCATCGCCGCGAACACCGCGGACGGCGTGACCGCCTTCGAGCGTGACCTGCTCGCGCTCGAGACTGCGATTCCGCTGGTCCGGCTCACCGCCGCGCTCGAGCGCAGGCTCGCGCCGGTGCTGCGCGGCGACCCCGACACGCTCGGGGCGCAACTCGCGCCGCTGCTCGCGGTCCCCGGCGGAAACGCGTACCTCGCGCACGAGTGGCGCAGGATGCTCTCGCTGCACCGCGCAATGGTCGAGTCGGAGTTCGCGCGGCGGTCGGGCGAGCCCGCGATGCGCACGGCGCTGGCGGAGTATCTCGCGCGTCTCGCGCGCGACATCGAGCAGGCGGCGTTCGGTACACCGAGGGTCATCGCGCCGATTCCGGGCTTCGATCGCGATGGCGCCGAGAGCCGGGGATCCGATCGACCGGCTCCGGCTGGAGGGGGTTCGGAGCGGAAGGGTCGGGAGAGGTAAGGGCGGCTCGGATTGGGTTCAACCAATTCCCGCGCCGGCACACCCCCGAGCGAGCGATAGGATCTCCCCCCATGAACATCGTGGTCGTCGCCCCCCACCCGGATGATGCGGAACTCGGCATGGGCGGCACCGTCGCCCGGCTGGTGGACGAGGGCCACAGCGTGCTTGTCGTCGACATGACCGACGGCGAACCGACGCCGAAAGGCACACCGGAACGCCGCGCGCGCGAGGCGGCGGCGGCCGACGCGATCCTCGGCTGCACCCGCATCAACCTCGGGCTGACCAACCGCCAGGTCGAGCACACCGTCGCCGCACGGCACGCCCTGGCGGCGGTGCTGCGGGCGCACCGCTGCGAGATGATGTTCGTCCCCCACCCCGAGGATGCCCATCCCGACCACATCGCCGCGACGCGCATCGCGGAGGATGCCCGCTTCGATGCGAAGCTGACGAAGTCGGCGATCCCCGGCGAGCCGATCCACCCGCGCCGGCTGGTCCACTACTTCTGCACCCACCTCAAGTCGATGCCCGATCCCACCTTCGCGCTCGACATCAGCGCATCCCGCGCACGCAAGCGCGAGGCGATCCTGGCGTACCGCTCGCAGGTGATCGACCACGAGCCCAACCGGCGCCTGCCCGACGACGTCGACGCGCGCGACCGCTTCATCGGCACCCGCCTCGGCGTCGAGGCGGCGGAGCCGTTCTGGTGCCGGGAGCTGCCGGGGCTCCGCTCGATCGACGCCCTTTTGTAGCCGTCGCGCGGAGCGGAAGCCGATCGGGATTCCCTCGCCCACGCAGCACGCGACCCGCTGATAGAGTGCCTGACCCGAATGGAAGACCTCTTCCACCAGATCCCGAGCCTGCTGTGCCAGGCGGCCGATGCCGCGGGCGCCGCGGCGTCGACGGAGGGTGGCGGCGGCATCCTCGACTGGCTGCACACCCACGGACCACAGTGGGTCGAGCAGTACGGCGCGTGGTTCATCTTCTTCGCCTTCATCGTGTGCGGCATCGGGCTGCACATCTCCGAGGACTTCCTGCTGATCCCGGCGGGCGCCCTGATCTTCCACGGCCACATGAACTGGCCGGAGACGCTCGCGGCGGCGTACTTCGGACTCATCATCGGCGACACGGGCTGGATCTGGGTGTGCCGCAACTTCGGCACGCGGCTGATCCACAGCAAGCGCTTCAAGCGCATGATGCACCCGCGGCGCCTGCTCGAGGCGAAGTACGCGATGGAGGACCGCGGCGCGATCGTCCTCATCCTCGCCCGGTTCATCCCCGGAACGCGCACTCCGGTGCTCACGATGACGGGCATCCTCCACATGGCGTGGTGGAAGTTCCTCGCGGTGGAGTTCGCGACGGTGGCGATCACCGCGCCCGTCCAGATCGGCATCGGCTACATCGGCGCGAAGGGCTACGAGCGCGCGAAGGACCAGGGCAACATGCTGACCTGGGGGCTCGCGGGCGTGGCGCTGCTGGTGGCGGGCTTCTTCGCCTACCGCTGGTGGCAGCAGGCGAAGGCGCGCAAGGGCCCCCGCCCCCGCGCGCCCGTGGCCTGGCTGCGCACCTTCGGCCGCAGCGCCCGCTCGACGCCGGTCGCTCCGGGCGCGTCGGCGCGTGGCGCCTGAACGGCAGAGCGTCATCGACGGTCGGGCCTCGGAAGCAGGCGGTCGCGGTCGACCACGACCTTCGCGGCGCGCGCCGCCTTGCGGGTGAGCGAGCCCTCGTCGTCCTCGTCGTCGCCTGAACCGTAGTCGAAGGGGCCGTGGAGCCCGTCCGGTCCGTCGTCGCCCCGGCAGTCGCGGACTGCATCGCGGTCGCCCTCGCGCTCGTCGCTGCCTCTCTCATCGCCGGCTTCCTCATCGCTGGCTTCCTGATCGCTGCCTTCCTGATCCAGGGGGGGATCGACATCGATGAACTCGCTCATGTCGGCCGAGGGCGGGATGTCGCCGACCTCGTCGTCGAGGATGCGCGTGGAGAGCTTGGCGAGCAGCGCGCGGTCGTCGAGGCGATCGGTGCCGGTGAGGAAGATGCCCAGCCGGGCGAGCCCGTAGATGACGCACCAGAGTGCGCGATGCACCTCCGCGGGCGAGCCGGGCAGGTGGCCGGCCAGCGGGACATCGACGCCGATCTCGGCGAGTTGCCGCCGGTTCGTGGTCCGCGGCGCGAGCTCGCAGTCGTAGCGGATGGCAGCGGTGAAGCGCTCGACAGGACGACCCTCGGCGCGGGCGGCGTCGAGGATCGCGGCGATGCCGCGCTCGCGCACCGCGGTCTTGCGCGCGAAGAGCGCGACGATCTCGTCCTCGGCGAACCGCGGGCGGTGGTGCCGCGGGCACGGCGCGTCGGCCGGCACGACGCTCGGCGCTCCAGCGGCGAAGCGGTCGCGCTCGGGCGAGTCCGCGACGCGGACGGGCACGGCTGCAGCGGCGGCTTCGGCCTCTGCTCCCCCCGACTGCCCGTCGGGTGCGCCGCCGGCGGGCTTGCCCCGGCGCTTCCCGCCGCCCCCGCGCGAACCACCGCTGTGAACACCGCCCATGTCGAAGCACGCGATCATCGCCGTCACCGTTTCCCTTCCTCGATTGTGTGGGATCGAACCCGCGGCGGCCGTCCCGATGAACGGCCTCACCTGCGACGCAGCCTAGCGCGCGCGGATGCGGCTCCCGGATTCAGTGCATTTTTGCCGCGCGATTCCTCAGCCGCGGATTTTCGCGAAATTGTTCGCGCTCCACCACACCGCGCCCTCCGGCAGCACGATCTCGTCGCCCGGGAGCAGCGTCCGCCAGTTCGCGGCGCGCGCGGCGTGCTCGAGCGCGAGGTGCGCCGGATCGGGCTGGTCGGACGACCCCGGCGATGAATACCCCGCCGACGGAAGCCCCGGCGACGAAAGCCCCGCCGACGAAGACCACGTCTGCTCGATCCAGAACTCACGCACCACGCAGGTGGCGCGCAGCGTGATGGCGCGCGGGTCGCCGGCGGATTCGCGCGCAGCGCCGGGCACGCGCACGAATGCGGGGACCGGCAGCGCCAGCGCGGCGTCGTCGGCGAGGAACTCGACCGCGCGGCCGAGCCCCGGCTCGCCGTCGACCGTCGCCACGAGGAGCTCGTGCCCACGGCGCGCGTCGGCCAGCAGCGACGCCGGGACCGCACCGCGCAGCGTCGCCGCGGGAAGCCCGCACTCGGCGTGGGGAACGAGCTCGACCTGCGCGCGCGCGTGGACGGCGCCCGTGAAGTCGATCCGCTCGATCGTGACGCGCGCACGCTCGCGCGAACACCACGCGGGGTCGACGAAGGCGCGGTCGTCGGAGAGCACCACCTCGGGTGCGCCGGACGATCCATGCGTGAAGCCGCCCGTCGGTTCGATCGACAGCATCCGCGGAGCGCACGCGCGGCGCACCGCGTGCCAGGCGGGCTTGGCCCGGCCATCGACATCGACGAGCGACCACGAGTGCCCCGCCCACACGTCGTTCCACTGCCAGATCAGCGCGCCCATCGAGCGCGGCGCGCCGGCGCGCAGCCAATGCATGGCCACCGACATCGCGCGCGCCTGCAGGTGCTGCGCCTGCGCGACATAGGCGCGTGCGCCGGGCGCCTCGGCGAAGCGTGCCGAGAGGAACGGCCGGTACTGGAACTCGTCGCCGCCCCACGCCTTCTGCCGGAGCCGCAGCGCCTCGACGAAGTCGGCGGACGACATCGCGTCGGCGTCGCGTTCCGTCGCCAGGCCGTGCGCGACGAGCGTGGCCCAGCACGGCGGCGACTGGTGTCCGAACTCGCTCGAGAAGCGCGGCAGGATCGTGCGGTAGCCCTCGATCTTGGCCTCGGCGTCCCAGGTGTGGCGGTCGCCGTGGTCGGGATCGTTCGGGTGCAGCTCCATCGAGCCGGAGTACGGACTCTCGGCCCAGTACGGCGTGCCCGGATCGTGCGCGGCGACCGCGGCAGGCAGCGTCTCGAGCCAGTAGCGGCGGCCCCACGACTGGCCCTCCGCGAGCCGGTCCTTCCAGCCCCAGCTCCACCAGGCGAGGATGTCCTCGTTGCCGCCGCACCAGAGCGCGAGCGACGGATGGTGCGAGAGCCGCGCGACCTGGTGCGCCGCCTCGCGCGCGACGAGCGACGCGAACGGCTCGTCCTCGGGATAGGTCGCGCAGGCGAACATGAAGTCCTGCCACACCAGGATGCCCAGTTCGTCGCACGCCTCGTAGAACGCGTCGGGCAGGTAGTTGCCGCCGCCCCAGACGCGCACCATGTTGAAGCCCGTGTCGCGGTAGCGGCGCATCTCGCCGATCCAATCGTGCTCGTGGCGCGCGCCGAGAAGCGGCGGGATCAGGTTCGCGCCGCGCGCGAAGAGCGGCTCGCCGTCGAGGATGAAGCGGAAGCGGCGACCGGCTGCGTCTTCCGCCGCGTCGAGCTCGATGCGGCGCGGCGCGAAGCGCGTGGTGGCGATCGGCTTGAACGCGCCCTGCGCGTCGCGGAATCCGACCATCGCGTTCCACCAGACGCCGGCGTTCGAGCCGCCGCGGTCCCACGTGGTCCAGCGCCGCGCGGGCTGGATGCGCGCCTCGCCCCGCGCGTCGCACTCGACGCGCGCCGTCCCCTCGCGCTCGCGCACGACGCACACGAGGCGCGCGGGATCGAACTCGCCCTGCGGCGTCACGCGCACCGTCACCGATCCATCGTCGTTCCAGCGCTGCGCCACCGACACGCCGGTGATGCGCGTCGCGGTCCAGCAGTCGAACCGCGCCCCGTAGAAGCCGACGCCCGGCACGCGCGGCCCCCAGTCCCAGCCGAATCCGCAGGCGGCGCTCCGCGCGAAGCAGAAGGGCGTCCAGTCGCCGTTGACCGGGCGCGCGCCGAGCCTCTCCTGCCAGCGGAGCACCTCGTCGACCGGCGCGCGGAAGCGCAGTTCGAGCAGCGCGCGGCCACCGCGCAGCGCATCGGGCACGCGCGCCTCGAACGGAAGGTGCTCGCTCATGTGCCCGCCGAGCGGCACCGGGCCGGAGTCCATCCCGGAGATGAAGACCTCGCACGGCCCGTCGATCGTGTCGATCGCGAGCACGCAGTTCCGTCCGGCGTCGGGCCCGGGCACATCGACCTCGCAGGCGAAGGTCCACGCGGTGCGCCCGACCCACTCGCTGTCGAGCTCCGCGCGCGCACCGGTCCACGGCTGCTGGATCCCCGCCCGCGCGAGCACCGCGTGGATCGACGCGTGCGTGAACGGCGGCACCTCGATCGGGTCGCGTCCTTCGGCGCGCACCGTCCAGCCGGTCGGCGGAAGCGGGATGCGGCGCAGGTCACGCATCGCGCGGCGTCTCCGCCCGGGCGTCCTGCACGGTGCCGTCGTCGCGCGCGTCGGCGCGGTACCGCTCGAGGTGGGCGTACATCCGCTTCAGGTCGCGGAACCCGCCGATCGTGAACCACACCACGATCACGCAGCCGGTCGCGAAGACGAGCCAGGTCCAGTACTGCCAGAACGAGACCCACCACTCCGGCGGGATGCCGACGGTCATCGCATACGCCGTTCCCGCGATGAAGAGCAGCGTGAAGGCGAGCGGCCACAGCACCGTGATGCTCGTGATCCAGGTGTCGGTCCGCGAGTACTCGCGGCTGAACCCGATCTTCCGCATCCACTCGGGGAGGTTCGAGGCGTGCTCGGCGCGGAAGTCGCGCTCGCTCTCGGGCAGGAGCTCGCGGTACTTGCCGCGGTACAGCATGCGGTCGAGGTCGAAGCGCTCGCGGCATGTGGCGAGCGACACCGCGACATAGACCGCGATCGAGCCCGCCATCGCCGCGAACGTGAGCACCTGCCCCGAGATCCACTTGCTCCCATGGATCCACGCGACCACGGACGGCACGCCTTCGGCGCCGAAGACCGACTCGAAGACCCAGTAGTTGTCCTTCACGAGGATGCCGAACGCGCTCACCGCGATGCCGACGGCCATCGCGCTCCAGGCGCCCTGCGTGGTCCCGCGCGACCAGTAGAGTCCGCCGATGATCACGCTTCCCGCGCCGGCGACGAACACGGCCGCCGTGAGCGCGCTCCACATGGCGACGTACTGGTTGGGCTTGTAGTTGAGACCGAACCAGAAGGCGAACACCGCGATCGCGAGCACCGAGCCCTTCACCAGCCACAGGTGCGCGCGCGTTCCGACGGGGCCGTACCCGAGCGCCTGCCGCACCGGCAGCACCACGTCCTGCACGAAGATGGTCGCCCACGAGTGGAGGTAGGTGTCGTCGGTCGAGAGGTACGCGCCGTACATCGCGGCCACGAACATGCCGAGGATTCCGGCGGGGAGCATGAGCCCGAGGGCGAGCGGGACGCGCGCCTCGGCCTGGTAGGCCTCGGTCGGCAGCGCCGCGATCGCGTCGTGGATCGGCTGGGCCTGCGCCGCGTACTGGGGATGCGTGAGGAAGACCTTCACGCACACCGGGATCACGAGCGCGACGAGCATGAGCACGCGCCACCGCCATCCCGACAGCACGGTCGCCATCTTGGCCTCGTGCGGCGTGATCGCGGCGGCGTTGTAGCCCTGGTCGCCCTGCCACGCGCGCATCGTATAGAAGAGGATGAAGGCGCTGATGAGCCAGTAGTAGGCGTTGAACTGCGATTCGGCGCCGATCCCGAGCGGATCGACCATCGACTTGCCGGCGGGCGCCGCCAGCATCGTCTCGCCGATCTCGCCCCAGCTGAACTTCATGAGCAGGTACAGGATGATCACCAGGAAGGTGATGTTGCAGAACACGCCCTGCAGGAAGTCCGTGACCATGACCGCGATCTGCCCGCCGAGGAACACGAAGAAGATCGCGGTCGAGAGCAGCAGCGCCATGAGGAAGGGGAACGTCTCGACCTGCGCGCCGAGCAGCGGGAACGAGTCGGGCAGCCCGCAGATCCAGATGAAGAACCGCGCGCTGACCGCGGGGAAGATCGCGTAGTTGAGCACGCCCGCCACGAACGCCACGAAGCCGCAGAACACGCGGAACGACTTCGAGTAGCGGACCTCGAGGAACTGCGCGAGCGTGAGCGCGCGCGTCTCGCGGAAGCGGTACGCGACCCAGCCCGTGAGCGCGATCACGATCATGAGCGGGTTCTCGACGAGCCCCCACCAGATCGAGGTGAAGCCGGTGTCGTAGTACTGCTGGAAGTACCAGACCAGCGTGATGATGCCGACCTGCGCCATGTTGTAGGCGACGCAGACGAGGTAGCGGCCCGCGCACCGGTTGGCGGCGAGGAAGCCCGAGACGGAGTCGGAGTACCTGCGCGTGCGCAGTGCGAACGCCACCAGCGTCGCGAAGAGCGCCGCGGGGATCAGCCAGTCGATGAGCGTCATGCGCATGGCGCGCAGGATAACGGTTCACTCGACGCGCAACGAGACGATCTCGAACGGCTTCATGCGCAGCAGCGTGGCCGAACCCGCGGCGTGCGCCATGTCGGCGCGCGCGAGCGGGCGCTCGAGCAGGTCGACCGGCGAGACCTTGCGCGCGTCGACGTTCCAGAACACCTGGACGTCGCCGCGCGCGCCGCGCGTCTCGACCAGGCGCAGGATGCGGCCGCGGCCGTCCTCGGCGGGCTTCCAGGCGCTGATCTCGACGCGCATCGGCTCGGAGGCGAGGACGTCGAACGGCGCCCACGCGCCGCGCATCGCGCCGCGGGCGTTGCGCGCGAGGGGCAGCGCGCGCAGCGGCTCGCGGAAGCAGTCGGCGGCGTGGTCGACGCCGGCCGCGCGCCAGTCGCCGGCGTGCGGCATCAGCGCGTAGTTGAACGCGTGCTCGCCCCGGTCGCAGGACGGATCGGGGAAGTTCGGGCTCTTGAGCAGCGACAGGCCGAGCGTCGCGCCGCCGGCCGAGGCGATCGCGCTGCGGCCGTAGCGGCCGTCGTCGAGGACGGCGACGCCGAAGCCGGGCTCGGACACGTCCATCCAGGAATGCCCGGGCACCTCGAAGCGCGCCTCCTCCCAGCTGGTGTTGCGGTGGATCGGCCGCTCGATCGCGCCGTACTGCGTGCCGAACCACGCGTGCCGCGCGCGCACGGCGCACGGGAACAGCGCGCGGAGCAGCCGCTGCGACTCGCGCCAGTCGACCTCGGTGCGCACCTCGAGGCGGCCGCTGCCGGCGTCGAGGCGGTAGGTCTGCCAGATGCGGCTCGCGGAGCCGATGGCGCGCTCGATGCGGACCTCGCCGCGCAGCGGGTGCGCCTCGGCCACCGCGATCTCGCAGTCGCCGTCGACGAGCTCGCACTTGTCGAAGTAGTCGCGGTCGGTGTCCCACGCCTCCCAGCGCCGCGGACGGTCCTCGTACATCGCGAGCTGGTTGAGGGGCAGCGCGCGCCCGCGCGCATCGCGCATGTTCGCCACGCGGCGCGTGGGCAGGTGCTCGAGCTCCGCCACGCGGCCCGCGAGGTCGATGGACGCGCGCACGATGCCGTTCGAGAGCACGACCCCGCGGCGGGTGGCCTTCACCTCGACCGCCTCGGGGATCGCGCCGATCCCGGCCGCGTCGACGACCTTCATGCCGAGCGCAGGCACATCGGCCACGTGCAGCAGCGCGTCGCCGAACTCCACCACGCCGCAGCGCGCGGCCGACGCCGGGTTGCGCACCAGCGCGGGACGCTTCATGCCGCGCGTGTCGGCGAGCCCGGCGAAGGCGGCCTCGAGCGCGTCGCGCTCGGCGTGCACCACCTGCGCGATCGCGGCGTGGTCCTCGCGCGCGTCCTTGTAGACGGCCTCGATCGACGAGCCGGGCAGGATGTCGTGGAACTG
>CAMBUI010000098.1 GCA_945870915.1 Candidatus Kuenenia stuttgartensis | reverse complement strand
CACCATGCGCACCTTCCACACCGGCGGCATCGCGGCGCGCGGCATTCTCGACAACACCTACAAGAGCACCGCGGGCGGCACCGTCGTCCTGCGCGACTGCATGGAGGTCGAGGTCAAGAACGAGGACGGCACGAAGACCATCGTCGCGCTCAAGCGCAACGGCGAGATCATCGTGAACGACGCGCAGGGCCGCGAGCTCGAGAAGTTCAAGGTCCCCTACGGCGCGCAGCTGTTCGCGCGCACCGGCGACGTCGTCAAGAAGGGCGCCGTGCTCTGCGAGTGGCAGCCGCACGCGACCCCGATCCTTGCCGAGAAGTCGGGTACGGTCCGCTTCAAGGACATGGTCGAGGACGTCACCTTCCGCATGGACACCAAGAAGGGTGCCGGCGAGACGGCCGAGATGATCGTGATCGAGCACACGGGCGAGAAGCACCCGCAGATCACGATCGAGGACGAGGCTGGCAACATCCTCGACTTCCACCACCTGCCGGCCAAGGCGCGCATCGAGGTCAAGGACGGTCAGCAGATCGCCCAGGGCCAGATGCTCGCCCGCCAGCCGAAGGAAGCCGCCCGCTCGGCGGACATCGTCGGTGGTCTCCCCCGCGTCACCGAGATCTTCGAGGCGCGCATCCCGAAGGAGCCGTCGGTCATGGCCGAGATCTCGGGCCGCGTCGAGCTCCACAGCGACAAGCGCAAGGGCAAGATGACCATCCGCGTCATCAGCGACGCCGGCCTCGAGCACGACCACCATGTCCCGCAGGGCAAGGCGCTGCTCGTCCACACCGGCGACCGCATCGACGCGGGCGACCCGCTCACCGAAGGCCCGATGATTCCGGCGGACATCCTCCGCATCAAGGGCGAGGACGCGCTCTACGTGTACATGCTGGACGAGGTCCAGAACGTGTACCGCGCGCAGGGCGTGCCGATCTCCGACAAGCACATCGAGGTCATCCTCCGCCAGATGCTGTCGAAGGTCCGCATCTCGAGCCCGGGCGACTCCGACCTGCTGCCGAACGATGTCAAGGACAAGTTCGAGTTCCGCCAGGTCAACGACGAGCTCTCGCGCAAGGTGCGCATCGACGACGCGGGCGGCACCAGCCTCCCGGTCGGCGCGCTCGTCGACAAGGACGAGGTCCGCGAGGCCAACGCCCTCGCGGAGTCCGAGGGCAAGCCGGTCTGCAAGACCAAGAAGCCGAAGCCCGCGACCGCCAAGACGCTGCTCCTCGGCATCACCAAGGCGTCGCTCCAGGCCGAGAGCTTCCTCTCGGGCGCGAGCTTCCAGGAGACCACCAAGGTGCTCACCGAGGCTGCGCTCAAGGGCGCCGTCGACGGGCTCCTCGGACTCAAGGAGAACGTGCTGCTCGGACACCTCATCCCCGCCGGCACCGGCTTCGAGGCCTACTCGAAGGCGAAGGTCAAGCGGCTCGTGGATGTCCCCGAGTACGACGACGAGGCTGCGGCCGCGATGTACGACGAGGCCGCGCTCGAGGCCGAGGCACTCGGCGCCGAGCGTCGTGGCGGCGCGGTGACGACGGTCAAGGACCGTCTCGCGAGCGCCATCGCCGCGGGCCAGGAAGGCGTGACCGGCGCGGACGAGTGATCGTCCGACCAGACACGCGAAGCAGTTGATCCGCAGGGCCCGGCCAACGCCGGGCCCTGCTTCATTTCCTGCCGTCGCGGCGGCTCAGGTACGCTGCGCCGTCCCGTGTCCGACCCCGCCGACATCGCCGCTTGGCGCCGCGCCGCGCTGCATTCCGAGACCGCCGCGTTCTTCGAGGGGCAGCGGCTCCGTGTCGCGGAGGTCGTGCGCGTGCGGCGTCCGATCTGCCTCGCGTCGGGCGCGTGCTGCCGCTTCGAGGAGTACGGGCACCGGATGTACCTGTCCGGGCTCGAGGCGGCGTTCGTCGTCGCCCGCATCGATGCTGCGCGTGCGGCGCGTGCGGCGAACCCCCTGCGCATCCTCGAGGTCGACGACGCCCGCTCGCGCGGCGACTGCCCGTATCTGCGCGCCGGGATGTGCGGCGAGCACGAGGAGCGCCCGCTCGGCTGCCGGATCTTCTTCTGCGACAAGGGTGCCGACGGACTCGCCGCCGACTGGCAGAGCGAGCTCTACGAGGCGACCCACCGCGAGACGCTCGCGCTGCACGAGCGACTCGGCGTGCCGTACCGCTACCTCGAGTGGCGCGAGGCGCTGGGGCTGCTGGCGCGGTGAGGTGAGACGCGGCGCGGCGTGCAAGGCTCCGGGCTCAGCCGCCCGAATTCCCGTCCTCGAAGTACGACTCCTCCTTGGGCTGCACGACGACGAAGCCGGCGCCTTCGAACTTGAGCTGGATCGACTCGCCGCTGCCGCGCCCGAGGAAGGTCTTGAGGCTCATGTCGGTGTGGATGCTCGGCTCGAGCGAGGCGCTCCAGGCGACCGTGGCGTTCGGGTCGGTGAACACGGGCTGACCCGGCTTGACCTCGAGGGCGAGCGGATCGAAATGGGTGCTGATCGCGAGCATGCCCGTGCCCTCGAAGCGCATGTTGAAGAGTCCGCCGCCGAGGATGCCGGCGACGCGACGCATGAGCTTGACATCCCACTTGAGCGACGGCTCGAAGGCGAGCACATCGTTGCCGTTCACGAAGATCGCCTCGTTCTGCATGCCGAGGATGGTGATCTTCTTGGCGTCGTCGGCGAGGTAGAGCCTGCCGCTGCCCTCGACCTTGGTGAGCTGGGTGCCCTCCCCGCTCACGGCGCGCTTGAGCATGCGGCCGATGCCGTGCTCGAGGATGCCCTCGCGGGTGAACTTCATCGCACCGACATGCGCGATCATCGAGCCGGTCTTGGTCCAGACCTGCCCGGCGAGGTTGACCTCGAGGACGCGGTCGCTCTCGAGCTCGAACAGGCCCTGACCGCGGTCCTGCTGGGCGGACTTGCGGACGAACTCCATCAGTGAGTGGCGTGACATGGCGCGATCCTTGGGGAAGCGGGACGGGATGTTGCGGGCGGCGATGGAACGACGCTGGCCGACCGACCACGGAGGGCGGTCGGGCGCCTCGCCGCCACGGGATCGAACCCGAGCGCGACGGTTCCGTCAAGCGCCGCCGGTGAGACCAACGGTGATCTCGACCAGGCTGTGGACGGGGCCGTTTCCCATGCCGGGGCACGGCGTGCGGCGCTTGGTGTCCTCCCAGGCCTCGGGGCTCTCGACGTTCTCCGGCCACCAGGGCCAGGTGCGGCACTGGCTGGGTCGCGCCTTGTAGAGCTGGCAGATCGCCTTGCCCGGGCGCGAGTCGCGGTCGAGGAAGATGCAGTCGTGCTTGCCGTCGCGCACCAGCTCCTTGAGCGAGCGGCGGGCGCCGATGCGCCGCGTGTACCGGTCCATGAAGACCTCGACCGAGACGCCCACGGCGCGGGCCATCCCCTGCGCCTCCTCGGGCGTGAACCACACGGCGCCGGGGCCGCCGGAGCAGCAGTTGCCGCACTGGGTGCACTCGAAGCGCAGCCCGGCGGCATACCAGGGCGAGGTTCCGTCGCCGTCAGTTGTCACCGGCGTTGCCTTCCCCACCGCCGCCGGGCGAAGTCGGGCCGCTGGGCGGATTGCCACCGCCTTCCGTCGAACCGGGGCCGCTGCCCCACGGCTCGATGGTCATCTCGTGGACCGCGGCGCGCCGGCGCGTGGGCGGGATGTGCGAGAGGCTCTGCGGCCGGTCGTCGTAGGCGACGCGGTCCATCGTGTAGATCGACTCGAACACCAGGTCGGGATGGTCGAGGAGCGCGTCCTCGATGAGCTCCTCGGCCTGCGCGAGGCTGCCGGCGGTCATCCAGAGGATGATGTTGGCGCCCCGGCCCTCGTCGCCGTCGGAGCTGGTCGCGAAGACCACGGCGTGCCACAGGGTCATGCCCAGGTGCCGGCCGGCCTCGTCGACATTGGTCTCGCGGTCGATGTTGAGCTCGAGCATCCAGCGCTCGCGAAGCTCGAGGAGGAGCTCCTCGAGGTCGGGGCGGTTGTCGGCGAGGTCGAGGACGCTGTCGGAGACGAGCTCGTCCTCCTCGATCGGATCGTCCTTCTCCTCCCAGGTCTGCTCGACCTCGTGGATGGCGAGGGAGCCCAGCATGCCCTCGACCTCGTCGCGCATGTCGACGGGCACGGAGATCACGACGCCCTTCCAGGTGTCGATGAAGATGTCGACCCAGGGCTCCTCGGCGTTCGCGCCGACTCCGATGGTGACATCCTCGAGCAGGATCTCCTCGAAGTCGTACCAGGTGCGCAGGAACTCGACGAGCGGCATGGGCTCCTCGCCGAGGTAGACGTCGACCATGCGGTAGGCGTCGCGCGAGCCGATCTCGACCACCGGCGTGACCTCCTTGGGCAGGAGGTTGAAGGCGGCGTCGATCAGCGGGCGCAGCCGCTCGTGGCTGACCACCGCATGGAACAGGTAGGTGTCGGGATCATCGCCCTTGCCCTCCTGGAATCGCACGGTGTAGCCCTGCGTGGGCACGCCCAGCTTGGTCTCCCGCACGCCCAGCGGCAACTGGTAGTCGCCGAGCTTGAGCCGCGTGATGTCCTGTCGAATGCGGAAGTCGTCGGCCATGGGCGCATCCTAGCCGATCGCGGGCGGCGGCCGATTGGCGTTGCACGCACGCGGGCGCGGAGCGCGACCGAGCGCTGCGCTCGATCACGCCTCGCCGAGATACGCCTCGCGCACGCGCGGGTCGACCAGCAGGCGCGACGCGTCGTCGGCGAGGATCACGCGTCCCGTCTCGAGGACATATCCGCGGTGCGCCAGCTTGAGCGCCGCGCGCGCGTTCTGCTCGACGAGCAGGATGGTCAGGCCGGTTCGGTTGAGCTCGCGCACCGCCTCGAAGATCCTCGCCACGAGGAGCGGCGCGATGCCCATCGAGGGCTCGTCCATCATCAGGAGCCGCGGCTTGGAGAGGATCGCGCGGCCGATGGCGAGCATCTGCTGCTCGCCGCCGGAGAGCGTTCCGCCGAGCTGGCCCGAGCGCGTGCGGAGGATGTCGAAGAGCGTGTAGACCTGCTCGAGGTCGCGGGCGATCCCGTCGCGGTCGTCGCGGCCGTACGCGCCCATCATGAGGTTCTCGAGCACGGTCATGCGGGGGAAGATGCGCCGACCCTCGGGGACCTGCACCAGGCCGCGGCCGACGAGGCGGTCGGCGCGCACGCCACCCTCGGCCGAGCAGATGCGCTCGCCCGCGAAGCGGATCTCGCCGCCGCGCACGGGCACGATGCCCGAGATGCACATGAGCGTGGTCGACTTGCCGGCGCCGTTGCCGCCGATGAGCGTGACGATCTCGCCCTCGCGGACCTCGAGCGAGACCTCGTGGAGAACCTCGACCGAGCCGTAGCCGGCGACGAGTCCCTCGACCGAGAGGAGCGGAGCGCCCTGCGCGGAGTGCGTCATCCGAGTTCCTCCTTGCCGAGGTAGGCCTCGATGCACTTGGGGTCGCTCTTGATCTCGGCGGGCGTGCCCTCGGCGATCTTCTCGCCGTACTGCAGGACATGGATGCGGTCGGAGATGCCCATGACCACGCGCATGTGGTGCTCGATGAGCACGACGGTGGTGCCGCGGTCGCGGATCGCCTTGATCAGCCGCATGAGGTCGACCGTCTCGGTCGGGTTCATGCCGGCGGCGGGTTCGTCGAGCAGGATCACATCGGGGCGCGACGCGAGTGCGCGCGCGATCTCGAGGCGGCGCTGGTGGCCGTACGGCAGGTTGCCCGCGGCGTCCTCGGCCTTGTCGGCGAGGCCGACGAACTCGAGCAGCCGGAGCGCCTCGGCGCGTGCACCGCTCCGCTCGCCGATCGCCGACGGCAGCGCGAGCAGCGCGGGCACGAACCCTGTGCGCAGGCGGCGGTCCATGCCGACGGTCACGTTCTCGACGAGCGAGAGCTCGGGGAACAGCCGGATGTTCTGGAAGGTGCGCGCCACGCCAGCGCCGGCGACCACGTCCGGGGTGCGCCGCGTGCGCGACCAGATCACGAAGCGACCCGCCGCGCCCAGCACGAAGCCAAGCAGCATCGGCAGCCAGGTGCCCACGAATCCGCCGCCGAACAGCGTGGCCAGGAACGCCGCGAGCGCCTTCATCCACGGGAACGGCTGCTGGTAGACGTAGAGATCCAGCACCGAGGCCTGCCACAGCGTCTCGACCCGCACCAGCACGGCGAGGAAGATCGCGGTGCCGAGGCCGGCGCCGACCGTGCCCACGACGACGGAGCCGTTGAACTGGCGCTGCGGATCGCGGCCCGACACCAGCACGCCGCCCTCGGTGGGCTCGTAGACGCCGGTGATCGCGTTGAACAGCGTGGTCTTGCCGGCGCCGTTCGGGCCGATGACCGCGGTGATGGAGCCGCGGACGACCTCGAGCGAGACATCCTTGACCGCCGTGAGGCCGCCGAAGCGCATGGTGACGCCGCGCACCGAGATGAGCGAATCGGCGCTCACTTGCGCACCGCCTTCCTCGAATGCACGATGCCGTCGGGGCGGTAGCGCATCATCAGCACCAGCGCGAGCCCGAAGATGAGGTACTTGTAGTTGTCGGGCGACGACAGCACGTTGCCGGTGGAGCCGATGCCCGCGCGCTGCATCGCCTGGGTGGCGATCGGCAGCACGACGTTGTTCAGGCCGACCATCACGATCGCGCCCACCAGGATGCCGGTGATCGAGCCGATGCCGCCGACGATCACGATGCACAGGGCGAGGATCGAGACCTGGAAGTCGTAGTTCGCCGGCTCGCCCGTCGACGAGAGCAGGCTCGCGCCCAGCGCCCCGGCGATCGCCGCCAGCGCGGCGCCGATCGCGAAGGCCTTCAGCTTCGCCTTGTCGGGCTCGATCGCCATGCAGCGCGCGGCAAGCTCGTCCTCGCGCACCGCGAACCACTGGCGCCCGAGGCGGCTGAACTCGAGGTTGCGGCAGAGGAACACGATCACCGCGAGGAACGCGAGGTACACGTAGAACCAGCGCACGGGCGTCTCGCCGGAGAACGGCATCCCGCCCAGCGAGGGCGCGGGAAGCGGGTTGATCCCCTGCGTGCCCTTGGTGATCGCCTCGAGGTTCTTGAGGCCGTCCTGCACGATCTCGCCGAAGCCGAGCGTCACGATCGCGAGGTAGTCGCCGCGGAGTCGGAGCGTCGGCGCGCCGAGCAGCCAGCCGCCAAAGGCTCCGAACGCGCCCGCCAGGACCACACCCCACCAGAAGCCGACCTGGAACGGGTAGATCTCGCAGGTGAGGATGCCGAACGCGTACGCCCCGATCGCCGCGAACGCCGCGATGCCGAGGTTGAGGAGTCCGGTCCAGCCGACGACGATGTTCAGGCCGAGCGCCATGATCGCGCTGGTGACCACCGTGCGCATGGGCGCGCTCAGCTGCAGCGACGGGAACGCGAGGTCGATGAGCGGCGTGGCCGCCAGCAGCGCCAGCACGGCGAGCTGGCCGCGCGAGAACAGGCTGAAGCCGCGTCCGGTCGCGATGGACATCAGACCTTCTCCCGCTGCTTGAGCCCGAGCAGGCCGCTCGGGCGGAACACCAGGATCAGGATGAGCACGCCGAAGACGACGACGTTCGTCCAGCGCGTCTCGATGTACTGGTCGCTCATCGCGCGGATGAGGCCGATCAGCACGCCGCCGATCATCGCGCCGGGGAGGCTGCCGATGCCGCCGAGGACGGCCGCGGTGAACGCGTCCATGCCCGCGCGGAAGCCCATCTGGAAGGAGATCGTGTTGTTGTAGACCGACCACATCACGCTCGCGGCGCCGCCGAGGAAGCCGCCGATCATGAAGGTCGCCGCGATCACGCGGTCGGTGTCGATGCCCATGAGCTTCGCCGCGATCGGGTTCTGCGCGGTCGCGCGCATGCCGCGGCCGAGGCGGGTCTTCTTCACGAACAGCGTCAGCCCGACCATGAGCGGGATGGTCACGATGAAGATCGCGAGATCCTCGAGCCGGAGCACGACGTTCGACTCCTCGCCGAGGAGATTCGACCCCTCGAGGAGCTCGGGGAAGTCCTTGCTCGCGGCCGCCGCGTTGCCGCCGCCGAAGACCTCCATGGGCGCGCCGCCCCAGAAGAGCGCGAGGTTGACGAGGATGAAGCTCACGCCGATGGCGGCGACCAGCTGGGTGAGCTTGGGCGCGCGGCGCAGCGGCTTGTAGACGATGCGGTCGATCGCGACGTTCAGCCCGCCGCAGAAGAGTCCGGCGCCGATCACGAGGCCGAACAGGAGCAGCCAGTGGGAGCCCTCGCCCAGCGTGCCGGGGTCGAGCACCGCCGCCGCGCCCAGAGCGCCCACGATGGTGAGCGCGAGGAACCCGCCGAGGGTGAAGACATCGCCGTGGGCGAAGTTGATCAGCTCCACGATGCCGTAGACCATCGTGTAGCCGAGCGCCACCATGGCGATGATCATGCCGTTGGACAGGCCGTAGATGACCTGCTGCATGAAGACTTCGGTCTCGGTCATCCTTCGGGGCCTGCGGGGATCGGGGTGGGGTCTGCGCGATGCACGGTGCGCCTGCCTCGGGGCGGGCGCTTGGCGGAACTTGCTCCGGCGGGGCCATCGGCCCCGCGCGGACTCAGTTGACGACCTTCACGGTGGTGAAGTCGCCGTCCTTGACGGTGTTCACGCTCATGGTGCGGTTGGTGGTGTCGCCGTTGGCGTCGAAGCTCCAGGTGCCGAGTGCGCCGGCGAAGTCCTTGGTCGCGCCGACCTCGGCGAGCACGGCCTCGCGGGTGATGGCGCGGCCGGCCGCGTGGATGCGCTGCATCGCGGCGATGACGACCTTGGCCGCCTCGTAGCCGTACACCGCGTAGCCCTCGGGCTCGCCGCCGTAGGTCTTCTTGTAGGACTCGTAGAAGTCCTTGCCCTTGCCGGTGAGGAGCTTGGGATCGACGCCGCCGAACGTGATGAACGCGCGGCCCTCGAGCGCCTTGGCGCCCGCGGCCTCGATGAACGCCTTCTCGTAGCAGCCGTCGGGCACGATCAGCTTGGCCTTGAGGCCACCGGAGACGATGTCCTTCGCGAGCTGGCCGGCGTTGGTCTGGGTGGTGCCGCCGAAATAGACGAGGTCGGCGCCCGCCTGCTTGATCTTGGTGACGAGGCTCTTGTAGTTCGAGGCCTTCGAGTCGAGGCCATCGGTGCCGACGACCTCGAGGCCGATCTCCTTGGCGCGCTTCTCGAACACGCCGGCGACGCCCTTGCCGTACACCTCGCGGTCGTTCAGGACGAAGACCTTCTTGGCGCCGAGCTCCTTGGCGTAGTCGGCGGCGACGGCGCCCTGCACATCGTCGGTGGGGACGACGCGGAAGTAGTTCACCTTGCCGCTCGGACGGTAGACGGCCGGCTCGTTCGACTCGCCGAAGCCCGCCTTGGTCAGGTTCGGGGCGGTGTTCGCGGGGCTGACCATGACGATGCCGGCCGAGTTGAGCTTCGGCATCGAGATCTTGGCCGCGCCCGAGTTGTAGGTGCCGATGTAGGCGACCACGCTCTGGTCGGCGATGGCCTTGTCGGCGTTCTGCGCCTCGACGGCGGGATCCCAGTTGCCGCGCTGCGGGCTGGCGTCGTCCCAGTCCTCGTAGCTCAGGACCTGGTCGCCGATCTTTCCGCCGGCCTCGGTGATCGCCATCTTGATCCCGTTGACCATGCTGGTGGTCTGGGCGTTGGCGCTGCCGGTGCGCGGCAGGCTGGACACGATCTTGAGTCCGTCGGCCGCGAACGCAGGGGCCGAGAAGACCGGGAGCACGGTGGCGGCGAGGACGAGCGCGGAGCGCAGCAGCAGAGTCTTCATGGTGTGGAACCCCTCGTAGGAACCCCTCTCGGGGATGGGTGGCGAAGTCTACAGGAAACCCGTCGGGACGGCGCCCCGAGCCGCGCTGGGACGCACGCGGAATCGACCTATTCCCCAGTCCCGTGTTCGTCGGACCAACCCGTGGGCCTCGGCGGCGGGATCCCACCGCCGCGCCCGTCAGGCGAACT
>CAMBUI010000097.1 GCA_945870915.1 Candidatus Kuenenia stuttgartensis | reverse complement strand
TGTTCAAGCCCCGCCCGACGAACGCCGGCGACGCCGCGCGGCCGGCCGCGGCAAGCAACGAGGCGGGCGCGAAGTCCGCGTCCGCCTCGTAGAGCGTGGTGTGGTGTCGTGCTGCCCGCGTCACGCGCGGCGCGGCGCGGCGTCAGAAGCCGACGCTCGCCTTGTCGCCCTGCTTGACGATCTGCGCCTCGCCCTCCCACACCGAGCGGCCGGTGGAGGTGTTGGTGAGGCTCATCTGCAGGATGTAGGCGACCTGCCGCGTGCTGCCGGCGCGGGTCCGGTCCTCGAGCAGCTTGGCGGTGATGGTCACGTCGGGCACGTTCTTGTTCGACGCGTCGGTGTCGACGCCCGCGGCGCGGTCCTTGCGGCGCTGCGCCTCGCGCGCGATGCGGTCCTCGGCGCCTCCGAACATGTCGTCGGCCATGATGACCTCGACGCGGCCGGTGTTGAGCAGCGCGATGCGGATCTTCTTGATGATCGCATCGGTGTCGAACTGCTGGGTCGTGGTGTTGACGCAGGGGTTGAGCAGCAGGCCGGCGGGCTGGTTGGGCAGGCGCGCGAGCGTGCCGGAGCTCACCATCGACTGGACGACCTGGTCGGCGAGCATGCTCCAGTCCTGGATGTTCATGCGGTCGACGTTGACCACGAGCTCGTTGCCCTTCGGGTCGACGTACTTCGCCTGGTTGCAGCCGGCGAGCGTGAGGGAGAGGGCGGTGAGCGAGGCGGCGATGGGAGCGAGGTGGCGCATGGTGTTGTGGGCGGGTGCTGGTTTCGCGGGCTGGTGCCCGCGTCGGATCGGCGTACGGCCGTCGGAAGGTACTGTGGAACTCGGGCGGGCGCGGGTCGGGCTCACTGCTTCTGGTCGACGAAGGTGAGTCGCCACTGGGTCGCGGTCGGGCCGGGCGCGACCGACGAGAGCGTGAGCGTCTCCTTGGGCTGGATGGTCACGCTCGTCAGGCCGCCGGTCGGGTTGGTGACCGGGATGCCCGACGCATCGAACCACTCGAACCGGTAGCTGAACCGCTGCAGCGTCGCCTGGTCGCTGTACACGTCGACGGCGACCTTGCGGATGTTGTCGCTCACGGTGCCCTCGCGGACGCCGACGATGTTGGCCTTGTAGTTGAGCCAGCCGTTGGTCACGATCCGCTCGAACGCGACATTCGAGCCGAGGTGCCCGGAGCCCGACTGGGCGACGTTCGCGGTGTTGCAGGCCGCGAGCAGGGCGAGCGCTGCGCCGGCGACGGTCGCGCGCAGGACGCGGGGCGCCCCGGACGGCGCGGCGGTGCGGGGAAGGCGGTCGTTGCCCTGGATGGTGTCGGTGAGGCGGTTCGGCATGCTGGTGGTCTCCCTGTGGAGGGGCGGCGGGGGATGCGTCGGGGGATGCGGCGGGGAATGCGTCGGGGTGGTTCGTCGCGGGGAATGCGTGTCGTGCGAGAGGCTCGTGGCGGGCAATGTTCTTCGCCGGAAGGGCTCGGCAGGTCTCGGCTACGGCTCGCCCGGGCTTCGGCCCGCGGAGGCCTGCATTGCTCCGCCGCGGGGGAATCGCATGGTACGCACCGCGGGCGTCGCGCCGTTCGAGGGCAGCCTGACATGGACGATGCTGACGCCGTCGGATTCCACCGCGAGGGGACCGATTCGCTGTCCGTCGCCGAGATCGAGCGACACGAAGCCGTCGCGGGGCGCGGGGAGGCGCGCGTAGAGCACCTCCTTGGGCAGCGTGAGCCAGATGCGGAGGTCGGCGCTGTTGGTGGCGAGCTGGTAGATCGCGCCGCCGATGGCGACGAGCCACGCCGCATCGCGGCTGCGCTCAAGGGCAGCTTCCTGCAGGAAGTAGGTGCCCACGGCCTTCGAGGCGCTCGAGACGAGCGTGAGCGCGATGATCGCGGGCAGCCGGCGGTTGAAGTCGCCGGCGACGACCGCGTCCATGTCGGTGAGCTGCGCCGACGGATAGCTCGCGCCACCCGCGCGCGCGGTGAAGCCGCTCGGTCCGCCCGCGCGGAACTCGAGCACGGGGAACGATGCGCCCACGTACGGCACCTGCCGGATGAAGAGCGGGATGCTGATCTTGAACTCGCGGAGCTCGGGGCCCATGCCGCTCTCGACGAACACATACACGGCGCCCTGCGTCGGATCGGGTCCGCCAGTCCCGCCGGTTCCGATCGACGCGGCCTCGGCGAGGCGCGCATCCTCCTCGGCGTACGCGCGGTCCGACTCGCGCAGCATGCCCGCGACCTTGCGGAACCCGACGGTCGCCTGCGCGGCGGCGTCGCGGCGGCCGGTCGCCATCTGCTGCACCGCCTGCAGGTAGGTCGCGTAGGGCACGGCGAAGTCGGCGTAGCCGCGCATGTCGCGGATTCCGCCGTACGCCGAGGCGAGTCCGTCCTTGACCGACGGATCGTCCATCGCGCGCTTCGCGTCGTAGCCCTTCTCGCGCGCGGCGGCATCGGCCTTCGACTCGAGCGCCTCGATCTCCTTGGCGTGCTTCTCGACCGCGTCGCGCTGCCACTCGTAGGCGCGTCGGAGCGACACGCCCGCGGCCTCGAGATCGCCCGCGGCGAGCTGGTTCAGCGCGCGGTAGGTCGGCACCATGATGCGGTCGTAGGTCGTGCCGCGGTAGGTGATGACCGTCTGGTTGGTGAGGATCGCCGCGGCCTGCTCGGTGATCCGCACATCGGGCTCGGTGTCGAGGTAGCGCCAGGTGTCCTCGTCGGCCCAGGCGAGCGCCGCCTCCGAACGCGCGCCGTCGCCGAGCGCGGCGTAGATCGCGCCCGCCTCCATCTCGTAGAGCAGGCGGTCCTTGTCGCTCTCGCGGCGATCCTCGAGCAGCGGCTCGAAGGTGCTCGCGGCCTTCGCATAGGCGCCGCGCTGGAAGGCCTCGGCGGTGGGCTTCATCCGGTCGGCGTGCGAGCAGGCGAGGTTGATCGCGCAGAGACCGAGCAGCAGGGCGATGGCGCAGACGGAGGACAAGCCGGAACCGGCGGATCCGACGCCGGCCGCCGATCCCGGGCGAGAGACCGGGTGATGCGTCTGGGTCATGTCGAGGGATGCGTGCATGCGGGTGCGGGGCGGATTCGGGGCGACACTGTAGCGAGGGGGCGCGCCCGACAACGGGTCGGCGGCGCGGGCGTGGTGCGCGTCCGGGCGGGCGTGGTGCGCGGCGGCGCGGGCGTGGTGCGCGCCGCGGAGCGCGCCGGATTGCCTGCGGATCGCGCGCCGTCCACGCGGACGCAAGATCGGGCATAATCGTCGCCTTCCGCGGGATTCCATTCCCGCGCCGGAGACTCCATGCACGCTGTCCGCCTTCTCCTCGACTCCGTCCTCGACTACGCCGGGCTGTTCCCGCCCGCGAAGCTCGACATGCAGCCCACGGTCGCCAACTTCGCGCGCTACCGCAAGGGCTCCGACGCCTGGATGCTGTCGCGCCTGATCGTCCCGGTGACCCGCTTCCCCGAGTTCGTCGAGAAGGCCGATCCCTACCTGCCCAAGACGGCCGACGCCGAGGGCGACGAGCCGTGGCCGCTGTCGGTGCTGGTCGCGCCGGCCTCCGACCGCCAGATCGTGTCGGACCTCGAGCGCATCGAGCGCTTCAACGAGCGCATGGAGGACCGCGACTTCAGCCGCGCCCACGGGCGCGCGATGATCGACACGATCGAGTCGAAGGCCACCACGCCGCACGAGATCGACCGCGCGCTCGAGTATGTGGCCGACGACATCTTCGCCTACTTCGAGATCCCGGTCGACGGCGATCCGCGCGGCCTGATCGCCACCATGGCCTCGCTCGACGCGGGTGCGAAGATCCGCACCGGCGGCCTGACCGCCGACGCGCATCCGACCCCGGAGCAGGTCGCGCGGTTCCTCAAGATCTGCCGCGCCGCCGAGGTGCCGTTCAAGGCCACCGCGGGGCTGCACCACCCGTGCCGCCAAATGGCGACCGACGTCGGCTGCATGCAGTTCGGCTTCCTGAACATGTTCGTCGCCGGCTGCATGCTGTGGAGCGACGACACGATGCCGGAGGCGGAGCTCGTGCAGCTCCTCACCGAGGAGAAGGCGGGCGCCTTCGAGTTCGGGCCGACCGGGCTCGGCTGGCGCCGGCGCTTCCTCAGGTTCGACGAGATCGCGACCGCGCGCGAGCGCTTCGCGCACAGCTTCGGCTCGTGCTCGTTCGACGAGCCGCTCGCCGACCTGCGCGCGCTCGGACTCCTGCCCGCCGCCGAGACCGTGACCGGAGAGGTGAACCCATGAGCGTGAACGTGCTTCTCGACCCGTCCGACCCGAACCTGCGCTCGTGGGTCGCGGGGGCCAACGATCCCGAAGGCGACTTCCCGATCCAGAACCTGCCGTACGGCACGGTCGATGGCGCGGTCGCGGTCCGCATCGGCGACAAGGCGCTCTGCCTGCGCGATGTGCTCGATGCCGGGCTCTTCGTGAAGAAGCTCGCCTCGGCCGAGGAGTTCCAGTACGCCGTCGACGTGGCGTGGCTGAACGGCGTCGCCGAGCTCGAGCCCGAGCAGCAGAAGATGCTGCGGCAGAACCTCGCCTACATGCTCGCCGAGGGCTCGCCCGCGCGCGCCAAGCTCGAGCGGCTGCTCCTCGACGCGAACGAGCCGGCCGAGGAGATCCCGTTCGTCATCGGCGACTACACCGACTTCTACGCCTCGCTGCACCACGCGACCAACGTCGGCTCGATGTTCCGCCCGACCAATCCGCTGCTGCCGAACTGGAAGCATGTGCCGATCGGCTACCACGGCCGCTCGAGCTCCATCGTGCCGAGCGGCTCGGGCGTCACCCGCCCGCACGGGCAGACGGTCGCGAACGACGACGGCCCGCCGTCGTGGGGCCCGTCGAAGCTGCTCGACTACGAGCTCGAGGTCGGCTTCTTCGTCGGCCGCCGCAACGAGCCCGGGACGCGCATCGACGTGCGCGACGCCTGGAGCCACATCTTCGGCTTCGTGCTGGTGAACGACTGGTCGGCGCGCGACATCCAGAAGTGGGAGTACCAGCCGCTCGGTCCGTTCCTCGCCAAGAACTTCGGCACCTCGATCTCGAACTGGGTGGTCACCCGCGAGGCGCTCGAGCCGTTCCGCGTGCCGGGACCGCCGCGCTCGGCCGAGGATCCGCGCCCGCTGCCGTACCTCGACGATCCGGACGGCGTGAACCTCGACATCAACCTCGAGGTGCTCATCCAGAGCGCGCGCATGCGCGAGCAGGGCATCGCGCCCACCGTGGTCTCGCGCGGGTCCTTCAGGGACATGTTCTGGACGCCCGCGCAGATGCTGGCGCACCATGCCTCCGGCGGCTGCAACATGGAGATCGGCGACATGCTGGCGTCGGGCACCGTGTCGGGTCCCACCAAGGAGTCGCGCGGCTGCCTGCTCGAGCGCACCTGGCGCGGCAGCGAGCCGATCACGCTCGGCGACGGCACCGAGCGGAAGTTCCTGCAGGATGGCGACGAGGTCATCATGCGCGGCTACTGCCGGAAGCCCGGCTATCCGCGCATCGGCTTCGGCGAGTGCCGCGGCATCGTGCTGCCCGCGAGGGCGTAGGCAGACGGGTGGGCGTGGGCGGACGCACGGCCGTGGTCGAGCGTGCGGCCGTGGTTGGGCGCGATGGCGCGTCTCACTTCGCGCGCGCGTCGAGCGATGCCCAGTCGATGTCGATCTTCTGGCCGAGCGTCGGCTTCACGCGCGCGATGGTGCCCGCGGGGACCTCGATCACGTACTTCGCGCGGCGGTTCGAGCTGTAGCGCACCAGTCCGCCCTCGTAGCCTTCGAGGGTCTGGCTCTTCGCGCGCAGCGTCTGCTTCTTCGCCTCGTGCATGGCCGAGATCTTGCCCTCGCTGTCGACGAACACCATGTCCATGTCGACGAGGCAGTCCTTCATCCAGAAGGAGAGCAGCGACGAGCGCGGGTGCACGAAGATCATCGCGGTGCCCGCGGGGAACTCCTCGCGCGCGCCCATGCCGGTCGACCGCGATGCGTCGTCGAGGCAGAGCTCGCAATCCCACTCCTGGCCGAAGAAGGTGAACTTCGCGCGCGGCAGTCCGGTCTGCGGCTTGCAGTGCAGCACGGTGTCCGACTTGGGAAGCGGGGGCACGGCCTTCTTCTCCTTCGGCGGGGCGCCGGCGGGCGCGGCCGGCTTCGTTGCAGGCGTATCCTTCGCCGGCGGGGTCGTGCCGGCCGGCGGGTCGCCGGCGCCGAGCAGCAGCGCCGACATGGCGATGGCGATCCAGTTCACGACCACGTGTTGGCTTCCTTCAGGGTGATGGATCCGGGCTTGCCCTTCGGGGCGCCCTTGCTGGCGCTTCCCTTGCTGGCAGTTCCGGCGCTGGTCGACTTCGAGCCGGCCGCCTTCCTTCCGCCAGACTTGCCGGCGGCCTTCGCGGCGTTCGTCGGCTCGGTCGCGGCGGCCGCAGGCGGCGCACCGTCCCAGCCGGTCTCCCAGCTGCGCGGATAGTTGAGGTCGTCGAGATCGAGCGCCGCCTTGGTCGGATACAGCGGCGCGAAGGTGTCGCACATGACCGCGAGCTCGTTGGTGTGCGTCGCGCCGATCGTCGCCTCGGGCGTGCCCGGGTGCGGGCCGTGCGGGATGCCCTGCGGATGCAGCGACAGCGAGCCGACCTCGATGCCCTTGCGCGCCTTGTAGTTGCCCTCGACGTAGTAGAGGACCTCGTCGGAGTCGAGGTTCGAGTGGTTGTACGGCACCACGATCGCCTGCGGGTGGAAGTCGAGCGGCCGCGGGCAGAACGAGCAGATGACGAAGTTGTGGGCCTCGAACGTCTGGTGCGTCGGCGGCGGCATGTGGTGCTTGCCGACGATCGGGCTGAAGTCGTCGATGTTGAAGCAGTAGGGGTAGTAGCAGCCGTCCCAGCCGACGACGTCGAGCGGGTGGTAGCTGTACTGGTAGGAGTGCACGAGGTCGCGGCTCTTGATGCGCACCTCGAACGAGCCCTTCTTGTCGAAGGTCATCGGCATCTCGGGCAGGCGCAGGTCGCGCTCGCAGTAGGGCGCGTGCTCGAGGAACTGCGCGGTCTTCTTGGAGAGGTAGCGCGGCGGCGGCAGGATGTGCGAGCCGTTGACGCTCTCCATGAGGAGCATGCGCGGCTCGGGCTCGCCCGCCTTCGTCTTGTCGAACTCGAACCGGTAGATCGTGCCCTTCGGGATCACGATGTAGTCCTTCGGCCCGAACGTGAGCGCGCCGAACATGGTGAACACCGTGCCCGAGCCGAAGTGGATGAAGAAGCACTCGTCCGCCATCGCGTTCTTGAAGTGGTACTTCATCGGTTCGGCGGGCACGCACACGCTGATCTCGACGTCGTTGTTGCCGAAGAGGACGACGCGGCCGGTGACGGCGTCGCCCTTGGGCGGCAGCGGCGCGCTCTTGACATGGCGCATGCGCATCGTGTCGCGCTCGACGTACTCGACCTTGGTCGAGTAGAGCGGCTTCCAGCCGATCACCTGGGTCGGCGGGTTGATGTGGTAGAGGGTCGAGGTCGGACCGACGAAGCCCTCGGTGCCGAAGACCTCCTCGGCGTACAGCCTGCCGTCGGGACGGCGGAACTGGATGTGGCGCTTGGAGGGGAGCTTGCCGAGCTTGGTGTAGTAGGGCATTGGGCGGATCCTGAGGCGACGAGTGTACCCCGCGCGCCGCGCGAATTCACCGCGGGAACGCCGTCATTTCACGGACTTGACCGGTGCCGGCGGAACGGGCGGGATCCCGCGCGGCTCGGTCCGGATGAGCTCCTTCAGATGCGCGACCGCGGCATCGAGCTGCGCGTCGCCGCCCTTGAAGGTCGCGTGGGGCAGGTTGTCGACCACCATGTCCGGGTCGACGCCGCGGCCCTCGATGAGCCACGCGCCGTTCTCGTCGAAGACGCCGAACTCGCCCGCGCTCGCGAGGCCGCCGTCGACCACGGTGTTGCTCGAGCTGAGCCAGATCTCGCCTCCCCACGTGCGGGTGCCGATCACCTTGCCGAGGCCGAGCCGGCGGAAGCCCTCGCTGAAGGCCTCGCCGTCGGAGGCGGTGCGCTCGTTGCACAGCACCACCATGTGTCCGCGGAAGGCGTACTGCATGTTCCAGTTCGGGCTGCGGCCCTCGTGCTGGTTCCAGTACATCCACGCCTTGCGCATGAGGCGGCTGAGCACCCAGCTGTCGATGTTGCCACCGCGGTTGTGGCGGACGTCGATGATGAGCCCCTTGCGGTTGAACACGGGGTAGAAGTCGCGGGCGAAGTCGCCGATGTCGCCCGTGCCCATCTCGCGCAGGTGGACGTACCCGATGTCGCCGTTGGCGGCCTGCTCGACGCGCAGGCGGCGCTCGACCTCCCAGCTGCGGTAGCGCAGCGATGCGTCTGCCTGCGCGGTGATCGGCCGCACGATGACGTCGCGTGGCTCGGTCTTGCCCGCGGGCAGCACGCTGAGCAGCGTCTGGCGCCCCGCCTTGTTGCGGAGGAGGGCCGACGGGTGCGGCACGGCGAGCGTCGGGGCTCCGTCGATCGCGCGGATGACATCGCCGACGCCGATGCGCGCCGTGGGCGCCGCCAGCGGCGAGCGCAGCGACGGTTCGTCGGGGTCGCTCGTCGGAATGGCGGTCACGCGCCAGCCGCCGGCGGCCGCATCGCGCTCGAGATCGGCGCCGAGGGTCGCGACCGTCACGCGGTCGTCGCCTTCGCGCAGGTCGCCGCCGCGCACGAAGTGGTGCAACGCGGACAGCTCGCCGGTCATCTCCTGGAAGACATCCGAGAGCTCCTCGCGGCTGCGGACGCGCGCGACCCACGGCGTGTACTTGGCGCGCACCGCGGGCCAGTCGGCGCCGTGCATGCCGCGGTCGTAGAAGTAGTCGCGCAGGAGGCGCCACGCGTCGACCATCATCTCGCTCCACTCGGCGCGGGGGGTGATCGCGAGCGAGACGCCGCTCATGTCGACGGGCTTGTCGAGCTCGGCCTTCGCGGGCTTCGCGTCGACCACGAACCACGAGGATCCCTTGCGCACCAGCAGCTTCCTGCGGTCGGCGGAGACCTCGACGCCGCGCACGCCGGCGGCGACCTCCTTCGGCTCGGGCTTCTCGTTGCCGATCGCGAGCGCCATCAGCGTGCCGGTGCGCTGCCACTCGTCGCCGGCGCCGACGGGCGCGTAGTGCATCCAGAACAGCGCGTCGGCGGTCACGATGAGCGTGCCGTCGGCGAAGTTCGCCGGCTTGACCGGGAGCTGCTCGAGGCGCGTGGCGAGGCCCTCGAGATCGATCGAGACCGGTGCGGGGGCGTCGGGCTTCTTGTCGTCCTTCTTGCCGTCAATTTTGTCGTCGGCCTTCTGTTCCGCCTGCTGTTCCGTCTTGCCTTCCGTCCTGTCCTCCGTCTTGACTGCGGGCTTCGTCTCGGCCGCCTTCGCCGCCTTCCTCGCCGCGGCGAAGACCTCGTCGTCGGGCGCGAACGGCGAGCGCGCGTCGGCCTGGAGCGCGAGCGCGTAGATGCCGCCCGGCTGCGCGAAGAACGGCTCGGGTGCGCGCGGCCCCCACGGGCTGCCGACCTCGGACTCGAAGGTGCGGTTGGAGAGGAAGTACAGGAACTTCCCGTCGCGCGACCACTGCGGGTCGAAGCTGTCGTAGCGGTCGGTGGTCGCCGCCACGGGCGCGCCGCCCGCGACCGACCAGAGCCTGACCACGAGGTTCATGTTCGCGGCCGGCGAGACGTAGGCGAGCCAGCGGCTGTCGGGCGACCACGCGAGATCGGTGGGCTGCTCGATGGTGTTCTGCTCGACGAGCGTGTTGGTGCCGGTCGCGGTGTCGTACACCCACACGCGCAGCCGCTTGTCGGTGTGCGCGATGCGGGTGCCGTCGGGCGAGGGCACGGCGAGCCAGCGCACGGTGTCGCCGTCGCCGGTCAGGCGCTTGGCCGCGCCCACGCCGTTCGCGGGCAGCGTGGTCAGCTCGAGTTCGCCGGATTCATCGGAGATGGCGACGAGCGACGCGCCGTCGGGCATGAACGCCGCCTCCCGGTAGCGGATGCCGCTGCGGCGGTCGACATCGACCGTGCGGCCTTCCTTCGCGGGGACGACGAACGCGCGGCCGCGGATGGTGAACGCCACGCGGTCGCCGTCGGGCGAGATGTGTGCGGCGCTGACGGCGGCGGCGGGATCCTTGATCCAGCGCTCGCGCGTCTGGTCGAAGTCGCTGGCGAGGTGGATCGCGATGGGCGCGTCGCTGCCCGACGCGAGGTCGTGCATGCGCAGGTCGGGACCGAGCTGGTAGACCACGCGGTCGCCGTCGATCGAGGCGCTGCCGATGTCGAAGTCGGCGTGCGTGGTGTGCTGGCGCAGGTCGGAGCCGTCCGGCTTCATCGACCACAGGTTCATGCG
>CAMBUI010000096.1 GCA_945870915.1 Candidatus Kuenenia stuttgartensis | reverse complement strand
CCGGCCGGTGCGGCGCGGCCCGCCGCGTCCCCGCCCGCCATATCCCCGGCCACCACATCTCCCGGCGCATCCTCCGCCAGCGCCTCGACCTCGATCTCCGCGCCGCGGAAGGGGATCCGCATCCCGCGCGACCGTGGCGACGCAAACAGCCGCAGCGCCTTCATGGGAAAGCGGCGCGATTCGAGGATGTCGATCATCTCCCGGCCGACCGCGCCGGTGGCGCCGATGACCGCGACGACGGGACTCTGCGGCAACTGCAGCATGGAGCGCGGATCGTAGCGACTCGCCGACGCGCGGCGGCGGAGCGATTGCGCCTATGCTGCGCGTCCGATGCCACGCGCCGCGACCAGCTCGACCAACAGTGCCACCGACGGCAGCGCGACCGGTTCCGCCACCGCGCGCAACCACGGCTCCGACCTCGTGACGGACGGCGTGCGCGTGACCGTCCGCCCCTCGTACCTCGCGCTGCAGTCGTCGCCCGCCGACAAGCGGTTCCTCTTCAGCTACAGCGTCGCGATCCGCAACGAGGGCACGGCCCGCGTGCGGCTCGCGACGCGTCACTGGCGCATCGTCGACGCGGACGGCGAGGAACGCATCGTCGAAGGCCCCGGCGTCATCGGGCAGCACCCCGAACTCGGCCCCGGCGACAGCTTCGAGTACTCGAGCTTCTGCCCGATGCTCACCGCATGGGGCACGATGGAGGGCCACTTCACCTTCGAGCGCGAGGGTGCGCGCTTCGACGCGCAGGTCGGCCGCTTCTACCTCGTCTCGCGTGGGTGACGGCGCGCCCGCCCGCCCGAAAGACCACGCCCGCCCGCGAGCCCACCCGCGAGCAGCACCGCCAGCACGGCGGGCGCCGGAACCGGCGTTCCCTCGAGCCGCATCGACATGTCCCACTGCGTCGCCCCGAGCAGCTCGGTCGAGATGGGGTCGCCGCCGAGTCCGAAGCCTCCGCCCGGGTTGTGCCACATGGCGTGCGCTCCGTTGGTCGTGCCCGACGCGTTCCAGTACCACTGCCCGCCCGGCTCGAACGGACGCACCACCTGCGCCGAGATCCAGTAGGTGCCGGGGCCGAGGGTGATGCCGGTCAGGTCCCAGGTCAACGCGCCCGCGACCTGGACGCCCGACACCGTCGCAAGCGGAGACGCCGCCAGGCTCGGCTCGGTGTAGATCCGGAGGCGCACATCGGTGTTGTACATCCATCCGTCCGCGACGCCGTTCTGTCCGAACACCACGAGCGAGGTCAGGTCGTAGCCCTGCGTGAGCGTGACATCGTCGAACGCCGAGCAGGTGTACGCCGGGAAGTCGGCGAACTCCTGCGACGCGAAGCCGTTCTCCGGCGACTCGGGCTGGTCGACGATCACATCGGCGCGGGCGTCGCCATGGATGTGGAGCACGCTGGTGAGCGCGAGCGCGCCGAGCGCGACGAGGCGCAGCGGGCGGTGCGTGAGACGATTCGTTGAGCGACGCGTGGAACGACGCGTGGAGCGATCCGTGGAACGATCCGTGGAACAATGCATGGGTCTGGCCTCTCGTTGGATGGTTGCGGGAGTCGCAGTGCGACCGATGCAACGACCCTAGACCGAGAGGGTGGCGGACTTCTGCAGCCGGAGCGGATTGTGGCGCCGTTGGGGGAGTGGTT
This sequence comes from Candidatus Kuenenia stuttgartensis, assembly GCA_945870915.1. Taxonomy (GTDB): domain Bacteria; phylum Planctomycetota; class Phycisphaerae; order Phycisphaerales; family SM1A02; genus QWPT01. The sequence continues at coordinate 8,896 of CAMBUI010000096.1, read as the reverse complement.
CCCGCGCGATGTTCCCCACGGCGTTCCCCACGGCGTTCCCCGCGCGCGTCACATGTACGAGACGCGACGCGGCCAGGAGACGAGGTTCGCGTGGTGCTTGACGCGCTCCAGCGTGGCCTCGGCGAGCTTGTTCGCGCGCTCGCAGCCGGCCTTGAGGATCTCGAGCACGAGGTCGTCGCGGCCCTCGTACCTCGCGCGCCGCTCGCGCATCGGCTCGAGCAGCTCGTTGATCGCGGCCGCGACCTCGAGCTTCACGTGGCCGTCGCCGATGTCGGCGCCCTTCGCGTACTTCTCCTCGAGTTCCTGCACGCGCGCCTCGTCCTTGATGAAGGTGCGCACGTACTGGAAGAGGACGTTGTTGATGTCGCCGGGCTCGGTCGGGCTCTGGCGGCCGGTGAAGATCTTCTTGACCTTCTTCTCGACCTCCTTCGCGGGATCGCTGATGAAGATCGCGTTGTTGAGCGACTTCGACATCTTGTTCACGCCGTCGATGCCCGCGAGGCGGCCCACCGCGCCCACGTCGGCGCGCGGGATCGGGAACACGCCGCCCAGCTTCAGGTGGTCCTCGTCCTCGGCGTGCTCGTCGACGCCGCAGAAGATCTGATTGAAGCGCCGGGCCACCTCGCGCGTGAGCTCGAGGTGCGGCACCTGGTCCTCGCCGACGGGCACGCCCACGGGGCGGAACGCGAGGATGTCGGCCGTCTGGCCCACCGCGTACAGCGGGAAGCCGAAGGAATAGGTGTCGCCGAGGCCCTTGGTCTCGATCTCGGTCTTGAGCGTCGGGTTGCGCATCACCCGGTTGAAGGGCAGCAGCATCGCGAACAGGAAGGTGAGCTCGGCGATCGCGGGGATCTCGCTCTGCAGGAAGATCGTGGTCTTCTCGGGGTCGATGCCCATCGCCAGGTAGTCGCGCACGATCGCGATCGAGTCGCGGCGGATCTCGTCGCTCTTGGCAAGCCGCGTGGTGTACGCGTGCATGTTGGCGATGATGAAGTAGCAGTCGTGCGAGTGCTGCAGCTCGACGCGGCGCTTCACGCTGCCCACCCAGTGGCCGAGGTGGAGCGAGCCCGTCGGCGTGTCGCCGGTGAGGATGCGGGGCTTCCCTTGGATCATGTCGGCGGCGCTCATGGGCGGGAAAGATACGGCAACGCGCGCCGCTTAGGCGAGCGCGATGGCCACATTCGCCGCGTTGAACAGCGCGTGCAGCGCGATCGGCGCGGCCAGGCCGCCCGTGCGCTCGCGCAGGATCCCCAGCGCGCAGGCGAGGACGAACAGCATCGCGAGTCCGGCCGCGCGGCCCTCGGCGGGGATCATCGACCAGTGGATCGAGGTGAAGAGCAGCGCCGTCGCCGACACCGCGCCCGCGGCGCCGAGCCCGGCGCGGCGCATCGACGGCTGCAGCAGGCCGCGCCAGAGCGCCTCCTCCGACACGGCGACGAGCACCGCGACATGGAGCAGCGTGAGCGTGGTGAGCAGCGGATCGCGCCGCTCGACGAGCAGCTGCAGCGTCTCGTGCGAGGCGTCGGGCGCCTTCGGCAGTCCGAACGCCGCGAGCGCCGCGTTGATCGCGATCGACAGCGCCGCGATCACGGGGAAGACGAGCGCGAGCGCCGCCGCGCCGTGCAGCGCCGCGCGTCGGACGGGCATCGCCGGCGCGGCGCCCGGACGCGACAGCACCGAGTGGATCACGAGCAGCGCCACCGCCGCCTGCGCGAGGTTGCTCAGGGCGCCGGTCGCGAGCCGCGCGTACGCAGGGTCGGCGATCGCCGCGCCGCCCGCCGCCGCCGCCGCGAGCGCACCCGCGACCAGGGCGAACATCATCGCCAGCGCGCCGATCGCCGGATCGCGCGGAATCCTCCCCGAGGCCTCGGCCGGCATGCGCCACAGCCGCAGGCGCACGACCGCCACGAGCGACGCGACCGCAAGCAGGCCGACCACCGCGGCCATGGCCCAGGGCGCCGCCGTCGCGGCCGCGTCCGCGACGGCCGAATCCCCGTTCGACTGAAGAAGCAGGGCGGGCGCGTCGATGGAGATGGCGGCTATAACGTGCATCGGTCCTTCAGGAGGACTGGAACGTACCCGCCCGGCGCCCGACATGCACGCAGTCCTCAAGGACATCCTCGAACACAAGCAGCTGGAGGTCGCGGCCGCGCGCGAGGCGGTGCCGATCGAGGTGCTCAAGGAGCGGATCTCCGAGCTCGGCCGCCCGCGCAACTTCTTCAGCGCCTGCGTCGACCGCCGCCATCCCGACGCCACGCATGTGATCGCCGAGGTCAAGCGCATGAGCCCGTCGGCCGGCGTCATCCGCGAGGACTTCGACCCCGTGGCCATCGCGCGCGCCTACGCGGCCAACGGCGCCAGCGCGATCTCGTGCCTCACCGACGAGCGCTTCTTCGGCGGCCGGCTCGAGTACATCCACCGCATCCGCGACGCGGTCAAGCTGCCCGTGCTGCGGAAGGACTTCATCGTCGACATCTACCAGGTGTGGGAGTCGCGCGCCGCCGGCGCCGACGCGATCCTGCTCATCGCCGAGGCGCTGCCCGAGCGCGACATCATCGACTTCCAGATCCTCGCCACCGAGCTCGGCATGACCACGCTGCTCGAGGTGCACGATGTCGAGCACCTGCTGCGCGCGGTCAACATCGTCGGGTTCCCGCACGCGAGCTACTCGCTGCTCGGCATCAACAACCGCGACCTCCGCACGATGAAGACCTCGCTCGAGCACTCGATGCGCCTCGCCGAGATGCTCGAGGACACGAGCGTGCTCGTCTCCGAGAGCGGCATCCGCACGCCTGACGACCTGCGCCGCCTGCGCGCGCACGGCATCCACGCCGTGCTCGTGGGCGAGCACCTGATGCGGCAGCCCGACCCCGGGCTCGCGCTGCGCGAGCTGCTGTCCTAGCCGCGGGCGCGGACGCCGCGTCAGAACGCGAAGATCGAGTCCAGGATCCGCGCGATGATGCCCTTCTCGCTCGTCTCGCGCAGCTGGCCGGTGGTCTCCTTCTTGATCACCGCGTCGGCCACGCGCTGCGAGAGCACCTGGTTGTTGCCGTCGATGTCCTCGGGGCGGCAGATGCCGGAGAGCATGATGACCTGCGTCTCGCCGTCGTTCACGATCTCGCGGCGCGCCTCGAGCACGAGCAGTCCGTTCGGGCGGATGTCGACGATCTCCGCGGTCACGCGCGCGGTGAAGTCGTCGCTGCGCGAGTAGTTGCCCTTGCCCTTGAAGCCCTTGCTGCCGGTCACGTCGAACGCGGGGAGGCTGGCGCCGTCGAGGTTGACCGGTCCGCCCGCGAGGCTGGTCGGGTCGAGCGTCATGAACGCGCCGATCTCGGCCGACATGTCGTAGTCCTTGTCGGCCTTCGCGTCGGCCGAGCTCTTCGACTTGCTGCTCTCGCTGATCACGATGGTCACGAGGTCGTGCACCGAGAACGAGCGCGGCGTGAGGTCGGCGACCTCGAAGAGCGAGCCGCTGGGGGCGCGTCCGCCGCGGGCGAGGTGCGTGTTCGCGTTGGCGGACGACTGCGCCGCGAGCGCCGCGGCCGTGCCCGACATGGTGGCGCGGGTGCCCTCGCGCTCGTCGTCGCGCAGCACGCGCGCGGCGGGCGCGCCCGACGGTGGGAGTGCGGACGGGAGCGGGGCGGTCACGGTGGAGTCGGCGGCGAGGCAGAGTGCGACGAGGAGGGTGGCGGGCATGGTGGTGGGCCTTGTCGTTGGTCGCCGGCGGTCCGGCGCGTCGTGGTGGGTCGTCGTTCGTTGCGTCGTTCGTGTTGTCGGGCGGTTCCGCCGGTGCGCCGTGTGGAGCGCCGTCAGCGGATGACCGCTTCGCCGGGTCCCGTGATCTCGGCGGTGAACGCCTTGGCGTCGCGGGCGCGGCGGCGGCCGTGGTGCTCGAAGGCGATCACATCGCCGACGGCGCCGTCCTCGAGCGCGATGGCCTCGATCTCGATCGCGATCACGCCGACCTCGCGGCGCACCTTGACGATGTCGCGGCGCTTGACCTGCTCGGGGCGGGTGAGGTCGTCGCGCTCGACCACGCCGCCGCGCGGCACGGCGCGCGCGAAGGTCGCGTCGGCCGCGACCGCGTGGGGATCGGCGGCGGTGCGGGCCTCGTCGGGAGTGAGCATGCGCCGCTCGACGGTGGCGGCATCGCCATCGGCGCGTCCGCCGCGGCGGGCCTCGCCGCGGGAGACCAGCACCTCGCGCTCGAAGCGGACATCGATGCGCACCCGCGTGCGCTGCGGCTCGCGGCCGGCCGCGCGGGCGACCACCTCGAGCTCGAGCCGCGGCCCGCGCAGCGAGCTCTTCTTCGCGACCTCGTAGCGGACGCCGGGCACCGGCGCGATCTGCGCGAGCGTCGCCTCGGCGATGTGCAGGCGCAGGTCGCACGCGTCCTCGCCGTAGGCGTTGCGGACGATCTCGCAGATGATCGCGAGCGGCGTGCTGGTGCCGGCGTGCCCGGCGGGGTCGATCACGCGCATGCCGTCGGCCTGCTGCGCGACGGGCGTCGCGGGAATGTCCCCGGCTGCGGCCCCCGTGTTTGCAGGCGTTGTGTTCGCAGGCGTCGTGTTTGCGCCCGCCGCCGCCGCGGGAACCTCGCCCGCCGCGCGCAGGGGTCGCACCACGGTGCGCGTCCCGATGAACTCGATCTTCGCGGGGTTGCCGCCGGCGACCACGAGCTGCTGGCGGATGCGCTCCGCCGAGAGTTCGAACGCCCCGGTCTCGCCCCGGCCGAGCACGATGTCGGCGAGCGACTCCGCCTCGGGACCGTCGAGGTCCGCGATGTCGGCGAGGGTGAACGCGCATCCCGGCGCGATCCGCACCGAGGGCAGCAGCCGCACGATGCCCGTGGCCGTCGCTGCGGCCGTCGTTGCAGCCACGGACGGTGCGGCGTCCCGTGCCGCGACCGGTGTGGCGACCACGGCCGACGCGGACTGCGTCGCCGATCCGGCGACGGCGAGCGCCATCGCAGCGGCGGACAGGGTGTGCAGCGCGCGATCGCGGAAGGGGGTGCAGCGGGGGGTGCGGCGGTCGTTCACGGGTGGTGCTCCTCAGCGCGCGTCGTCAGAAGGCGCGGATGTTCGAGATGTTCTTCAGGGTCTCGTTCGCGGCCTGGATGACCTGGCTGTTCATCTCGAAGACGCGCTGCGTCTTGATGAGCGTGACCAGCTCGGTCACCGGGTCCACGTTCGACGCCTCGAGGGCGAACTGGCGGATGAAGCCCGCGCCCTCCTCGCCGGGGAGCGACTCGACCGGGTCGCCGCTCGCCTCGGTCTGGGTGTAGATGTTGTTGCCGCGGCTCTCGAGGCCGGCCGGGTTCACGAAGCGGGTCAGCTCGAGCTGCCCGAGCTCGGTCGGCTGGGTCGCGCCGGGCAGCGTCGCGGTCACGCGGCCGTCGGTGCCGATCGACACGCCCGTCGCCTCGGGCGGGATGGTGAAGTCGGCGCGCACGCGAAAGCCGGGCGAGTTCGCCATGACCAGCTCGCCGTCGGCGTTGAGCGTGAAGTTGCCGGCGCGGGTGTACCCCTGGCCGCCGCTGATGTCGTCGGGCAGTTCGACCTCGAAGAAGCCGTCGCCCTCGATGAGCAGGTCGTACGGCTGGTTGGTGGTCTCGGTCGCGCCCTGCGAGAAGTTGAGCTGCGTGCCGGCGGCCTGCGTGCCGAGGCCCACGTACAGGCCGGTCGCGCGCTGGATCCCGTCGCCGCCCGGCAGGCCCGGCTGCGCGAACTCCTGGTAGAAGAGGTCCTCGAAGTTCACGCGCGAGCTCTTGAAGCCGGTCGTGTTCGCGTTCGCCAGGTTGTTGGCGGTCACGTCGAGGCTGGTCGAGAGGGCCGAGAGGCCGGTCGCCGCGGTGTTGAGTGCGATGTAGCTCATGGTGGTCCTGCGTTGCTCGGGGCGTCTGGCGGGCGTCGGATCAGCCGAAGCGGCCGAAGGTGTCGATCAGCTTTCCGGTCATCTGGTCGTGGGTCTGCATCATGCGCGTCGAGAACTCGATGCCGCGCGAGACCTTCACGAGCTCCGCAAGGGTGGCGACGGCGTCGACCGTGCTGTCCTCGAGGTACTTCTGGTGCACGACGGTCCCGGCGGGGGCGTCCTTGGTCCGGCCGCCGAGCAGGCGGATCGCGTCGCGTCCTTCCTTGCGGAGGTTCGCGGTGTCGGTCGGCACCACCACCGCGAGCTGTCCGACCTGGTCGGTGCCCTGGAAGATGCCGCCGCGGTTGTCGATCCGGACGCGTGAGATGTCGTCGGGCAGCACGATCGGCTGGCCGTCGTCGCCCAGCACCGGCACGCCGCTGGTGGCGAGCACGAGGCGGCCCTGGGTGTCGCGGGTCAGGCTTCCGGCGCGGGTGAGCAGGCGGTCGGCCGCCGCGGCGCCCTGCACGCCCTTCGGCTGCTGGAGCATGAAGAAGCCGTCGCCCTCGATCGCCACATCGAGCGGGTTCGAGGTCTCGCGCAGCGGTCCCTGCGACAGGTCGATCCGGTTGGGCTCGAACAGCGTTCCGCCGCCGAGGGCGTCGAGCGCGCTGTTGGTGTCGGCGTAGACGCCGCCCTGCTCGAGGTTCTCGGGGAGCCGGGCGCGGATCGACATCAGGTCGGCCTTGAAGCCCACCGTCGTCGAGTTGGCGAGGTTGTTCGCCACCGTGTCGAGACGACGCATGCCGGTGATGGCGCCCGCGGTCGAGAGGTAGAAGCCGTAGTTCATGCGCGCACTCCGGGGGTCGCCTGAGCAAGCGCCGCGCCAGCGGCCGCGGTCGCGTGTTCGGGTCCGGTCGGGGAGGAAACGAATCCCGTCGGCGCGGGGTGAAGGCGCCACATCAGCCCCGTGGGGCGCTGCGATGGGGGGATGACCACGCCGTCGTCCGGGTTGAGCGCGGCGAAGCGGTCGTCGAGCTCGCGGCGGGAGCGCGCAATCGCTGCGCGGCGGCGGCCGGCGGTCGGCACTTCCTGCGCGGGGGTGCGCGCGGCGTCCAGCACCGCGGCGAACGACGGGCGAAGGCCCGCTTCTGCGGCTGGAAACACCATGAATGCGGTGTGTGCGATCGGTTCCTGCATGCGGCACTCCTTGCCGAACCCGTCCCCGCCGGGCCTCCTGCCCAGCGGTTCGAACGGGCGGAAGGCAAGGCCCGTGCCAGCGCGCCGGGGGGCGTGCTCCCCGACCGGCGGCGCCGAGGGGTGACTTCTCGCTCTCCGACCCGCCGATTGCCGATCTTCGACTTCGCGTTCGGCGCCCCGCCCGAGCCCGCCCAGCCCGTTCGATCCGACCACGCCCGGCCGCGCCGGCCCGTTCCGCGCTCCCGATCCGAAGCCGCATGAAGCCCGACCCCACACCGCGACGCACAGCCCGACCCCGAACCCGGCGCAAGGACCATGTCGGCCTCCCGATCGCCCCCATCGGGACCGGCGCCGCATCGGCGGGCTTCCGCGCGCCGTTGCGCCGGTTCATGACCCACCTGCGCACCGAGTGCGGCCTCGCCGCGGCCAGCATCGCCGCCTACGGGCGCGACCTCGACGACGCGATCGAGTTCCTCGAGGCGCGCGGCGTGAAGGATCCCACCGCGGTCACGCCCAACCACCTCGCCGAGCACGCGAACTTCCTCAACAGCGCCGACGGGCGCGACCTCGAGGCCAGCTCCGCGCGGCGGCACCTGTCGAGCGTGAGCATGTTCTTCCGCTTCCTCAACGCGGTGGGGATCATCCCGACCAACCCCGCGGGCCTGCTCGAGCGCCCGAAGAAGGGCTTCACCATCCCGAAGACGGTCTCGGCCTCCGACATGCGCCGCCTCGTCGAGGCGCCCACTCCCGACCACGGCGAACTCTGGCTCCGCGACCGCGCCATCCTCGAGGTGATGTACGCCGCCGGACTGCGGGCGAGCGAGGTCGGCTCGGTCCGCGTGAACAACTGGCATCCGCAGCTGTCGACCCTGATGGTGACCGGCAAGGGCAACAAGCAGCGCCTCGTGCCGGTCGGCGTGCCGGCCGCGCGCGCGCTCACCCGCTGGATGGAGACCCTGCGCGCCGACATCGTCAAGGGCGACGAGGTCCGCGCCGACCACCGCCTGTTCGTCTCCAACCGCGGCAGGCCGCTCGAGCGCGTGGCGGTCTGGGCGCTGGTCAAGAAGTACGCCGCCGTCGCCGGCCTGCACAAGGTCCACCCCCACAAGCTGCGCCACAGCTTCGCAACCGACCTCCTGCGCGGCGGATGCGACCTGCGCACCGTGCAGGAGTTCCTCGGGCACGCGAGCGTGGTCACCACCCAGATCTACACCCACGTCGACGACACCCGGCGCCGCGACACCGTGGCCCGCTTCCATCCCCGGTTCAACCACTGATCCGCCCGCGGCCGCCGCTACCCTCACCACCCATGTCGCAGAACGATCCCTGCATCCTCGTCATCTTCGGCGCCTCCGGCGACCTGACCTCGCGCAAGCTCATCCCGGCGATGTACGAGATGCACGCGATGGGGCAGCTGCATCCGTCGACGGCGATCCTCGGCGTCTCGCGCACCGCGAAGTCCGACGACCAGTGGCGCGACGAGCTCGAGCCGTGGGTGCGCCAGCAGGCGAAGGGCTTCGATCCCGCCAAGTGGACCGAGTTCGCCCGCCGCGTGCACTACTTCGCCGGCGACGCGGTCAAGCCCGACTGCTACCCCGCGCTCGACGCGCGCCTCGGCGAGCTCGCGCAGCAGAAGGGCACGCGCGGCAACCTGCTCTTCTTCATGTCGGTGGCCGAGAGCCTCTACGAGCCGATCGTCGAGCAGATCGACGCCGCGGGACTCGTGGTCGAGGGCAAGCGCTGGTGCTCGATCGACCCGAACGCGAGGAGCTGGCAGCGCATCATCGTCGAGAAGCCGTTCGGCCACGACGCGGTCAGCGCCGCGAGCCTGAACCGCACCCTC
>CAMBUI010000095.1 GCA_945870915.1 Candidatus Kuenenia stuttgartensis | reverse complement strand
GTTCCTCGAGCGGCATCAGGAAGTCCGACACCACCACGAACAGCGCGCGATTGGTCACGCGCGCGAGCATCTGGTCGATCGAGCGCCCGACCTGCGCGCGTCCCGCGACCGGCTCGCCGCTCAGCGCGCCGACGATCGCCCGCCACTGGTCGCGCTGGCTCGAGCGCTTCACCTGCGTGCGCACCTCGTCGTCGAAGAGCGCGAGGCCGACGCGGTCGCCCTGGTGCAGGCACATGTACGCCATCGCCGCGGCGGTCGCGGTCGCATGGTCGAACTTGGTCCACTGGCCGGTGCCGCGGCTGGCATCGGTGCCGCCCCAGCCGCGCTTGACCGCGAGCGTCCCGAATCGCATCGACGCCGAGCGGTCGACGAGCACCACGACATCGAGGTTCGTCTCCTGCACGTAGCGCTTCACGTACAGCTTGTCGGTGCGCGCGAACACCTTCCAGTCGATCTGGCGGATGCCGTCGCCCGGGGCGTACTGCCGGTGCTCGGCGAACTCGACCGCGAGCCCCTGGTACGGCGAGCGGTGCATGCCGCTCATGACGCCCTCGACGATCATGCGCGCCCGGAGCTCGAACGGCGCCAGCTGCCCGAGCGTCTCGGGCGCGAGGTACTGCTCGGCGCGCATGGCGCCGCCGCCGGCCCCGCCGGGGGACCGCTCGGATGGCTGCCTGGAACTGGGCTGCCGCGCATTCGCCACGCATCACTCCGGGTGGAACGGCCACCGACTGGGGAACTCAGGACGCAACCGGCACCCGGCCGCCGCGGCTCACCGCGTGACCGCATCGAGCGCGCGCGAGCCACCCTCGTGGCGCACCGCCTCGAGGATGAGCCGCACGACGTCGTCGCCCTTCACGCCATCGGCCTCGGCGTTGAAGTTCGTCACGATGCGGTGCCGCATGATGGGCAGCGCGACCGCGTGCACATGGTCGACGGTGGCGTGGGTCGCGCCCTCGAGGAGCGCCTTCGCCTTGGCCGCGAGCACCAGGAACTGGCTCGCGCGCGGACCCGCGCCCCACGCGAGGTAGTCGCGGCACACCTTGAGCGCCTGGCCCTCCTCGCGCACGCGCGTGGCGCGCACGATGTGGATCGCGTGGCGCACCACGTGCTCGGCGACCGGGATGTCGCGCACCAGCGCCTGCATCCGCACGATGTCCTCGGCGGTCAGCACCGGCGCCGGCTCCGAAAGTCCGGTCGAGGTCGTGCGCGACACGATCTCGATCTCCTCGGCCTCGCTCGGGTAGTTCACGCGGATGTTGAGCATGAACCGGTCGAGCTGCGCCTCGGGCAGCGGGTAGGTGCCCTCCTGCTCGATCGGGTTCTGCGTCGCGAGCACGAAGAACGGGTTCGGCAGCCGGTACTGCACGCCGTTCGCCGTGACCTGCCGCTCCTGCATCGCCTCGAGCAGCGCCGCCTGCGTCTTGGGCGGCGTGCGGTTGATCTCGTCGGCCAGCACGATGTTGGCAAAGATCGGACCCTTCACGAAGCGGAGGCCGCGCGTGCCGGTGACCTTGTCCTCCTGGATCACCTCGGTGCCGGTCATGTCGCTCGGCATCAGGTCGGGGGTGAACTGGATGCGCGAGAAGTGGAGGCTGAGCGTCTTGGCCAGGCTCGACACCAGCAGCGTCTTGGCCAGCCCGGGCACGCCCTCGACGATCACATGGCCGCCGCACAGGATCGCCAGCAGCGCCTGGTCGACGACCTCGTCCTGGCCCACGATGGCGCGGTGGATCTCGGTGCGGAGCCGGTCGACCGACCGCCGCACCTCGCCCACGGCCGCGACCGGGTCGCTCCAGCTCGACGAGAAGGCGGGCGTGCTCGGCAGCCGCAGCGAGGCGGACGCGTGCTGATCGTGTGCTTCGGGCATGGAAACTCCCTGTACCACTCCGCGCCGCGAACGGTGCGCGCCGCCGAACCTGCGAGTATAGGGTTCAGCCCTCTCGGACCTTCCCCGCACCATGCCCGAACTCCCCGAAGTCGAACATCTCCGCCGATCGCTCGAGCCCGCGCTGCTCGGCGCGCGCCTGACCGAGGTCGCCGTGCTCCGCAGGAGCGTGGTCACGGTCGCGCGCAGCCACGCATCCGGTGCGGCGGCGGCGAAGCCGGCGAACGCAGCTTCGACCGAGTCCGCCCCCAAGCCGTCGTCTCGATCCTCGCTCGAGCGCGCGCTGCTCGTCGGCGACCGGATCCGCGCCACGCACCGCCGCGGCAAGCAGATGGCGATCGAGGGCGACTCGGGGCGCGTGCTCGTCGTGCAGCTCGGGATGACCGGCAGCATGACCATCGAGGGCGACACGCCGCCGACCGGCATGGATGCCAAGCACCGGCATGTGATCTGGGAGGTCGCCGCGTCGACCGCCGGCGCCGCGCCCAATGGCAAGGCGGGCGGTGCCCGCACCAAGTCTGGTCCCGCCCCGATGCCGCCGATCCGCCGCCTGTCGTTCCGCGACCCGCGGCGCTTCGGTGGTCTCACCGCCTACGCCGACATGGCCGAACTCCGGCGCGTCTGGGACGAGCTTGGTCCCGACGCCCTCACCATCGAGTCGTCGCGACTCATCGAACGCCTCCAGAACCGCCGCCGACCGATCAAATCGGCCCTGCTCGACCAGTCCGTGATCGCCGGCGTGGGCAACATCTACGCCGATGAGAGTCTTTTTGCCTCATTCGTGCACCCGCTTCGACTCGCGTCGACCCTGCGGGAGGACGAGGCCGACCGACTCGCCACCGAGATCCGCCGCATCCTCGGCGCCGCGGTCATCGCCGGCGGCTCGACCCTGCGCGACTACCGGGACGCCTTCGGACGCCCTGGCGACGCCGTCCAGAGCCATGCCGTGTACGGCCAGGCCGGCGCGCCCTGCCCGCGTTGCGGTGCCACGCTGGAGGGGATCCGGCTCCAGGCCAGGGCGACCGTGTTCTGCCCGCGCTGTCAGGACTTATCCACACGGCGGACCACCCCTCGGGATAACAAGGCGCCGCGGGTGAAGCGCGCGCGTCCTGCCCGCGGCTGAGCTGCGAATCGCGGAAGTCTCGGACGCAAACCGATGTGCCGCGTGTCAGGATGGAGTGAAACCTCCCCAAGGAGAATTTCTCTTCTTACCTAGGAAAAGGGCCTGTCCATCTGTGGAGTACGGGAGGTTCGACGCCGCAAACACCTTCAAGAAAGGCATTTGCGTCGAACACCTCGCGGTGGACTCCTGACAACTGCGTGTCGATTGCCGCCAACCGCATCCGTCTGAACCGCGCCTGAACCTGTCAAGTGCGCTTCCGGGGGGCATCCGCACCATCGGCACTGTCCGAAATTCGCCTGCGGACGACAGTCACCAACAGGATCTCCACATGCATATCCGCGTGCGGAAGCGGTCGGACTTGGGCAGTCGACAGGCTCCGGAGCGCTCAGCGATCGGATCGCTGCAGGAGGTCCTGCTCGATCCGGCCGACCTCGGCCTGGAGCTTGCCGTCGGCGCCGGTCTTCTCCTCGATCGTCCGGACCGCGTGCATGACCGTGGTGTGGTCGCGGCCCCCGAAGTACCCGCCGATCTCCTCGAGGGAGAAGCGGGTGTGCTTGCGGGCGAGGTACATGCAGACCTGCCGGGGCATGGCGATCGACTTGTGGCGGCGCTTCGACAGGAGGTCGGTGAGCTTCACGTCGTAGAAGCGGGTGACGCTCTCGATGATCGACTGGAGGCTGGGCGCGTTGCCGCTGCGCGAGCCGCCCTCGCCGTCGAGCGCCTGCTTGGCGAGCTCGAGGCTGATCGGCTGGCCCGAAGCCATCGCGTAGCCGCGCACGCGCGTGAGGGCGCCCTCGAGCTCGCGGATGTTGGTGTCGACCTTCGCGGCGATGTACGACGGCACATCGTCGGGCAGCGTCATGCCGTGCAGCGCGGCCTTCGACTTGATGATCGAGACGCGGGTCTCGAAGCAGGGGCGCTCGATCCGCGCGACCAGGCCGGCGGCGAAGCGGCTGGTGAGCCGCTCCTCGAGGTCGGGGATCTCGGTGGGCGCGGCGTCGGAGCTCAGGATGATCTGCTTGCCGAGCTGGTAGAGCGCGTTGAAGGTGTGGAAGAACTCCTCCTGCGTCTGCTCGTGCTTCGACAGGAAGTGGATGTCGTCGATCACCAGCACATCGGCCGTGCGGAACCGGTTGCGGAAGTCGTTCATCCGGCCCGCGCGCACCGCCTCGTGGAACAGGTCCATGAACGCGTTGCACGAGATGTAGCAGAGCCGCAGGTTGGGCTGCGCCTTGAGGAGCTCCTGGCAGACGGCGTGCAGCAGGTGGGTCTTGCCGAGGCCGACGCCGCCGTGGATGAAGTACGGGTTGTAGGCGCGGCCGGGCTTGGCGGCGACCGCCTGTGCGGCGGCGTGGGCGAGGCGGTTGCCCGGACCGACGACGAACGAGTCGAAGGTGTAGTCCGGGCTGAGGAGCATCTGCTCGTCGAGCCACGCCGGGCGCTCCGGCGAGTCGTCGCCCGCGGCGGCGGCAGGGGCCTGCGCCTGCGCGCGGGCGTCGAACTTGGCGTCGTCGTCGGGGCTCACGAAGCGCACGACCAGCAGCCGGCCGGTCACGTTCTGCGCGGCCTCGGTGAAGGGGCCGCCGCAGCAGCGCTGGAGGTACTTCAGCTGGACAGGCTCGCGCACGACCAGGCGCAGCACGCCGTCGCGGATCTCCGATGGCTCGATGTCGTCGAACCAGTGCCGGCAGATGTCGGCATGGTTCTTCCGCAGGTCGTCGACGAGCGACTCCCGAAAGCCTGGTTCGATCCTCTGCATGCTGCCTCCGTCGTCCACACACGCGAAGGGCGCCGTTGCATCCCCGCCCCGGCGTGGGCCGCGGCGGACGAGCGTGGGCACCCATGATGGCTTTCAAGTCGACGATGGCGTTCGAGTCGACCTTGAAGAGATCCGGCGCGTCCCACCGCACCGGACCTCCCGGCGGTGGCGGACCACCGCGGGGGCGCGGACGATAGAGACTCGGCCGCGGTGCGTCAACGCTCGCGCGCGCATCCCGCGCGGCGGCGCGCAAACGCGGTTTTTCGCGCGGCGCGTCACTCCGCCGTCGCCGGAGTTTGCCCTTGACTTTCGTCCGCCGCTCCGTCGGAGCGCTCGGCCGCGGCGCCGGCGTCGTCGGTTCGCGCGGCCTTCGCCGCCTTCGCGGCCTCCGACTTGTCGGCGGAATCCTGCGCGGCCGCGACCTGCGCCTCGTAGCGCGCGCGGTTGGTGCGGTGGTCCATCAGCAGGTGGATGCGCGCGGCGTCGGCGCCCGCGAGCTTCTCGATGCGCTCGCGCGCGTAGTGGATGGTGGTGCGGCGCGACACGTGCACCAGCACGATCGCCTCGGCCTTCCACACCGGGAGCAGGCGGATGATGTCGTCGATGTGCAGGTGCATGCCCGTCCGCGCGCGGTCGTTGTGGTCGGGCTCGAAGAAGGTGCACTCGGCGATGACGATCTTGGCCTCGGCGAACTCGTCGCGCACCAGGTACTCGCCGGGCGCGGTGTCGCCGGTGTAGGCGACCAGCGGGATCTCCATCTGGCGGGTGATCTCGGTGCCGCGCGACCGCAGCTCGCGCAGCTTCTCCTGCGGCAGGTCGCGGAACTCCTCCTTGAGCTTGCTGCGGCGCTCGAGCACCGAGAAGCCGAGGCTGGGCACGGTGTGGCGCGTCGCGATGGCGCGCATCGAGATGTTGTTCTTGAGCTCGATCTCCTTCTCGGGCTCGAGGGCGACGATCTCGAAGGGCGTCTTCTGGCGCTCGAGGGGCTCCCAGGCGCGCATCATGCCGCGCAGCGGCTGCTCGAGCTCGGGGTGGCAGATGCAGCGCCCCACCGGAACCTTCGGCTTGCCCTCATGCTTGCCCTCGGGCTTGCCGTCGATCTTCTCCGGCATGTGGGTCTCGCCGCCGATCTTCTGGAAGTAGCGCTGGCTGAACCAGTACGGCAGCCCGCCGAGGTGGTCCATGTGCGCATGCGAGAGCGCGATGGTGGGCACGCTGAGCACCGAGCGGGTGCACTGGCCGATGTCGAACGCGACATCGAGCTCGGGAACCTGGATGACGGTCTGCTCGCCGGCGACGCTGATCCCCTGCACGCGGTACGGAGGCAGGTACAGGAAGCCAAGTTGGCCCTCGCGGGCGGGTGGGCTCGGAAGCACGGACGGAACTCCTTCGCCAGCGCTTTCACGCGGACGGGGTGCGGATAAGAACGCGCAAGGTATGAAGACCGCCGCATGCGGTCAACGGCGTGCGCGGATGTTCCGCCTGTTCCATCTGCGCGGGCGGGACGGGTATCGGAACCGCGAACGACCACTGCAGGTCCGAAGTGCGGCGCGCGTGTGGACGATGCAACGGGCATGGAAGAACCAGGCTTTCGGCCGACCAACGCGTGGAGACCGGGCGAGATGGAGCCGGGCGACCGGATGCTCCGCCTCGTCGAGGACCTCGACCGCAGGCTCCGCTCGCTGTGCGGCGCCGTCGAGGCGCGCGACGCGGCCGACATCCGCCGGCTCGCCGAGGCGCTCGCCGATGCGGCGCGCGAGGACGCGGGCTGCGACCTGATCGGGCTCGAGGACGACGTCCTCGAGGACGAGTCGCTGCGCGACGAGATGGACATGTCCTCCATCACCGAGCGCGCCGAGGAACTGGTGTCGTTCTGCCGCGCCGCGATGGAATCGTGCGCGCCCGGCGACGGCTTCGATCTGCCTGACCACGACCACGACCACAACCACAACCACGACCACCACCGCCGCGCCTGCGACGGGGAGGGGGATCCCGACGCATGAACCCGGCGGCGCTCTCGGCGGACGCACGCCCCCGCGTGCCGCGCATCCTCGCTGTCGACGACAGCGAGCTGATGCACCGTCTGCTGCGCACCAGGCTCCAGCTCGAGCAGGTCGAGATCCACTGCGCCGTCACCGGCGACGAGGGTCTCCGCATGGCCGAGGAGATCCAGCCCGAGGTGATGCTGCTCGACATCGACCTCGACGGCACCATGGACGGCTTCGAGGTGCTGCAGCGCCTCAAGGAGAACCCGCGCACGCGCGACATCGCGGTGATCTTCATCAGCGCCAGCTGCGAGACGATGGACCGCGTCCGCTGCCTCGACCTCGGGGCGGTGGACTTCATCCCCAAGCCGTTCGAGATGGCGGAGCTCAAGGCGCGCGTGCGCTCGGCGATCCGCGTCCAGCAGCTGCTGCGGATGCTGTCGCAGCGGGCGCAGCTCGACGGGCTCACCGCGCTGTGGAACCGCGCCTACTTCGACCAGAGGCTCGCGGCCGAGTTCGCCGAGGCGCGCCGGCACGCGCGGCCGCTCTCGCTGGTGCTCTGCGACATCGACCACTTCAAGGGCGTGAACGACCGCTTCGGCCACCCGTTCGGCGACGAGGTGCTCGCGCTCTTCGCGACCATCCTGTCGGGCGGCCGCGCCAGCGACATTCCCTGCCGCTACGGCGGCGAGGAGTTCGGCGTGATCCTGCCCGCGACCGCGCTCGGCGAGGCCGTCGAGGTGGCGGAGCGCTTCCGCCGCGCGTTCGAGGAGCACCAGTGGCGGCGCCATCCCGACCTGGTGCTCACGGCGAGCTTCGGCGTGGCCGAGGTCGCCGGGTTGGCCGCCGACGGCCGTCCGGCCGACCTGCTCGCCAACGCCGACGCGGCGCTCTACGCGGCGAAGCGCGGCGGACGCAACCGCGTCTCGGCGTCCGCGCTCCCGATGGCGGCGTGATCGTGTAACAATCACGGCGTGCCGAACCTCGTGGATCAAGCCATCTGCATCCGCCAGTGGGACTGGTCCGAGACCAGCCAGACCGTGAGCCTGTTCTGCCGCTCGCACGGGATGCTGCGCGGGCTGGCGAAGGGCTCGCGCCGCGAGCGCGGCAGCTTCTCGGGCGGCATCGCGCTGCTCGCGCGCGGCGAGGTGGTCGCGGTGGTCAAGCCCGACCGCGAGCTGCAGACGCTCACGCAGTGGACGCTGCTGCAGATCTTCCGCCGCCCGCACGACGACCTCGAGGCGAACCTCCACGCGCTGTCGATGGCGGAGCTGGTGCAGCGCTTCCTGCCGCCCTCGGTGCCGCACGAGCGGCTGTTCGACGCGCTGCTCGCCACGCTCGAGCGGCTCGAGGAGGGCGAGCGGCCGGCGCCCGAGTTCCTGCGCTTCTTCTTCATCCTGCTGCGCGAGACGGGGCACGAGCCGCAGGTCGACGCCGCCTTCGGCGGCGATCCGGTGCCCGGGCAGTTCCTCGCGTTCGACGCCGAGGCGGGCGGGGTGGTGGACTTCCGCGCGCACCCGCGCGCCTGGCGCATGCGGCCCGAGACCGCGATGACGCTCGCCCATGTGGCGCGCGGCGAGCCGCCCGAGCTGTGCGATCCCGATGCGGTGGACCGGGCGGTGCGCCTGCTTATCGCCTACGCCCGCACGATCGTCGGCGACGACCTGTCGACGCTGTCGCTCGCGGTCGAGCCGCGGTTCCGGAGACGCCCCGCCGGCGGATAGCGCACGGCGCCGCACGAAAGCGCGCCGGGTGTCCAAGTCGGCTGAACAGCGGGCCGCGGCGGTCCGATGCAATCCGACGACCATGTCGCAGGCCTCACTCGAGCGCGTCCTCTGTGCCCCGAATCTCCCGACGCTTCCCGTCGTGGCGATGCGCGTGCTCGAGCTGACCGCGAAGCCCGACGTGTCGCTGCGCGAGATCGCCGCGGTGATCGAGAACGACCCCGCGATCGCGTCCAAGGTCATCCGCACGGTGAACTCGAGCTTCTACGGGCTCACGCGGCGCTGCGGCTCGATCCAGCAGGCGCTCGCGTTCCTCGGGCTGCAGACGGTCAAGGCGCTCGTGCTCGGATTCAGCCTCGCGCGGTCGATCGACGGTGGCGGCAGCGACGAGGTCAGCTTCGACTTCCTGAGCTACTGGCGGCGCTCGATCTACTCGGCGGCCGCGGCGCGCGAGATCGCGCTGCTGCACCGCCGCTGCGATCCCGACGAGGCGTTCATGGCGTCGCTGGTGCAGGACCTCGGCATGGTCGCGCTCTGGCGCGCCTTCGGCGACCGCTACCTGCAGGCGATCGACCTCACCAAGGGCGACCACCGCCGCCTGTGCGCGATCGAGCAGCGCTCGTTCGAGACCGACCACGCGATGGTGGGCGGCGAGATGGTCGCGCGCTGGCGCTTTCCCGACGAGATCGCCGCCGCCGTGCGCTGCCACCACCGCTGCTTCGAGGCGGACCCGCAGTCGGCCGGACTCGCGCGCACGATCGAGCTCGCCGGCACCGCGGCCGCGGTGCTCACGCAGCGCTCGGGCGAGACCGAGCTCGCGCGCTTCCGCCGCGACGGCCAGGACTGGTTCGATCTGCGGCCCGCGCCGCTCACGCTCCTCCTCCAGAAGATCGCCGACCGCGCCGACGAGCTGTCGCGCGCGTTCGGACTCGACACCGGCGCCTCGCCCGATGTCGACGCCATCCTCGACCGCGCCGCGCAGATCAAGCGCGAGCAGCGGCTCGTCGAGCCCGCGGGTGGCGGCGACGTCTGCGATGTGGTCGACCACGGCTCGGTGTCGTTCGCGGAGATCCCCGACGCACGCGCGTTCGGCGGAGACCTCGAGCGTGCGTTCATCGAGCAGGGGCGGCGCGCCGGCATCGGCGTGCTGCTGGTCGGCGTCGACCGCGCGCGCTCGGTGCAGGAGAGCTTCGGCGCCCGCGCGGTCGAGGCCACGATGACGCACGCGGTGTCGAAGGTGCGCGAGCACGCGCCGGCGTCGGCGCGCATCTACCGCTTCGTGGGCGCGGAGCTCGCGGTGATCGTTCACGAGACCGAGATCGAGGACCTCTGCCGCATCGCCGAGGCCGTGCGCCGTGCGATGGCGACGAGCCCGGTTCCGTTCGAGCACGCGACGCAGCGGTCGTTCCCGGCGACGGTGTCGATCGGCGTGGCCATCTACGAGCCGACCGGCGAGATCCGCAGCGGCAGCGGCATCCAGACGCCCGACCAGCTGGTGAGCGCGGCGATGTTCGCGCTCGCCGCGGGGCGGCGCAGCCGCAACCATGTGGTGGTCTTCCGCAAGGAACTCGGCGTCGAGCAGTGAGCGGGGATGGACTCGATCCGCGGCCGTGCATTGCGGCGCTGAATCGCGGCCTTCGATCGAGGCCTTCCATCGAGCGCATCGATCGAGGTCATCGATCGAGGTCATCGATCGAGGTCATCGATCGAGGTCATCGATCGCGGCCCACATCACGCCCGCTTCAGTTGTCGCCTTCGGCTTCCGCGTCGTCGTCGCCGGCCTCGACCGCATCCGGATCCGGCGCCACCACGATGCGCACCGTCGGCGCCAGCGGGAACTCCGCGACGCAGGTGCGGATCTCGTCGAGCGTGACCGCCGAGATGCGGTCGACCTCGGCCTCGAGCGGGATGTACTCCGCGCCGTAGCCCCACAGCGTGCCGAGGCGGAACATGCGTCCGTTGGGACGCTCGCCCGCCGCGGCCGCGCCGGTCGCGATGCGGCTGCGCGCGCGCAGCAGGTCGTCCTCGGTCAGCGAGGCGACCCCCGCCGCGCGCTCGCG
>CAMBUI010000094.1 GCA_945870915.1 Candidatus Kuenenia stuttgartensis | reverse complement strand
TCGCGAGCTGATTCAGGATGTCGTCGATGTTAAACCTGCCCATCCCACTCCTCCATTCGGTTCCGTCAGTTGCCAGCGCCGCCGACGGTGACGCGGAACAGCGCCTCGCGCTGCAGCTCGTCGCTCCAGGCGCGCAGGACGATGCCGTCCTTGGTGACTTCCTTGATGGTGAACACCACGCTGCTGCCGTTGATGGCGAGCGTCTCGCCGACGCGCAGCACCTGGCCGTTCACATGGGCCATCGAGTTCGACGGGTTCGAGCTGACCATCGCCGACTGGACATGCACGGCCGACGCGGCGGCGGCGCACATCGAGTCCCAGCCGAGGCCGCGCGCGGGGCGCGGATCCTCGCTCGCGACGGGCGCGGGCGCGCCGGCCGACTCGATCTTCTGCGGTCCCGGGCCGGCGGGCTTCACGATGAGCGCGTCCTCGCCGGGGATGATGAACGGGTTCTTCTGCAGGTCGTCGCGGGCGATCTGCAGCTTCATGTAGCCGTCGGCGTCGAGGAGGTCGGCCTTGAGGCCGGCGTCCGACTTGCCCTCGCGCTCCTTGAGGAAGCTGTCGACGAGGCTGGCGGCCTCGCTCTCGACGACGTTCGCCGCGCCCGCGCGGCCGATGGCGCGCATCGAGAACAGGCTCACGACCGCGATCGCGGCGACGCCGGTGAAGAGCACCGCGCCGAAGCCGAAGCGGCGGCGCGACGCGCCCGCGGCGACGGTGATCGACTCCTTGCCGTCCTCGAAGGAGAGCGGCATGGTCCGCGGCTCGTCGTCGCCGGGAAGTCCGTGCTGGTGGTCGCTGCTGGGGTTGAGGTTCATCACTTGCTCCCCGCGGCGGGGGCCGCCGCGCTGCCGGTGGTGTCGTTGAAGTAGATGCTGAGGGTGAACTCCGCGCGCATCGAGCCGCCGACCATCTCGTCGGGGTTGTCGCGCGGACCCATGCCGAGCTTCGAGATCTTCATCGAGTGGACGCGCGTGATGCGCGGCAGTGCCTCGACGTCGAGCAGGAACTGGTAGAAGCCGTCGAAGTTGCCCTCGATGGTGGTCTTGAGCGGAAGCTCCATCGCCATGCCGGCGGGGACGACCTTCTCGCCCTTGACCGAGCGCACGGCCAGGTTCGACTTCTGCGCGAGCTGGGTGACCTGCTCGAGGATGCGGTCGACGCCCTCGCGGTCGGGCAGCTTCTGGTTGAGGCGCTCGAGCTCCTCCTCGCGCTCCACGATCTCGCGACCGAGGTCGCCGATGCGGGAGGTGAGGCGGCGGAGGTTCTCGAGGCGCACGTTCTTGGCGTTGATCTCGGCGCGCGCCTTGGCGATCTCCTCGTTTCGCGGGGCGAACACGAAGAAGTACGAGGCGATCGGGACGGCGATGAGCACGGCCACGAAGGCGAGATCACGCATGCCACGGGTCTGGTTCGTCACGGCTTCACCTCTTCCTTCGTCGCGGGATCCTCGGTCGCGGCGGTCTGGGCGCCGGCGGCCGCTTCGTCGTTCTCACTGGTCAGCGCGGGGGCGGCAACGGCCTCCGCGGGCTTGGCCGGCGCCTCGGGGGCGACGGTCATGATCTTGGCTCCCTCGAGGGCGCCGCGGTCGATCGGGTCGACGGGCGTGCGGAGGTCCTTGAGGCCCTCCCAGCCGCGGACATCGGCCTCGGGCTCGAGCTTCATCGAGATCTTGAACTGGCGCATGTCGATGCCGCGGATCTCCTTCTCCTCGCTGACCTCCAGGCGGATGCCCGAGAGGAACGGGAGTCGCGAGAGCGCGCCCATCCAGCGCGACACATCGAGGTCGTCGGGTGCGACGCCGGTGACCATGATGTTCACGCGGCGACGGACGGCCTCGGGCTTGGCGGGAGCCTCGGGCTCCTTGGCCTTGGTCATGCGGCGGGCCTTGGCGGCGTCCTTCGCCTGCGCTCCGGTCTGCTTGCCGCTCTTGAGCTCCTCGCTCTTCATCTCGAACTCGAGGAGCGAGAGGTCGGCGGGCATGGTGTTCACCAGGCACGCGAGGAGGACGGAGCGCGGAACCGGCTCGATCAGGCCGCGCGCGAGCTCGGCCTTCTCGACCATCTGCGCGCGCATCGCCTCGAGGCGCTTCATCTCGTTGATCTCCTTGGCGGCCTTCTCGGTCTCGTCGTTGATCGAGACCTGGGCCGAGCGGACGGCCGCCCACTGGCGGTTCGTCACGAGGAAGGCGGAGAAGACCGCGCCCATGACGATCACGAACAGCGCGAGGGCGAAGATGCCGCTGCGTCGCTCGCGCGCGTCGCGCACGTAGTCCTCGGGAAGAAAGCTCTTCTTGCTTGACATGGTGTTCCTCGAAATTGGGGGGCCCCGTGCGGGGCGACGGACAGGCTCAGAGATCGGTGGGCGAGCTGGCGAGGCCGCATGCGACGGCCCAGCCGGGGTGCGAAGACTGGGGATCGGGGAGGCCCTTCGGGGCCGCGCCGTTCACGAGGAAGCGCGCCATCGGGTCGCCGACCTTGGCCGGAAGGCGCAGGCCCGACGCGAGCGACTGGCAGAGGCCGGTGTCGCGCGCCTCGCCGCCCAGGAAGACGACGCGGTCGATGCGGCGGTCGCGGAAGAGCGAGCCGTGGTAGCGGGTGCACATCGAGAGCTCGTCGGCGAGGCTCTCGACGGTCTCGCGCGCCTCGGCGGTGACGCTGCGCGCCGCGTCGGCGGGCACGCTCGCGCCGAGCGCGGGGGCGGAGCCGGGGCCGCGGCGGTCGGTGGCGACCGCGGAGGCGGCGCCGATGGTCACGGCGTTCTCGTTCTCGATCTTGGCGGCGGCGGCGCGCAGGATCGCCATTCCGCCGTCCATCGCGGAGGCGGCGGGCGAGGCGTTCATGGCGCCGGGCGCGCCGATGCGGATCGGCTTGATGCCCTCGGCGAGGCGCGCGGCGCGGGCGTCGGCCAGCGAGCAGCGGCGGATCTCGGCGAGGCGGGTGTCGATGGTGCGGCCGGCGATCGAGATCGACTTGGCGAACACGAGCTTGGCGCCGTGGCAGATCGCGACCTTGGTGCCGCCGTACCCGAGGTCGACGTACATGGTGGCGATGTTCTCGTCCTCGGCGCGGCGGTTCACATGGTCGAACGCGTGGACGAGCGCGGAGATCTCGCCGTGCACGCCGACGACCTTGAGCTTGGCGCGGCGCGCGAGCTCGACGTAGCGCATGACGTCGTCGCGGCTCATCGCGAACGAGATGTGCTCGACCTTCGCGGTTCCGTCGCGGGTGGTCTCGCAGACCTCGCTGGTGCGGACCACGAGCGCGTCGGGGTCGCAGCCGAGGCCGATGGCGATCTGGAGGCGGATCACGCTCTCGGCGCGCTCGGCGTCGCCCGAGGGGACGCCGATGTGCTGCACCAGCATGTGCTGCGAGAACGGCGCGAGCACGAGGCGGTTTCCGCGGAAGTGGTTCTCGCGCAGGACCTCGGGAAGCTCGCGGGCGAGGAACTCGAAGCGCTCCTCGACCGGGCGGCCGCGGAGGTCGTCGCTGAAGGGCAGGAACGCGGCGGCGGCGATGGTCGGCAGGTCGCCGACGGTCGTCTGCACCAGCTTCACGCCGGAGCTGCCGAAGTCTGCGAGGATCGGTGAATAGTGGGAACGGAACATGCCGAAGGGCATCGCGAGAACCTCCTACGCGGGACAACCACGCCCGGACGGAAACTCCGGACGGTCGGTGATCGGCAAGAAAATGGGGCGAAGTGAGGCTCCTGCCCGAGAAGTCGGTGGAACACCGCGCGCACCTTGGTGCAGACGGAAACCACCGCCCCGCGGGGTGGAGGCGCGAGCCGATAAACGGGCGTCTACCGCTGCCGCGCGGACAGGAGCAGGTCGGCGAGGCCGGCCAGCGGCGTCACCTGCTGCGAGCCTGCATCGAGGTCCTTGAGCGCGACGCTGCCCTCGGCGAGCTCGGCGCCGAGGATGACCGCGAACCTCGCGCGGGCCTTGCCGGCGTCGCCGAGCAGCTTGCCGACGTTGCGGGTGGCCTTGGCGCTGCTGCGGGCGTGGAGTCCCGCGCGGCGCAGGCGCATGAGCAGGCGCGGCAGCTCGGCCTCGGCCAGTTCACCGCCGGCCGAGATCACGAACGCATCGGGACGCGGCAGCAGCGCCGCGCCGTCCTCGGGCAGGAGCTTGCGGTCGCGCAGGACGTTCGCCAGCACGACATCGCCCATGCCGAAGCCGCAGGCGGGCATCTTCGGACCGCCGAACAGCTCGACCAGGCCGTCGTAGCGCCCACCCCCCGCCACCGCGCGCTCGGCGCCCGAGACCTCGTGGACCTCGAACACCGTGCCGGTGTAGTAGGCGAGCCCGCGCACGATGCCGACATCGACCGAGCACCAGTCGAGGATGCCGGCGCGGTCGGCGGCCGCGCGCACCTCGTCGAGCGAGGCGAACTCGTCGGCGGACACGCCGATCCGCGCGGCGAGCGCCGAGACCGGGTCGGACAGCCGCTGGGTGGCGCGGGCGGCCGCGTCGAAGCGGGCGACGCCGTCGGCCGAAAGCCCGAGCGCCTCGGCGCGCTGGGCGAATTCCTCGGGCTTGAGCTTGTCGCGCCGGTCGAGGAGGGTCATCGCGTCGCCCGTGCGCTCGGCCGCGACGCCGAGCGCGCCCAGCATGCGGGCGATCGCCACGCGGTGCGAGAGGCGCACCTGGACATCGGCCGGCGTGAGTCCGAGGCGCTCGAGGGCGAGGATCGCGACCGCGATCACATCGACATCGGTCGCGGCGCCCTCGACGCCGCAGGTGTCGATGTTCCACTGGACGAACTCGCGCAGGCGGCCGCGCTGCGGGCGCTCGGCGCGGAACATGTTGGGGATGGCGAACCACTTGACCGGCACGGGCAGCGATCCCGCGCGGGCCGCCACCATGCGGGCGAGCGTGGGCGTGAACTCCGGCCGCAGGGCGTAGTCGTTCTCGCCGCCCGCGCGGCGGAAGCTGAAGAGCTCGTTCACGATGCCCTCGCCCGACTTCGCGGTGTACAGCTCGAGGTGCTCGAAGGTCGGCCCCTCGACCTCGTCGAAGCCGCAGTCGATCGAGGCGCTGCGCCACGCCTGCTCGATGTGGCGGCGGACGGCGAGGTCGCTCGGGTAGAAGTCGCGGGTGCCCTTCGGAGCCTGGAACGAGTGCGTGGACATCGCCCGCAGGGTAGCGCAAACCGCGCCCGTCACCCGTGCCCGTCACCGTGCCCGTCACCCGTGCCCGCGGGCCTTGGCGGGCGTCATCTTGGCGATGACCAGCGTCGCGAGGGTCCAGGCGATGATCGCATCGGCCCAGAAGGCGAACACGAACGGCAGCGGCATGCGCATGAAGTTGCCCATCACGCCGTAGCACGCGGTGGCGGCGAAGAGCGCGATGGTGAAGCCCACATACGCCTTGCGCGCGAACCCGCCCTGCACGGTCGAGAGGATGCACGCGAGCAGCAGCGCCGAGACGAACTCGATGCCGAAGCCGCGGGCCAGCTCGGCCGGTGGCATCGGGTCACTCCCCTGCACGCGGTAGAGGATGAGCGCCAGCGGACCGGCGCGGTGCCGCGCCTCGTAGTCGGCGCTCGCGGCCTTGACCGCCTCGTCGGTGCCGTCCTGTCCGTAGCCCTCGGGCATGAAGGGCACCACGTAGGCGCCGTCGCCGTCGAGCGAGGCCTTGAGGGTCTCGACGATGGCCGTCTCGTTCTTCGGCCTCGGGAACGCGAAGTCCCAGATGCCGATCGCGGCCCACGACATGAACCCCCAGAAGAAGACGACGATGGCGGCGACGAGGGCGGCGAGGAGGTGGCGCATGGGACGGAGCGTACCGCGGGCGCCAAACGCGGTGCCTCGGGAACGAACCCCTGCCTCGCTTCTTGACGAGCCCCGCGAGCCGGAGCGCGGCACGCGGATCGCCTCAGCTGTCGGAGGGAGGCTCGGGATGATGCTTCGAGCGACTGCGCAGGTGTCCGTCCACGTATCGGGCCACATGGTCGTCGGCGTCGATCTCGAGCGCGCGGCCGACGGCCTCACGGCACTCCTCGAGCCGCCCGCGCTTGAGGAGCACCATGGCCAGGTTCGCCCATGGCTGCGAAAGCACGGGGTCCAGTTCCACCGCTCGGCGGGCCGCCGTCTCGGCACCCTCGTCGTCGCCGCGCTCGCCGCGGATACGGGTCAGTTCGAGCCACACCTGGAGCTCGAACGGCGCGAGCCGCGAGGCCTCGACGAACGCACGCTCCGACTCCTCGGGGAGGTCGAGCAGACGCGACACCATGCCAAGCGCATGCCACGCCTCGGCGATCGGCGCGTGCATGGGATCGTCGACCAGCGCATGGAGTTCCTGCCGCAGCGCCAGCGCGCGGTCCTGGAGCGCGCCGATGAACGCGCGGTCCGAAGCCCGCCCGTGGTCGCCGAGTTCCGCCCCGATCTCCTGGATCTCGCGGACCATCGCGACGGCGCGTTCGCGCGCGGCACGCTCGCGCACGCGCACTTCCTCAGGCGCATCGCCGGAGGCCGCGCGCAAGGTCACGGGGCCGCCCAGTCCGATGTTGGCATCCGCCTGCGCCCGGCACATATCCATCGTCGCCTGCACGAACGCCCGCACATCGGCGGTCTGCCTCCACGAGTCCCAGGCGAGCCAGTCGGCCTCGGACCAACCGTCGGGCCGCTGCCGCCGGTCGAGCGTCATCCCGGTCAGGACCGTACCGCGCTCACCGAACAGCTCGACGATCACCACGAACCGCTCCGCCTCCGCGACGGTCGTCGGACACGGCGCATGCACGAAGTCGCAGACCACCTGCTGCTCGGGATGGAACGGCGGCGCGTTGATCGCGAGATCGGGCGTCTGGTACCAGAAGTGGCCCTCGGGGCACTCGAACCACTGCGTCCCGGGCTCGAGGATGTGCGACCTGGCGAGACCGAACCTGCGACCACTCGGAAGGACGGGCATGTTCCCCTCACCCTTTCTCGGCGCGATTCAGCGGGACAGCGGCGGCGTCACCACTCGGGTCCGCCCGAGTACCGCCCGTAGATGTCGGCCATCGCCTGCACCTGCTCGCCGAGCGTGCAGCGGACGAGGCTCGCCTCGACCAGCGCGGGCATCACGTTCTCGCCCTTGCGCGCGGCCTCGCGGATCGCGGTCAGCGCGCGCTTCACCTCGTCGTTCGAGCGGGAGGCGCGCATCTTGGCGAGGCGCGCGTTCTGCTCGGTCTCGACCGTGTGCGGGATCTCGAGGATCTCGACCTGCTTCTCCTCGTTGCCCTCGGGGTAGGCGTTCATGCCGACCACGATGCGGTCGCCCGCCTCCATCTCCTGGCCGAAGCGGTAGCTCGCCTCGGCGATCGAGCGGCGGAAGTAGCCCTTGTGCACGCCCGAGACGACGCCGCCCATGTCGTCGATCTCCCTGATGATCGCGTTGGCGTCCTTCTCCATCTGGTCGGTGAGCGCCTCGACGAACCACGAGCCGCCCAGCGGATCGACGGTGCGGTGCACGCCCGACTCGTGCGCGATGATCTGCTGCGTGCGCAGCGCGACGCGCACGGCCTGCTCGGTGGGCAGGCCGAGCGTCTCGTCCATCGAGTCGGTGTGGAGGCTCTGGCATCCGCCGAGCACGCCCGCCATCGCCTGCAGCGCCACGCGCACGATGTTGTTGAGCGGCTGCTGCTCGGTGAGCGAGCAACCCGCGGTCTGCACGTGCGTGCGCATCAGGAGCGAGCGCTCGTTCTTGGCGCCGTAGCGCTCCTTCATCGCCTTGGCCCAGATGCGGCGCGCGGCGCGGAGCTTGCAGATCTCCTCGAAGAACTCGTTGTGGCTGTTGAAGAAGAACGAGAGGCGCGGCCCGAAGCCGTCGACATCGAGGCCGCGCTTGATGCACTCCTCGACGTACTCCATGCCGTCGCGCAGCGTGAAGGCGAGCTCCTGCGTGGCGGTCGAGCCGGCCTCGCGGATGTGGTAGCCCGAGATCGACACCGAGTTCCACTTGGGCAGGTGCTGCGAGGCGAACTCGATGGTGTCGACCACGAGCTTCACATGCGGCTCGGGCGGGTAGATGAACTCGTTCTGCGCGTGGAACTCCTTGAGGATGTCGTTCTGCAGCGTGCCGCCGAGCGAGGTCCACGGGATGTTGCGCTCCTTCGCGTGCGCGAGATACATGCCCCAGATCACGGCGGCCGGCGCGTTGATCGTCTGCGAGACGGTGACCTCGCCGACGGGGATGTCGGCGTACAGGCGGTGCATGTCCTCGATCGAGGCGATGGCGACGCCGCAGCGGCCGACCTCGCCGGCCGACAGCGGGTCGTCGGAGTCGCGGCCCATGAGCGTGGGCAGGTCGAACGCGGTCGAGAGGCCGGTGTTTGCCTTCGTGCCCTTCGCGTTGTTCAGGAGGTACTTGAAGCGCTGGTTGGTGTCGTCGGCCGAGCCGAAGCCCGCGAACTGGCGCATGGTCCAGAGCCGCGAGCGGTACATCGTCTTGTGCACGCCGCGGGTGAACGGGTACTGGCCCGCCTCGCCGATGCGCGGATGCGCCTTCGACGGATCGGCGGGATCGTGGGTGAGCACCGTCTCGGGCCCGTAGCGCTCGCCGACGACATAGCCGGAGATCGTGACGGTCTCCGGGTCGACCTTGGTGGTGCTGGCGGCGGCGGCGTGGGAGTTCGCGGTGGTCATCGGGATGGGTCCTGAAGGGCGGCGCGGGCGCGCGCTGCGCCGAATGCGGCAGGATAGCACCTCTCCCCTGCCGGCCCCGCGCGCGAACGCGGCCGGCGCGCGAACGCCCGGGCGCCCCGCCGGCCGGCGACGACGGCGATTCCGTGCAGATAACCCGCGCCGCGCGCACTCCGCGCCGCCGCGGGATTGCCATAATGCGCGCCATGACTGACGGATCGACTGAGGGAATCGCCCGCGCCGCGGATCTGTTCTTCGACGCCTCGGACACGACCGCGGCATCGCTCGAGCTGAACGGCATCCCCTGCGTGCGGGCGCTGCTCGTGCACGCGAAGGAACGGCTCCACGGGTGCACGGTGCGCATCCTCATCGACGGCGTCGCCGCGGTGCCCTACGAGCGCGGGCTCGAGACCCTGTCGGCGGGCGAATCGGCCGCGATCGATGTCACCGACTTCATCGTGCCGCTGCCGATCCTGCGGCAGTCGACCGAGCGCGAGCCGATCGACCTGGTCGCCTCGCTCGAGGACGCCTCGGGGCGCGTGCTCGCGGCGGCCCGCCACCGGATCGTGATCGTCCCGCAGTCGCACTGGTGCGGCATCGTCGGGGCGTGCGAGTCGCTGGCGTCGTTCGTCACGCCGAACACCCCCGCGCTGACCGACCTGCTGCGCTCGGCCTCGAGGCGCCTCGAGGCTTCGACGCGCAACGGCGCGCTCGACGGCTACCTGTCGGGAAGCGCCGAGCGCGCGCAGCGCATCGCCGAGGCCTGCTACGACGCGCTCGCCGAGCGCGGGCTCACCTACATCACCGTGAAGCCGAGCTTCGAGGAGCAGGGACAGAAGGTGCGCACCGCGGCCGACGCGCTGTCGGACGGCGCGGGAAACTGCCTCGACCTCTCGCTCACGCTCGCCGCCATGCTGGAGGCGGCCGGGCTCGCGCCCGCCATCGCGATGGGCGACGGCCACGCCGTCATCGCCTTCGCCACCATGCACGAGCCGCTCGCGGACGCGGTCCACGACGGACCGTCGCGGCTGGTGAACCGCCTCGACCTCGGCGAATTCCGCGCCATCGAGGCGACCGGCGTCTGCGGCGCGCGGCTCTCGTTCGGACAGGCCCTCGCCGAGGGCGAGCGCTTCCTGCGCTCGGCCACCGAGTCGCTGCGCGTGCTCGATGTGCCCGCGGCGCGGCGCGCCGGATTCCACCCCCTGCCCGAGCGGCTCGGCGATGCCGCGTCCGACAGCCTCGAGACGCGGCGCACGCCCAAGGCCACCGCATGGCGCGTCGTGCAGCCGGCCGGGCTGCCCCCGCTGCCCGCGATCCGGCTCGCGCCGCACCAGGTGCGCCTCGAGCAGTGGAAGAAGCGCCTCCTCGACCTCACGCTGCGCAACCGCCTGCTGAACGACCGCGAGAAGACGGGCATCCCGCTGATCCTGTCCGGCGACGCGGCCGTCGCGCGCCTCGAGGATGTGCTGTGGGACGAGAAGTCGACCAAGCTCATCTCCCGCGGCTCGACGCGCGCGGGCGGCGCCGATCCGAAGGCGCTCGCCGCCGAGCTCGACAGCGGCTGGCTGCGCTCGACCCTCGAGGAGGGCGAGCTCTTCAAGCGCGCCACCAAGGCCTACCGCGAGGCGCGGAGCTCGCTCGAGGAGACCGGCGCGCGGTCGCTGTACGTGGCGGTCGGCTTCCTCGAGTACCGGGTCGAGGCGCGCGCGACGGCGGTGCTGGCGCCGCTCCTCCTCATCCCGGTGGAGATGGAGCGCATCTCGCGCAGCGAGGGATTCCGCGTCGTCCCCGTGGCCGAGGACAGCGTGGTCAACGTGGCGCTGGTCGAGTACCTCCGCAACGCGCACGGCCTCGACATCGGGCTCTCGGGCGCGATCGGCGAGGACGAGCGCGGCATCGATGTGCCGGCGCTGCTCGCGCGCGTCCGCAAGGCCGTCTC
>CAMBUI010000093.1 GCA_945870915.1 Candidatus Kuenenia stuttgartensis | reverse complement strand
AGCGCGACGGCGCGGCAGCCGACCGCGCGCAGCCACGCGAGGGCGATGTCCTTGAGCTGGAGATGGCGCTTGGTCTCGGGCAAGGCGGCGTCGTGCGAGGCGGGGGGTTTCAAAAAGAACGCGCGCGCAGGAGGTGCCATGCGCGCGGGCGCGCGCGCAGGAGGTGCCATGCGCGCGGGCGCGCGCGCCGGGAGTCCATGCGCGCGCGTGATTCTGGATGTTCGAAGGTCGCGTGCACGCGGCCGAGTCCGCGCCGGGGCGCGGACGAGCCTACGAACTACCGCGACTCTCTCGTGATCGGCACATGGTGCTCGCGCTCGCCGCGGCCGCGCAGCGGGTAGTCCTTGCGGAGCGGGTGGCCGGGGAAGTCCTTCCACATGAGGATGCGGCGGAGGTCCGGGTGGTTGCGGAAGCGGATGCCGAACATGTCGTAGACCTCGCGCTCGGTCCACTCGGCGCCCGGCCAGAGGTCGCAGGCGCTGTCGATCTCGAGCGCGGGATCGGCGTCGATGCCGGTGGTGTCGATGGTCGGCTCGAGGTAGCACTTCACCGCGATGCGGCGCTCGTGCCGGTGCGACTGGAGCAGGTAGACCACCGCGAAGCGCCCCGGCTGCTTGGCGGGGTACTTGTGGTAGTCGACGGCCGTCACATCGGTGAGGAAGTTGTAGTCGAGCCGCGGGTCGTCGCGGAGCTGGCGCAGCACGTCGTGCATGCGGTCCGGCGGACAGATCAGCGTGGTCAGGCCGCGGAACTCCGCGGCCATGAACTTCACGCTGGGGAACGCTTCCTTGATGATCGGAAGCGAGGGGTGATCGAGGACGGGCTTCTCGGCCATAGGCCGCGAAGTATACGGTGCCGGGCAGGGGGTGGGGGCGCCGCCCGCGCTCAGTGGCGGAAGCGCCGGATGCCGGTCAGGAGGCAGGTCACGCCGCGCTCGTTGCAGAGCTTGAAGGTGTCCTCGTCGCGCTTGGAGCCGCCCGGGTGGACGATGCAGCGGACCCCCGCGTCGATCAGCATCCGCGGACCGTCGTCGAAGGGGAAGAACGCGTCGCTTGCCGCGACCGCGATGCCCGAACCCTCGCGGAGGCGCGCGCCCGACTTCTCGACCGCGTTCCGGCAGCTCGCGACGCGGTCCATCTGGCCGGCGCCCGCGCCGAACAGCTGTCCGCCGCGGCCGATGCACACCGCGTTCGACTTGAGGTGCTTGACCACCGCCGTCAGGAACGCCGCGTCGCGCAGGACCTCGGCGCTCGGCGCGGGGCCCGCGGCGAGCTGGAACTCCTCCGCGCGGACCGCGTGCGTGTCGGCCTCCTGGGCGAGGAAGCCGCCCGCGATCGAGCGCACCAGCACCGACTTCGGGGCGGCCGTCACCGGTCCGACGGCGAGCAGGCGCGCGTTCTTCCACCGCGCCTGCAGGAGCGCGAGGGCGTCGGCGTCGTAGCTCGGGGCCACGACGACCTCGAGGAACTTCTCGCCGGCGACGATCTCCTCTGCGGTCGCACGGTCGACCGGGGCGTTGAGCGCCACGATGCCGCCGAATGCGGCGAGCGGATCGCCCGCGTACGCCTTGGCGAAGGCCTCGCGCAGCGTCGGGGCGATGGCGGTACCGCAGGGGTTCGTGTGCTTGACCACGACCGCGCCGGCCATGTCGGGGGCGATGTCGCGGAGATCCTGCACCAGCTCGAGCGCCGCGGCGGCGTCGAGGAGGTTGTTGTAGGAGAGCGGCTTGCCATGGAGCAGCTCGGCGCCGACGACGTTCGGACCGCGGAAGGTCGGGTCGCGGTAGACGGCGGCGGCCTGGTGCGGGTTCTCGCCGTAGCGGAGCTCGCCCTCGTTCACGCCGCGCAGCTCGAACACGGGCGGGAAGCGGTTGCCGGCGCGCGCGGCCATCCACGCCGAGATCGCCGTGTCGTAGGCGGCGGTGCGCGCGAAGGTCGCCGCGGCGAGCGCGCGGCGCAGCTCGAGGGTGGTGGCGCCGTCGTTCTTCGCGAGTTCGCTCGCGACCGAGTCGTACTGCGCGGGGTCGGTCACGACCGTCACGAACTCGTGGTTCTTCGCGGCCGAGCGGAGCATCGACGGGCCGCCGATGTCGATCTGCTCGATCGCCTCGTGCTCCTGGACGCCCTCGCGGCGGACGGTCATCTCGAACGGATAGAGGTTCACGCAGACGAGGTCGATCGGCGCGATGCCGTGCTCCTCCATCGCCTTGACATGCTCGGCCACATCGCGGCGTCCGAGCAGTCCGCCGTGGACGCGCGGGTGCAGCGTCTTCACGCGGCCGTCCATCATCTCGGGGAAGCCCGTGAGCTTCTCGATCGGGACGACCGGGATGCCCGCTGCCGCGATCGCCGCCGAGGTGCCGCCGGTCGAGACGATCTCGACGCCGTGCGCGTGCAGCGCCTTCGCGAAGGGGATGAGATCACGCTTGTCGCTGACCGAGATCAGCGCACGACGAATGCGGACGAGTCCGTGCATGGGGTGAGGTTCCGTCAGTCGGTCCGACGCGGGGTCGGAGGGTCAGTTCTTGGCGGCGGTCTCGCCGGTGGCCTCGCTGATGGGCGAGAGGCGCTCGATGCGGCCGTCGGAGCTCCAGGCGACGAAGCCGCCCTCCTCGATCGAACCGGCCTCGAGGTGCTCGACCGCGGGCAGGCTGATGGTGCGGAGGGTGGCGCCGTTGCGGACGCTCACCAGGGTCGCCATGCGGCCCTTGGGGCACCAGAAGAGGATGCCGCCGTCGAGGGTGCACACGGGCGAGCCGTGCACGCTGTCGCGGCGCCAGCGGACCTCGCCGCCCGGCTGCGCCTCGGGGTTCTGGGTGAGCGCGAGGAGCCCCTCGCCGGGGACATCCTGCACCACCAGGTCGCCGGCCAGGAAGGGCGACGAGCGGAGCGGGGTCTGGGTGAAGTACTTCCACAGCGTGGCGCCGGTGGCGAGGTCGAAGGCGTAGAGGTACTGGTCCTCGCTGGCGACGAAGGTCGCGCCGCCGCCGATCGCGGGGGTGGCGACCACGCCGGCGAGCAGCCTCTTGCTCCAGCGCATGCGTCCGGTGGAGGCGTCGAGGGCGGTGAGGCCGCCCGCGGTGTTGCCACCGACGACGACGCCCTCGGCGACCGCGGGGGCCGCGGTGATCGGGGCGCCGCCCGACAGCGAGTCGATCACATGGCCGCGCGTGTCGTTGCCGGTGGCGCAGTTGAACCAGGTGATCTGGCCGGAGCTGGTGCCGAACACGAGGAAGTTGCCCCACTGCTCGGCGGTCGTGTTCGGAACATGGCGGAAGCGCGAGCGGGCGAGGGTCGAGCCGCTGTCGAAGCCGAGCGCGTAGAACACCGCGTCGGTCATGACCGAGATGCGCGACGACTCGTCGCCGCCGCGGCCCGCGTAGCTGAACACGCCCATGCGGATGACGCGGTCGATCGGATCGGCCGCCGAGACGGTCCACGCGGCGTCACCGGTCTCGGGACGGATCAGCGTGAGTTCGTTGCGGTTGTTGAGCGCGAGCACGGCGTCGGCCGAGCTGTCGACCTTGCGGAGCGCGCCGCCGGCGGGCACCGACGCGGCCGTCTGCCACTCGATCCGGCAGCCGAGCTCGGAGGCCGCCTTGGGGGCGACCAGGTACTGCTCGGTCACCTTCGCCACATCGGCGG
Organism: Candidatus Kuenenia stuttgartensis; assembly: GCA_945870915.1. Lineage (GTDB taxonomy): Bacteria > Planctomycetota > Phycisphaerae > Phycisphaerales > SM1A02 > QWPT01. The sequence goes on along the minus strand of CAMBUI010000093.1, from coordinate 7,004 downwards.
CGACGCGCTGCTCGGCGGGGGTGGCGGAGGTCTGCTGCGCGGGAGCGGGGGCCTGCTGCGCGGGCGCGGGGGCCTTCTGCGCGTCGTCTGCGCCGGCCGCGAGGACGGCCGAGTGGAGCGCTGCCGCCGAGAGGACGGCGAGGCTGATGCGGAACGACGGGGCGAGGGCGCGCGAGAGGTTCATGTGGTTCGATGCTCCATCGATCCGAGGGCGGGAAGCCGCCCTCCAGACCGAAGCGCGGAGTATCGCCCCTCGGGGGGCGCAGCGTCAAGCGCGGAGGCGGGGTCGGATCCCGGCGGCGGGCGTCGGATCGGGGCGCGCGGGAGTCGGATCGGGGCGCCATGGGTCGGCCCGGCGGCCCGAACTCCGCCAACAGGGGCGGGTATGCTCGCCGCGTGTTCACCGGGCTCGTCCAAACCCTCGGCCGCGTGGCGGAAATCCGCCCCGGCCCCTCCTCGACCCGGCTGGTGATCGACACCGGCGGCTGGGCGCACACTCCCGACCTCGGCGCGTCGATCGCCGTCAACGGCTGCTGCCTGACCGTGGTGGCCGTCGACGCGGGGCGACTGAGCTTCGACGCCATTCCACAGACGCTTGCCGTCACGAGCCTTGGCACCCTCGAGGTCGGCTCGGGGGTGAATCTCGAGCACGCGGCGACGCCGATGACATTCCTCGGGGGCCATGTCGTGCTCGGGCATGTCGACGGACTCGCCGAGGTGGTCGAGGTCCGCACCGACGGCGAGTGGCGGGTGCGCCTCCGCCTGCCGGGCGAGCTCGGCGCCAGCGCGGTGGACAAGGGGTCGATCACCCTCGACGGGGTCTCGCTCACGATCGCGCGCGTCGAGGACGGCGCGGCATCCGGTGGTGGGGCGGCGACCGGCCCGGTGAGCCCGGAAACGGTCATCCCAGGCACCATCATCGACGTGTGCCTGATCCCCGAGACGCTCGCGCGCACCAATCTCGCCGGGCGGAAGCCGGGCGACCGGCTCAACGTCGAGGTCGACTACCTCGCCAAGCTGGTGCGTCGGCAGCTCGAGTGGATCCAGGCGCGGCGCTGAGCGTCGCGGGCGTGGCGCTGAGCGCCGCGGGCGTGGCGCTTCGATGTCGACACGACGGGTCTTGCGCGAAGCGCGGTCGCGTGGTCTCACGCGCGAAGCGCGATCACGCGTCCCTCGCGCGAAGCGCGGTCACGCCGCCCCTCGCGCGAATCGCGATTACGCGGCCACGCGCAGCGCGGCGAAGTTCTCGACGCTCACGCACAGGAGCGTGAGGTCGTCCTGCTGGTGCAGCGACCCGGAGTGCGTGTCGACGCGCGCGGCGATGCGGTTCACCAGCTCGTCGGGATCGAGCACGCCCGACATCTCGCCGAACTCCTCGATGTGGCGCGCGGTGCCGTTCTCGGCGAACGCCTGCTCGAAGCCGTCGGAGTAGAAGAGCAGCCGGTCGTTCGGGCGGAGCTCGACCTCGACCTCGTCGTAGCGTTCGTCGGGGAAGACGCCGAGCAGGCTGCCCTCGGCCTCGAGCGCGCGCGGCGGCTCGCCTGGCCGCAGCAGGATCGCAGGCGGATGGCCCGCGCAGGCGACGCGCATCGTGCGCGTCCGGCAGTCGAGGACGGCCGCGACGGCGGTCGCGAAGCGCGTGGTCGCGCGCTGGTGCTCGTAGAGGCGGCGGTTGGCGCGCGCGAGGGTCTCGCCGGGGCCGATGAGCGTGAGCTGGCCGTTCACGCGGTCGGCGGTCTCGAGCGAGCGGCAGACGGCCATTCCGAGCAGTGCGGCGGGAATCCCGTGTCCGACCGCGTCGGCGAGGAAGATCGCGATGCGGTCGTCGTCGAGCTGGGTCACGTCGTACACATCGCCGGAGACCTGCGCGAGCGGACGGTAGAGCGTGGTCACGCGCACCCCGTGCAGCGGCTCGATCGGCAGCGGGAGGAAGTCCTTCTGGACCAGCGCGGCGAGCTGGAGCTCCTCGTTGCGCTCCTCGAGCTCGTTGCGCATCGAGTCGACGACGCGGCCGAGAAGCGCGAGTTCGCGGCGCGCCGAGCGCAGGCCCGCCGTGCAGGAGAACATGCCGCGCAGGAAGGGCACCAGCTCGTCGCCGGCGCGCGCGCGCGGCAGGAAGTCGGCGCCCGAGGCCGGCGCGTGGAGCGTGTCGCCGTTGCCGACGACGACCACGCGCGCGCTCGCCATGGCGTTCGGGTCGTTGGCGCCGCGCTCGACCGAGCGCAGCAGCGCGTCGATCTCGGCGTCGGTCTCGCCCTGCGAATCGGGCGCGAACAGCACCGCGATCTCGACATCGATGTGGACGGGCACCCCGCGCGGATCGTTGAGCGAATCGACGGCGAGCTGGGAGACGGATGCGGCGGGAAGCTCGCGCGAGAGCCGCTCGCGCCACGCGGCGGCCTCGGCGTCGTTCGACGCCGGGCTGATCACCGCGATGCGGATCGATGGTCGTGCGCTCCCCATGCCGGAACCATGCACGGAACCCGTGCGCGAACGCCGCGCGTGCGGCGCGCGGTCACACCCTGCCACGATCCTGCCTCCGGAGGCACGGCGCCCCTGGTCGGGAACTGGGCGGGGAGGGCCCCGCACGGGTGGGATCGGCTCACTTGATGTGGTTCTTGAGCGAGGCCCGGTCGAATTCGATCCGGGTGCCGCGCTTCACGCCCAATGGGGCGAGCGTCCCCGGGGCGACCTCGAGCGCGTACTGCGCGGGTGCGATCGAGGGATAGCGCTTGAGGCGCGCCTGGTACTGGTCCTCGGTCTCGTCGGGCCGCTGCAGCTCCTCCTTGGGCATCGTGTGGACCGCGGTCACGAAGCCGAGGGGATCGATGAACGCGATGTCGAGGTCCATCACGCAGCCGCGCATCCAGAAGGTGCGCGCGGCGCTGTCGTTGAAGGCGAACAGCATGCCCTCGTCGGGGCCGAGCGACGCGACCCCGCCGAGTCCCAGCTCGCGGCTGTCGTTGTCGATCGACAGTCGGCACTGGAAGGTGCGTCCGGCCACGGTGACGGGCGCGGTGGTCGGCGGCGTCGACGATCCACAGCCGATCGGGAAGAGGACCGCGGTGGTGGCGACGGCGGCGGCGACGAGTGTGGCGGTGCGCATGCGGCGCGGAGAATACGCCGCGGTGCAGGGAAAGTCGAGCGTGCGCGCGCGCGTCGATCGGCGCGCGCGTGTCCCGCGACGCGTGCCGAGGTGTGTTCTCCGGTATGTCCTTCGGCGCGTCCTTCGGCGCGTCCTTCGGTGCGTCCTTCGATGCGTCCCGCCGTGCGTCGCTCAGAGCATCTGGGGCGCGAAGACCGTCCGCTGCGTCGACACGCGCGTCATCGCGGCGCGCAGCGCGGAGAGGGTCGCGGCCGCGCGGAACTCCTGCGCGTCGAGCGCGCACGGGCGGTCGACGAGTCCGAGGCTCCAGGCGCACCAGCCGATCACGCGCTCGGGGGCGATCCCGTCGGTGCGGATCTGCGCGAGGCTGTGGGCTCCGTGGCGCTTGGCGAGGCGCTTGCCGTCGTCGCCGTACACGAGCGGCACATGCCACCAGCGGGCGTGCGCGACGCCGAGCGCGCGCGCGATCACCTGCTGCCGCGCCGCGCTGGCGAGCAGGTCGTCGCCGCGCACCACATCGGTGACGCCGTGGCGCGCGTCGTCGACGACGACCGCGAGCTGGTACGCGGGCACCCCGAGCCTCGTCCAGACGACGAGGTCGCCCGACTCGAGGCCGGGATCGAAGGTGTGGTCGCCGAGGAAACCGTCGTGCACGCGCTCGCGCGCCTCGGGCGCGGTGGCGGGATCCATGCGGAGCCGGTGGTTCGCCTCCCACGCGGAGATGGTGCGCGGCCATGGCTCGGGCGGACGCAGTTCGGGCGGGTAGCGCGTCTCGCCGTCCTCGGCGTGGGGCGCGCTCGCGGCGGTGCGGATCTCGGCCCGCGAGCGGTCGCAGCGGAAGACGAGTCCCGCCTGCGCGAGCCGATCCAGCGCGGCGCGGTAGGGCGCGAGGTCGCGCGACTGCACCACGGGCTCGCCGTCCCAGTCGATGCCGAGCCAGCGGAGGTCCTCGAGCGACGCCTCGTGCGCACCGGGCCGCATGCGGCCGCTGTCGAGGTCCTCGAGCCGCATCACGATGCGCCAGCCCTCGTTGCGCGCCATCGCCCAGTTCACCAGGAAGGTGCGCGCGTTGCCCACATGCAGCGCCCCCGACGGGGTCGGCGCGAGGCGGGTGGTGCGGGCGTCGTCCATCGCGGCAGCGTACGGTCGGTCGCGGCCGAACGGGAGTCGATTACACTCCGCGCCTGGCACTCCTGAAGCTCAGCGACACCGAGATCGGCGCCCGCCTCGAGACCCTGCCCGACTGGTCGCAGCCGGGCGAGGAGATCCAGCGCACCTTCCGCTTCAAGGACTTCGTGGCCGCGATGGCGTTCGTCGAGCGCGTCGCCGAGCGGGCCGAGGCCGTGCAGCACCACCCCGACATCCTCATCCGCTACAGCCGGGTGACGCTCTCGCTGTCGACCCACGATGCGGGCGGCATCACCGAGAAGGACTTCGAGTTCGCCGCGGCCAGCGACGCGATCGCGGCGGAGCTCGGCGCGAAGTGACGGTCGCGTCCCGCTGGAGTGCGGGCGCCCGCGGCGCGTGACGCCAGCCGAGGCCGTGAGCCGAAGCCGTGGGCCGAGGCCGTGAACCGAGGCCGCCAGCCGACGCCGACCACCGGAAAATGAACAACGCCCCGGGGACGACCGGGGCGTCGCTCCGTTTGAGGATGTTGCCATATCACCAGCCGCTGTCAACACTGCCTTCAGGCGCGGATGGTGAGCCAGTCACCGGTCCGCCCTGCATGAAGATCTGCATGTCGCGCATGTCCACCCAGCCGTCGCGGTTGAGGTCGGCACCGTCGAGGTGGCCGAGTCCCTGGCGGCGGAGCTCCTTCACGCTGATGCGGCCGAGAGGCGCATCGTCGGCCGCACCCGGGGTGCAGGTCTGGCCGCGCTTGAAGAAGTTGGTGGAGATGTAGCTGAAGTCCGCCGTGTTCACGAACGCGTTGCCGTCGAAGTTCGACCGCGCGTCGGGGGCCCGGCTCGGGTTGCCCGGGGTGCTCTTGTCGCTGACGAACAGGGTGAAGTCGGCGATGTCGACCTTGTCGTCGTCGTTCGAGTCGCCCTGGAGCAGCGTCACGGAGCCGCTGTAGCGGGTTCCGACGATGGTCGCGGCCGTGGTCGAGGTCATCGAGTGCGAGTGGCGGCGGACGGTGCCGTCGCCGTTGAGCTCGAGCGCGTCCTTGACCTCGATGCAGGACAGGGTGGCCGAGACGGGGACTTCGAAGGTCGAGATCACCGCGCTGACGCCCGCGTTGAAGGCGACATCGTTGAAGTCCACGCCGCCTTCGGCCGTCACGCGGATCGACCGCGTGGACGCCGCGCGCTGCAGGCCCTCGAGGGTGATCGAGATGTCGGCGAGCGCGTAGTCATGGACGGTGATGGTGCGGATCGCCTCGGACATGTTGCCGGTCTCGTCGACCGAGCTCCAGCGGAGCGAGGTCGTGCCCACGGGGAACATGCCGTCGAGCGGCCACGCGGTGGTGCTCGAGCCGTCCGGGTAGGTCACGACGAGGTCGAGCACGATCGGATCGGTGCAGTTGTCGGTCGCGGTGACCGTCGGTGCCGCGACGAACGCGCCGAACGCCGAGCCCGCGTCGGCCGGGATCGCGACGCTCTCCGGCACGCCGGCGAGGACCGGGTCGGTGATGTCGAGATCGATCGGCAGCAGGCTCGAGAGCGTCGGGAACACCGACACCGCGGGCGGCGGGGTGACGAGCACGGTGCGGAAGGTGCCGACGTTCTCGAACCAGGCGAGCTGGACATCCTGGTCGCACACATCGGCGTCGTCCAGCACCGTGAACACGAGGTCCACGAGGTCGGCCGGGCCGGTGAGGCCGGGCTGGCCCGCGTCGACGCCGATGGCGTAGCGCAGCGAGCCGACCGAGCCGTTGTTGTTGATGTTCTGCGCGATCTCGAAGGAGAGCGGCGTGCCCTCGACGGGCTGGACATCGATCATCTCGAGCCGCGAGGCGTCGAACTTCACCGCGAGCTGCATGCCGGTGAGGGCGATGAGCGTCGAGGGCGACATCGCGCTCACGCGGACGCGGTACTCCTGGCCGGGGACGACGCCGGTCGTCATCGGAACCATGAAGAGCTCGACATCCTTGCAGTCGATGACGCCGTTTCCGTTGCCGTCGGCGTCGGGGACGCCGCAGCCGCAGACGCCCGCGGCCTGCTTCGCCGGATCATTCGGGCAGCCGTCGCCGCGGCCGAGGACGTATCCCGCCGGCGCTGCGCACGCGTTGACCGGATCGCCGGCGCCGAAGCCGTCGCCGTCGACATCGGGGTAGTACTGCTCGACGGGCAGGCCGTCGTCGGCACCGCCGACGCAGTTGTCGTCGATGCCGTTGCACACCTCGGCGGCGCCGGGGTTGATGGCGGGGTTGCCGTCGTTGCAGTCGTCGTTGCGCGCCGAGCCGCAGGCGACGGGGGCGCCGGCGCCGTAGGTGTCGCCGTCGTTGTCGACGTAGAGGAGCCTGGCGTCGTCGCAGTCGGCGTTGTTGGTCACCGAGCCGGCGATCGGGGTGCAGGACTGGGTTGGAGCTCCGGCGCCGAAGCTGTCGCTGTCGGCATCGACGTAGTAGCTGACCGAGTCGATCGCCTCGTCGTCGCTGTCGGCCTCGCCGTCGCAGTCGTTGTCGATGCCGTCGTTCGAGCAGCGCTCGATGGCGCCGGGGAAGCGGGTCGGGTCGTTGGGGGCGCAGTCGGTGTTGGTGAGGACGCCGCCGCAGGCGATGGGAGCGCCCGCGCCGTAGTTGTCGCCGTCGGCATCCGCGTAGAGGACGGTGGTGTCGTCGCAGTCGGCGTTGTTGGTCACCGAGCCGGCGATCGGGGTGCAGGACTTGGTCGCGGCTCCGGCGCCGAAGCTGTCGCTGTCGGCGTCGACGTAGTAGTTGACCGAGTCGATCGCC
>CAMBUI010000092.1 GCA_945870915.1 Candidatus Kuenenia stuttgartensis | reverse complement strand
CTTCTCGGCGTCGAGGCCCTGCAGGATGGCGCTCGCCATCGCGTTCGCGTGGCTGAACGGCGCAAACCCGAGCAGGTTCTTCTCGACGTCGATCTTCACGCCCGTCGCGCCGAAGTCGGTCAGCATGCAGAGGATCGCCATCGTGTGCGGGTCCTCGGGGCCGAAGCCCTCCTTCATGCGCCCGCCGAGCGCGCGGCCCGCGGTCACGAAGATCGGCTCGTTCACGTTCTTCATGTTGGCGACCGCCTGGGCCACCTGCATGAGCACTTCCTTCGGCTGCCGCGTGACGGCGTGCTCGACCTCGTTGATGACGATCTTGCGGCGGAACGCGTTGCACGCGGCCGCGGCCGCCGCGACGCCCGACTGGATCGCCGCGAAGCCGAACGCAGTCTCGAGGCCCTGCGACGCGTCGGTCGCGACCTCCTCGGTCACGCTGGCGCTCGCGCCGTCGGTCCACATGTTCTTGATGCCGAGCGAGGCGCAGCACTGGAAGCCCGCCTGCACCACCGGGTCGGTGTGCGGCTTGCCCTCGGCGAGCAGCCCCGCGAGGACATGGGCCATCGTGTGCGGAACCGACTCCTCGGCCGTGATCCGGGGCAGGCACTGCTGCACGAAGGCCAGGAAGTCCTTCTTCTCGACGTCACGGAGGAGGACATACTGGCCGTTCAGACGGATCGCGCTCATGTGGTTCCTTTGCTCGACGACCTCCGCCGCGCGCGCGCGCCGCGAAGAACGGCGATGGTAGCACCAACCTCCCCGCGGCGACCCCCGTGCGCGCACGGGAGGGAAACGGACCGGGCGGCGGCGGAAACAACGGCGAGGAACCGCACGGCGAGGCAGGACCGGCGAGGCAGCACGGGACGACCGCCCGACCCGCCTCCCGCAACGCGACGCCCGCCCGTACCATCGCGCCATGACGAGCGACGCCTCCCCCGCGGTCGGAATCATCATGGGCTCCCAGTCCGACTGGGAAACGATGCAGCACGCCGCGAGCACCCTCGCGGGGCTCGGCATCCCGCACGAGTGCCGGGTGGTGTCGGCGCACCGCACGCCCGACCTCCTCTTCGAATACGCGGCGGCGGCACGCGGACGCGGCATCAAGGTGGTCATCGCCGGCGCCGGCGGTGCGGCCCATCTTCCGGGAATGTGCGCCGCCAAGACCGACCTGCCCGTGCTCGGCGTGCCCGTCGAGTCGAAGGCGCTGCAGGGTGTCGACAGCCTGCTGTCGATCGTGCAGATGCCGGCGGGCATTCCCGTCGGTACGCTCGCCATCGGCCGCGCAGGCGCGGTCAACGCGGCGCTGCTCGCGGCGAGCATCCTGTCCCACCTCGACGCGGGCGTCGCGGCGCGCCTCGCGGCCTTCCGCGCCAAGCAGACCTCCGACGTGCTGGCGAACGCGGTTCCGGGCGCGTCGGGCGGACACGCCCCGTCGGCTTCCGGCACGGACGGCGGAGAGACCAAGAAGTGAGCGCCGCCCGCACGGTCGGCATCCTCGGCGGCGGGCAGCTCGGGCGGATGCTCGGCCTTTCCGCGATCCCGCTCGGCATCGAGTGCGTGTTCTACGACCCGGCGCCCGATGCGCCCGCGCGCGTGGCCGGCCGCCACATCTGCGCCCCGTGGGACGACCGCGCCGCGCTTGCCGCGTTCGCCGAGTCGGTCGATGTCATCACCTTCGAGTTCGAGAATGTGCCGACGGCGAGCCTCGCGTTCCTCGCGGGCATCCGGCCCGTGCGGCCGGGCGTGCGCTCGCTCGAGCTCACCTGCGACCGGATCCGCGAGAAGGAGTTCCTCCGCTCGGCCGGCGTGCCGGTGCAGCCGTTCGCTGCGATCGCGACCGACGCCGACCTCGACCTCGCGCTCGCCACCGTCGGGCCGCACGGCGTCCTCAAGACGCGCACCCTCGGCTACGACGGCAAGGGCCAGCGGGTGGTGCGCGCCGCGGCGGAGCTCGCACCGGCGTGGACCGACCTCGGCCGCCGTCCCTGCATCTACGAGGCCTTCGTGCCCTTCGACCGCGAGGTCTCGGTGGTCGCGACCCGCGCGCTCGACGGCTCCACGGCGGTGTATCCCCTGGTGGAGAACCTGCACACCCACGGGATCCTGTTCCGTTCGATCGCGCCCGCGCGCGTGGACGACGCCATCGCCGCCGCCGCCACGCGACACGCGCGCAGCGTGCTCGAGGGTCTCGGGCATGTCGGCACCCTCGCGCTCGAGATGTTCGTGGCCGACGGCACGCTGGTCGCGAACGAGATCGCGCCGCGCGTCCACAACTCGGGGCACTGGACCATCGGGGGCGCGCGCACGAGCCAGTTCGAGAACCACATGCGTGCCGTCGCCGGCCTTCCGCTCGGCGACGCGGGCGCGCCCGAGCACGCGGCGATGGTCAACCTGATCGGCGGAGTGCCCGACACCGCGGAGATCCTCGCGATCCCCGGCGCGTCGGCGCACCTGTACGGCAAGTCGCCGCGCCCGGGCCGGAAGGTCGCGCACATGAACCTGGTCGCCCCCAGCCGCGAGGAACTGCTCGCCCGGCTCGAGCGCCTCGAGGCGTTGGCGCGGCGCGTGAACCGGCTGGCCTGACGCCGCCCGACCCGCCTCCCCGGAACACCGTCCCGGAAAAGACACAGGCCCCGAGGGAACTCGGGGCCCGTGGTCGGATCGATGCTGGTCCGGCGCGTCAGCTCGCTTCGGCGCGCGGATGGGCCTTGTCGTAGTCGGCGCGCATCTTGCCCTGCGCGAGGTGCGTGTACACCTGGGTCGACGACAGCGACTGGTGTCCCAGCAGCTCCTGCACGGCGCGGAGGTCGGCGCCGTTGTTGAGGAGATGCGTGGCGAAGCTGTGGCGGATGGTGTGGGGGCTGATGTCCGGGTCGAGACCGACCTTGACGAGGTACTTGGCGACCTTGCGGCGCACCGAGCGGCTCGAGAGGCGCGATCCGTGCTTGTTCACGAAGAGCGGGGCGTCGGGGCTCGAGACGAGACCCGCGGCGCGCATCTCGGCGTCGAGCATGTCGAGGTAGTGGCGAAGGCTCTTGAGCGCATGCGCGCCCAGCGGCACGAGGCGCTCGCGGCGGCCCTTTCCGCGGATCACGATGCACTCGTTGGCCTCGTTCAGGTCGCCGCGGTTGATCGCGACGACCTCGCTCACGCGGATGCCCGTCGAGTAGAGCGTCTCGAGGATGGCGCGGTCGCGCGCACCCAGGAGGTCGGTGTCCTCGGGCGCCGAGAGCAGGCGCTCGACCTCGTCCACCGTGATCGCCTTGGGCAGGCGGCGGGCCTGCTTCGGCGTGCGGATGAGCGTCATCGGGTTCGACGAGGTGAAGGTGCGCTTCTCCAGCCACTTGTGGAAGCTGCGGAGGGTCGCGATCTTGCGGGCCATGGTGGCCGGCGAGTAGTTCTGCTCGGAAAGCTTGGCGAGGAACCCGCGGATGCGCTCGACATCGCAGGCGAGGATCGCCGCGGTGATCGAGGCGGGCGCCGGACGCTTGGCGGTCGCCGCGTCGAGGGCCGCCTGCTCGTTCTTCATGTCCACGCGCGTCTTGAGTTCAGTCTCGAGGAACTCGACGAACTGGCGCAGGTCCAGTCCATAGCACCGCGAGGTGTAGGGGCTGAAGGCGCGCTCGTCGATCAGATACGACAGGAAGCGCTCGACGATGGGGAGGTTCTCGTTCATGGCTGTTTGCCTCGATCTGGCGTCTGCGACGCCACGGTGTGCTCGGTTCTCTGGCTGTTCTTCCCACCCACACGACTCATCCTTCCGGGCACAACTCAGGTCCCAACTCTCCGATATGGCTATCGGCCTGATAAGGGGAATGGTTGAACTGTTTTTCCGCGGACGGTGAGGATTGGATCTCGGACCTCGACGACTCGACCCGGGTTCCACCAGAATGCAAGTCTCGTCTGGACAACGGTCTGCGTCGGCCGCCTTGCGACCCTGCGCCGACCCTACTTCTGCGCGGCCGACGGGCGCTCTGCCTTTCCGGCCTCAAGGGCGACCCCAAGCCGCGCCGCTTCCTGCTCGAGCAGGTCGCGCGTGAGCACATAGGCCCCGAACCGGGTGAAGAGGTCGATCCGGGTCTCGTAGGCCTGGGCGCCCAGGGCGGAGTTCGGATCGAAGCGCCCCCGAGCATAGCGCTCGAGTTCACCCAAAGTCTCGTTATTGCGGGCATCGAACAGGCGGGAACCCTGGGAAATCTCCGCCTTGAGCTTGCCGAGGCCGCCGGCCGACGTGCTCTCGGCGGTCGGCATCGTGAGTTCCTTGAGGTCCATCGGCTTGCGGTCGGCGCCTTCCGCGACCGAGATGACCTCGACCGCCGCGCCGAAGCGCAGCGGCTTGTAGGGATCCCACTCGGTCACGGTGCCCAGCACGATGCCGTCGACCTGCAGTGTGCGCATCAGCGTGGAGGCCTGCTGGAGATCGCGGATGCCGGTCATGCCCAGCGACTTCATGGCCGCGAGCGTGCGGTTGAGCGGCAGGCAGCGGAGCCCGTCGACCTGCTCGATCTCGGAGACGAACCGATCGGCGACCATCGCACCGTCGACATCGGACACGCCCGACTCGTTGGCGAACGGCGCGACCGCCCACACGCGCTCGTTGAGGTACGGCGCCTTCAGGATCGTCGGCTGGACCTTGCCCGTCTGGCAGCCGGCGAGCGGCATCAGGCAGGCGGCGGCGATGGCGGTGACTGTGGCGAGGGTAAACCGTCCCATGGTGGGGATATCGGTCGCAAACGCCGTGCCAGTTGAGCGCGAGGCTCAGTTGCCGCCGTCGAAGTCGGGCGCGGAGCGCAGCAGGTCCGGGGTGCCATCGGCCGAGGCGCCGCTGGGCGCGCGACCGGCGGCGTTGTTGGCGGGCACGACCCCTCCGCTCTCGGCGAAGTCACGGGTGCGCTTTCGGGTTTCTGCCGCGAACTCGACTGAATCTGCGGCCTTCTGGCCACCATCTGCGGCCATCGACCAGATGTTCTCGATACCGCCGCGGTTGGAGACGAAGTAGACGCGGCCGTCGGCGCCCCAGGTCGGCTGCATGTTGCGGAAGCGACCGTTGGTCAGGCCGATTCGACGCGTGCCGTCGGCGTTGATGATCCAGATGTCCGACTGGGTCGGCCACTCGGAGTCGCCGCCGGGGTTCACGACGGTGGTGAAGACGATCTTGTCGCCGCTGGGCGACCAGCCGGGCTGCAGCACGGCGGCGTTCTTGGCGCTCACGATCTCGGTGGGGCTGAGTCCTTCGCCCTGCACGAGCTCGATGGTCCAGACTCCGTAGAGCCGCGAACCGCGCTGACGCGCCCGCTGGAACAGCAGGACGTCCTTCTTCTCCTCCGGCGACCAGCGGGGCAGGAAGCCCTCGCACACGAACGAGCGGAGGCCGGGATTCTGCGTGTCGACGATCCAGATCTCCCAGGTGTTGGTGCGCCCGTTCTTGCGGGAAAACGCGACGCGGCGACCGTCCGGAGCCCAGGTGGGCTGGACCTCGTCGTCGGTATCGGCGGTGAGCTGGGTCGGGGCGCCGCCACCGATCGGCATGATGTACAGATCCCAGTTGCCGTTGCGGTTGGAGGCGAACGCGACCTTCGACCCATCGGGGGCGATCGACGGCATGAGGTCGTCGCTCGGGTCGGTGGTGAGCTGGGTCACGGTGCGGCCATCGACCGACTTGCGGTAGATGTCGAAGGTCGGGCGATGCTGGGTCGAGGCGTAGACGAGAAATGTGCCCGTCTTGTCGACATCAGGCGCGTAGTCGCCGCCTTCTGTCGCGAAACTGATCTGGGCGAGGTTGCCGCCACCGTCGGTGAGCGAGTTCTCGTTGGTGATGGTTCCGTCGTTGCGGCCGGCCGCGTAGCGACGGCTCAGCGGGATCGTGTCCCAGCCGGTGTCGGAGAGGGCCGCGGTCTCACTGTCCCAGGTGCTGTTGGCCTCGTCGCCCGAGTTCGGGGTGCCGGAGGCGGCGCGTGTCTCGGCGGGGGTCGCCGATGCCGACACGGTCTTGCGACCGGGCACGGCGCTGCCTGGTCCCGCGCAGCCAACCACCGCGCCCACCACGGCCAACGCCAGCGCCGCCATGCCGATCACACGGGCATGCGCACGGCCAGCGCCGCGAAGCGCGCGCTGCGCGCAGCCTCCGACGCGGCGGGACGCGGAACGGTCGCCGCACGGGCAGCCGGCAGGGGCGCAGGATGGGACGACCGAAGTTGGGACGCAAGATGGGACGCAAGATGGGACAGGCATGTCAAGCTCCTTCGGCGCCCGCGTGCGAGAGCCGATGTCGTCGCTATCGGCGGCGCCACCTGTGCGGTTGAGGAGATCTGTGCGGATTGTGAAACGCCCCGCGCGGCGTCGCCGAGGCGGCAATCGTGCGGGAAGCGCGCATTGGCGTGCGCGCCGCGCGGTCGGCGGCGGTTGGCTTCGCTACACTTCTCCCCTTCGCGATTGCGTAGCTCAGTCGGTAGAGCAGCGGCCTTTTAAGCCGTAGGTCCTGGGTTCGAATCCCAGCGCAATCAGTCGCGGCTTCCCGCGGCGCGCGAGTCACGCCAGCCCCCTCTGCGACCGTCCCTGCCCATGCTCGTACTACATGCTGTCTGGACTCGTGATCGGCTCCACTTCTGGGCTGAAGATGCCTCGCTGATCGGGCCCGCGCTCGCGATCGTGCAGGCCGCCACCGGCGCGCACACGGGCGACGACGAGGCCGCCGCGCCCACCGCAGCGGGATCCACCGCCAGCCACGCCAACCACCCGGGCGCCACGGGCACCGTGCATCCGTTCGCCTGCGATGCCGCGCGCCTCCGCGCGGTGCTGGTGGGCGCAGGGCTCCTCGCGGGCGACGACATCGTGGCCGACCCCTCGCTGCTGCGGCTGATGGTGCCCGCGACCACCACCACCCTCGGTACGGCACCTCTCCCGAGCGACAAGCTGGCCAACACCCTCGGACTGTCCGACGAGCCGATCGCGCACCTCTCGACCGTCGAGGTCCCCGCGGTCGCGGTCGACTCGCCCGCGGCGCTGCGCTTCCTGCTCGCGCCGGGCGACGAGGAGCTCCCGCTCGCCGAAGGCCTCCACGCGGGCCACGACCTCCGCTTCTGGCGCGAGCTCGCGGCGCTCGCCACCGACCTGATCGCCGACCAGCGCGTCGTGCCGTCGCTCATCCAGGAGAAGTCGGGCCGCTTCCGCGCCGTGTGGCAGCCGTGGCTCGCCGACGGCGCGCCCGCGCAGCGGCTCAGCTCGCTGCTCGCGGCGATCCCGCCCAGCGCGCGCTGCGTCGACGACGAGTTCCGCTCGCAGCCGTGGGCGATCATCGAGGCGGCGCTGCTCGGCTTCGTCGACGGCGAGGCGCGCCGCGTGCTCGAGCTCGAGAGCTACGGCGACGCGATCGAGGACCGCGACCCCAGCATCGATCCGCACGTCGCGTGGCTGTCGGGCCTCCTCGGCAAGGCCGACACCGTGCAGGGGCTCAAGAGCAGCGACACCCACCTGATGCGCGGCGCGCGCCAGTGGCTCTCGTCGCTCGACGCCGCGAGCGAATCGCGCTTCGTGCGCCTCGCCTTCGAGCTCAATGAGCCCGACCCGACCGGCTTCGACGCCAACGACGAGATCGGCCGCAACGCCGAGTGGACGATCTCCTTCAAGCTCATCACGAACGACGACCCGCCGGTGGTCATCGACGCCGAGCAGATCTGGGCGCAGGGCAAGGACGGCCTCAAGGGACTGCTCGCGCGCTTCGGCGGCGAGGGCGAGCCCGCGGGCGACGTGCTGCTGGCCGAGCTCGCGCGCGCCGCGCGCATCTGGCCGCGCGTCGAGAAGGCGCTCGAGGACTCGACGCCCTGCGAGCTCTCGCTCTCGACGACCGAGGCCTACGCATTCCTGCGCGACTTCCGCCCGATCCTCATGGAGTCGGGCTTCGTCGTGCTCTCGCCGAGCTGGTGGGGACAACCCGCGAGCCGGCTCGGCGCGCGCCTCCTCATCGACTCGGGCAACGGACAGCTTCCCTCGGGCGGCGGCGCGGGCGCCGACGGCGAGGGCAGCCACCTCGGCCTGCACAGCCTCGTCAACTACTCGTGGCAGATCGCGCTCGGCGACCAGTCGCTCTCGATCGAGGCCTTCCAGCGCCTCGCGGGCCAGGGTTCGCCGCTCCTGCGCGTGAACGGCCAGTGGGTCGAGATCCGCCCCGACGACCTCAACGGCGCGGTGCGCTTCCTCAAGGAGCATCCCGGCGGCCAGATGACGGTGATGCAGGCGATCCGCCTGGGCAACGGGCTCGACGGCCCGGAGACCGGACTGCCGATCCTCGGCCTCGACGCGCAGGGCTGGGTGAGCGAGCTCCTCGGCTTCAAGGGCGACGAGAAGTTCATCAGGGTCGAGCAGCCGGAGCGCTTCCAGGGAACGCTGCGGCCGTACCAGGCGCAGGGCCTCTCGTGGCTCGCGTTCCTCGACCGCTTCGGCCTCGGCGGATGCCTCGCCGACGACATGGGCCTCGGCAAGACCGTGCAGCTGATCGCACTGCTGCAGCACGAGCGCGAGAAGGCCAACGGCCGCGTGGTCGGCCCGACGCTGCTGGTGTGCCCGATGTCGGTCGTGGGCAACTGGAACCGCGAGCTCCACCGCTTCGCGCCCGAGCTGGTCGTGCATGTCCACCACGGGCTCGAGCGTCCGATCGGCGAGAAGTTCGTCGAGACCGCGCTGTCGTCGGACATCGTGGTGACGACCTACGCGCTGGTCGTGCGCGACAAGGACAGCCTCGAGCGCATCCACTGGCGCCGCGTGGTGCTCGACGAGGCGCAGCACATCAAGAACCCGCCGACCAAGCAGACCGCGTCGATCCGCGCGCTGCGCACGAGCCACCGCATCGCGCTCACCGGTACGCCGGTCGAGAACCGCCTGAGCGAGCTCTGGTCGATCCTCGAGTTCTGCACGCCGGGCTACCTCGGCACGCAGGGCGACTTCCGCCGCCGCTTCGCCGCGCCGATCGAGCGCCACAAGGACCGCCGGCAGGCCGAGCGCCTCAAGAACCTGGTGCGTCCGTTCGTGCTGCGCCGCCTCAAGACCGATCCGACGGTCATCAGCGACCTTCCGCCGCTGGTCGAGACCCGCCAGCATGTGCCGCTCACCGCCGAACAGGCGCAGCTGTACGACTCGGTGGTCAACGACATGCTGCACCGCGTCGACAACGCCGACGGCATCAAGCGCCGCGGCCTCGTGCTCTCGGCGCTGGTCAAGCTCAAGCAGATCTGCAACCACCCGGCGCACTTCCTCCGCCAGGGCTCCGACGACGACGACGCCCCGCCGCTGCCCACGCTCAAGCCGGGCGAGCGGCTCTCGGCGCGCTCGGGCAAGGCGCAGCGCCTGATGGAGATGGTCGAGGAGGTCGTGGCCGCGGGCGACCGCGCGCTGCTCTTCACCCAGTACCGCCAGATGGGCCACCTGCTGGTGGCGATGCTGCGGCAGGAGATCGACACCGAGGCGCTCTTCCTGCACGGCGGCACGCCGCAGGCCAAGCGCGAGCAGCTCATCGAGCGCTTCCAGTCGAACGACCCGAAGTGCCCGATCTTCGTGCTGTCGCTCAAGGCCGGCGGCGTCGGCCTCAACCTCACCGCGGCGAACCATGTGTTCCACTTCGACCGCTGGTGGAACCCCGCCGTCGAGAACCAGGCGACCGACCGTGCGTTCCGCATCGGCCAGCACCGCACGGTGAACGTGCACAAGATGATCTCCGAGGGCACGCTCGAGGAGCGCATCGACCAGATGATCGAGCAGAAGACCGAGCTCGCGCAGCAGATCATCGGCGCGGGCGAGTCGTGGCTCACCGAGCTCTCGACCGGCCAGCTGCGCGAACTCCTCACGCTGCGGCGCGACACGCTGGAGGACGACGAATGACCCCTCACGACGAGACCGAACCGTCGGCCGACGAGACCGCGAAGCCCGCGGGTGGCGCGCAATCCACCGGCGCCGCGCCGGGCGCAGCGGCGGGAGCAGGCGTGCCCGCGTCCTCGTTCGTGCGGAACTCGACCTTCAACGTCGGCCCGGGCAACCGCCCGATGCGCCGGCAGGAAGGACCGAGGCGCCTGAAGAACGGCATCCGCCTGCGCCGCCGCGAGGGCATCGACCTGCTCGCGTGGCCGGCCGACGCATGGGCGCTGCGCCTACTCGAGGGGATCGGCGACGCGGTCAAGGCCGAGGGCCTCGACTACGCGCGCGCGGGACAGACCGCGCTGCTGCAGATCACGCCCGCCGGCGTGGAGGCCTCGGTGCAGGGACGCCAGCCGCGTCCGTACACGGTGCGCATCGCGGCCGAGACGCTCAGCCCGGCCGACTGGGACCGCGTGGTCGCGATCATGGCGCGCGAGGCCGTCTACTCGGCCAAGCTGCTCGCGGGCGAGATGCCGCCGCTGGTCGAGCAGCCGTTCGCGTCGCTCGGCCGCAACCTGGTGCCGACCGATGCCGCGACCATCAAGCGCAGCTGCACCTGCGACCTGCCGTTCCCCTGCAAGCATGTCGCCTGCGTGGCGGCGCTGCTGATCGAGCGGCTCTCGGGCGATCCGCTGCTCGCGTTCACGCTGCGCGGCCTCGATGGCCAGCGCCTGCTCGAGCGCCTGCAGGAGGCGCGTGCGATCGCCACCCGCGGCGTCGCGCGCGCGCATTCGACGCCGCCGGCCGTGGAGGTCGCACCCGAGGCGATGCCGCTCGAGCGATGCCTCGAGTCGTTCTGGCGACCG
>CAMBUI010000091.1 GCA_945870915.1 Candidatus Kuenenia stuttgartensis | reverse complement strand
CGCCGTCATCGGTGCGCGGGGAGAAGGTGTAGAGCCCCGTCGCGGGCACCAGCAGCGTGCCCGTCCAGCGCACCGCGAAGTCGTTGACCGGCAACGCGGGATCGGGGGCGCCGTCGCCCCAGTTGAACTGCACGTCGGGATCGATGCGGGCCACCAGCCGTTCGGTGAAGTTGCCCGCCCCCTGGCTGCGGAAGTACTGCGCCACGAGGCCGCTCGCCGCCGTCTGCTCGTCCGCCTCTGGCACGCCGTTGCCATCGCAGTCGGTGCAGGTCTGCGGGAGGGCGGCTGCGCTCACAGGCATGAGCAGCGAGGTCGCGAGGATGAGATGCGTGACGATGCTCATGGTTGGCTCCGCTGCGGGACTTCCGGTCGCGCGCGCGCCGACGTCGACCGCCGGGCACGGCGCAGCCACCGTCCGCCGCGCGACGGCGCGGTTCGGAAGGGGGCGAATTTCTGGAAAATGACGGATCGGGCGCCCCTTTGCAAGGGCGTCGCGGCGCGATTCCGCAATTTCGTCCCGGACCGCAGCTGCCGAGCGCCGCAGCGCCGTTGGTCAGTGGAGCCGAACCGACGGCTCGAGCGCACGGACCTCGTCCACCATGGGCGTGAGGTCCTGCAGCCTCCCGTCGCCCACGTCGTAGATCCAGCCGTGCACCTTCACCTCGTTGTCGGAGGCGAGCAGCACGGGCGACTCGCGCACGTGCACCACCTGCACCGCGACATTGAGTTCGCACAGCCGGCGGCTCTGCGCGTCGGCGGTGGGCAGGCCCTCGAGATCGGCCTTGTAGTGCTTGGCGATGTCGCGCACGTTGCGGATCCAGTGGTCGACCACGCGCCCCGCGCTCGGCTGCAGCGCCGCGTTCACGCCGCCGCAGTTGTAGTGCCCGCACACGATGATGTCGGACACGCGCAGGACATTCACCGCGAAATCAAGCACCGACAGGCAGTTGAGGTCGCTGTGCACCACGAGGTTCGCCACGTTGCGGTGCACGAACACCTCGCCGGGCGGCAGATCGATGATCTCGTTGGCGGGCACGCGGCTGTCGGCGCAGCCGATCCACAGGTATCGGGGCTTCTGCTGCGCCTTGAGCGCGCGGAAGAAGCCCGGCCGCTCCTGCTCCATGCGCTCGGCCCAGCGGCGGTTGTTGTCGAGGAGTCGTGTGAGGTCGGACATGGGTGCGGCATCGTACCGCACCGCGTCCGGCGGCCCGCGAAGGTCCGAGTTCGGTTACGGGGTGCAGTCGCTCCGGCCGACGGTGCCTCAGAACTCCGCCAGCGCCGGCAGCGGCACATCGAGCGCATCGGCCACCGAGCGCACGATGAGGTGCTCGTCGACCGAGATGCGGCCATCGTGCGCCGCCGCCGTGGCGCACGCCTCGATGAAGCGCGCGCGCTCGGCGAAGGTGACGGTCGAGACGGCGCGGATCGCGTCGTTGAGGCGGTCGAGCGTGCGCTCTTGCGCCGGGGGCATACCCAAGGAGGGGTTGAACTCCACCACGGACACCGCCCGTGCGAATGCCTCGTCCGCGTCACGGCCGTCGTGCGTGGAACTCGCGATGATCGACAGGACGAGACGCGCCTCGCGCGCGTGACCGGCGATCGTGCCGCGCGCGGTCGCGGGTGCCTGCGTGAACCGCCGCTCGACGTTGCGCTCGAGGCACTTGACCAGCGACCACTCGCGGAGGTCGATCTGCCCGTCGGTGCGGATCGCCTGCGCGAGCGTCTGGCGGAAGCGCGCGTAGCGCTGCTGCCCGAGGTTGAAGAGCGCGGGTGCCGCCAGATCGGCGAGCGCAACCTGCGTGTCGGCGCGCAGCGACGCGACCGCGGGCGCGAGGGCGGCGTAGGCGTCGTAGGCCTCGCGGTCCTCCTGCGCCACCAGCGCGTCGCACGCTGCGTGCGCGGCGTTGCGGCGCGCGATGGCGTAGCAGATGGCGCGGGCGCCCTGCGGGCTGCGCGTGGCCTCGAGCACCTGCGCGGGGAGACCGGACCTCCAGTCGTGCGCGCGGGCGATGGCCGTCGCATCGAGGGTGCCTGCGTGCGCCACCTCGGAGGCTGCGGAACGGGAGGAGGCCGCGGAACCGGCTGCTCCCGCGAATCCAGCGACTGCGGCTCCGCCCGTAGCGCCCGAGGCCGCGGAGCCGGCGCGCGTCGCTCCACCCGCGCGCCGCTCCTCGCGTGCGCCGACCTTCGCCGCGCCCATGGCCACGATGCGGCGGATGCGCTCGTCGATCGGCGGGTGCGTGGCGAACAGCGTGTTTAGCGAGGTGCAGAAGAAGAAGTGGTTGAGCTCGCTCGCCGCAGGACTCTCGATGCGCGCCGAGTAGTGGTCGCGGATCTTGGCGAGCGCTCCCGCGATGCCGTCGGGATTGCGCGTGTACTGCACCGCCGCCGCGTCCGCGAGGAACTCGCGCTGCCGGCTGATCGCCGCCTGGATGAGCCGCCCGAAGAGCATGCCCAGCGAACCGATTCCCCACACCGCGAGGCCCGCCACGATGATCGCGAGGCCGAGCGCGGGGCCCGGGTTGTTCTTGCCTCGGCCGCCCGAGGTCGAGCGCGCGAGCGCCGGTCCGACGAAGCGGAACATGATGTAGCCGATCACGCCCACCGCCATGATGCCCGCGATCACCGCGGTCGTGCGCGCGTTGATGCGCGTGTCGCCGTGGAAGATGTGGCTGTACTCGTGGGCGATCACGCCCTGCAGTTCGTCGCGCGAGAGGAGCTCCATGCAGCCGCGCGTCACGCCGATCACCGAGCGAGACGGATCGGGTCCCGCCGCGAAGGCGTTCACCGACTTGTCCTCCATCACGTAGACCGGCGGCACGGGCACGCCCGAGGCGATCGACATCTCCTCGACGAGGTTGAGGAGCTGCCGCTCCTTCGGGTCACGCGTCGCGGGATCGACGGGCCGTCCGCCGAGCATCTCGGCGATCTTGGTGCCGCCCTGCGAGAGCTGCGCGAGCTTGACCAGCGTGGCGATGCCGACGACGGCGCCGGTGACCACGAACACGCCGAGCATCAGCTGCCAGCTGGCGAACGCCTTCGGCCCCACCTGCGACGCGAAGAGCGCCGCGAGCACGAGCCAGAGCGACACCATCGTGCCCAGCACGCCGAGGATGAACAGCGTGACGAGCCGCCCCGTCTGCTTGCGTGCGTTGTCCTGGCTGGTGAAGAAGTCGGTGGACATCGTTCGATCCCGTCTCTCGATACCCGTGTTCGGGCGCCTCGTTCGATCTCCGTGCGTCGAATGCCGCCGCCGGCCGTCAGAACTTCACGCCAACCGACGCGCGCTCGCCTGCCGCCGCCTCGAACAGCCCCATCTCGCGGATGCCGAACATGCCTGCCACAAGGCTCGCGGGGAACACCACGATCCCCTCGTTGAGCCGCATGACGGCGTCGTTGTAGGCCTGGCGCGCGAAGGCGATGCGGTTCTCGGTGCTCGCGAGCTCCTCCTGGAGCTGCAGCGCGTTGGCGTTGGCCTTGAGCTCCGGGTAGCGCTCCACGAGGCCGATGAGCCGGTTGAGCGCGCCGTCGAGCGCGCCCGATGCGTTGGCGAGCGCGCCCATCGACGCGATGCCCATCGCGCCGCCCTCGACCGCGCCCAGCGCGCCCGCGGCCTGCGCGCGCGCGGCGATCACGGCCTCGAGCGTGCCGCGCTCGTGGGCCATGTAGCCCTTGACGGTCTCGACGAGGTTGGGGATCAGGTCGAAGCGCCGCTTGAGCTGCACGTCGATCTGGCTGAAGGCATTGCGCGCGCGCACCTGCGAGCGGCGGAGGCCGTTGTAGACCGCGATCACGTAGATCGCGGGCACGAGCAGCGCGAGCAACGCGACGACCGCGCCGCCGATCAATGCGGGAGAGACTGCGAGCATGGCGTTCGGACCGATCATGGGTGCGGATTGTAGTCCCGTCCCGTTCGGAACCGCATCCGCCCGGTTTCCGATCCGGCGGGGTCGCGATGAGAGGTTCCACGAAGATGTGGATGCCCGCAGACGCAGTCTGCGGAACCCCGGGCGCACGGGTCCGTCGATCCCGCGCGCCACCCGCTCCGCAGATCTCGGCTTCGCCTGCATCTGCGGGCACTCATGTCTGGGGCGGTGCTCGGGTGATGTGGGTGCCCGCAGACGCAGTCTGCGGAACCCCGGGCGCACGGGTCCGTCGATCCCGCGCGCGTCACGCCTCGCCGAGCGGCTGCCACTTGCCGAGCAGCGCGCGGCTGCGGGCCCGGCGCACCTGCGTGCGGGCGAGGAGGTCCTCGACGAACCGCACGGTGTCGACCATGAACGGCCCGATCCCGAGCATGATCGCGTCGGCGCGGGCCGCATCGGCCGCGTCGGTGACCTCGCCGCGGGTCGGGAAGCCGTGCTCGGTCATCGACTCGAGCACCTGCGTGGCCCAGATCACCGGCACATGCGCGGCCTCGCACAGCGCGAGGATCTCGTCCTGCGCCTCCGGCAGGTGCTCGAAGCCGATCTCGACGCCGAGGTCGCCGCGCGCGAGCATGACGCCGCAGGGCGGGGACTTCATGAGCTCGAGCAGGATCCCGGGCAGCGCGCGGCAGGCCTGCGGCGTCTCGACCTTGGCCACGACGCCGATGGTGCGCTGCGTGCGCGCCGCGAGCGCGCGGTGCAGGTCGGCGATGTCGGACGCGCTGCGCACGAAGCTCATCGCCACGATGTCGACATGCTCGGCGATGAAGTCGAGCGTGACCAGGTCGTCGTCGGTGAGCGCCGCGATCGGCATGTCGGTGTCGGGCACGTTCACGCCCTTGCGGTCCTTGAGCGGCCACGCGCCGGTGCGCACGGCCTCGACCTCGACGGTCGCCTCGCCCCGCGCGCGGTCAACGCCCGTGCAGCGCGCGCGGATGTTGCCGTCGTCGAACAGCACGCGGTCGCCGGGCTTGACGTGCTCGACCACCTCGCGCGGGCGCACGGCCACGCGCTTGGTCGCGAGCACGCTGGTGTTGTCGGCGGCGTGCAGCGTGAGCACATCGCCCGCGACCAGCGGGATCGGGCCATCGGCGCACACGCCCGTGCGCACCTTCGGGCCCGCGAGGTCGATGCAGACCGGGATGCGCCGCCCCGCCGCCGCGGCCGCCGTGCGCAGCGCGTCGATCGAGACCTTCCACTGCGCCGCGTCGCCGTGCGAGGCGTTGATGCGCGCGACATCCATGCCCGCGTCGACGAGCGAGCGCATGAACGCGACGTCGCCCGCGGCCCACGGCGGGATCGTCACCACGATGCGCGTCATGTGCGGCATCGGCGTCTCGAGCAGCTCGCTCGCGTGCCGCGCCAGGAGCTGCGCCCCGTCGTCGATCGTCATGGACGCGCGCGCCGGCTCCGGCGCCACGCCGCACATCGCCGAGAGCGCGCGGTCGACCGCATCGAGCGTCGGCATCACATGCGCCTCGCGCCGCGAGAGCGAGCTGAGTCCGTTGCGCACGAGCTCGGCCTGCAGCGCCGAGTGGTCCCTCGCGCGGAGCGCGAGGTAGTGCGCGAGATTCGCGGCGCTCCGCCGCCACGCGGCGGGAAGGGCGGCGACCGCCGACGCGAGCGAATCCTCGCGCGCAGTCGCCTGCGCGCGCAGGCCGCGGACCTCATCGAGCAGTTCCCGTGGCGTGCTCATGCGTTGGGCTCAACCCTCGAACGGCAGCGTCCCGAGCTCGACCTCGGGCAGCCGCTTCTGGAAGTTGCGGATCGACCACTCGTCGCTGAAGAAGATCACGCGGCGTCCCGACGCGTCGATTCCGTGCGTCGAGTCGGAGAGGAGGTCGGGCAGCCAGTCCTCGGCCGCGCCCGGCTTGCGCCACCAGCGCACATGCTGCCAGCGCGCCTTCTCGAGCCGCGATTCCGCGCCGTACTCGGCCTTGAGGCGGTACTGCACGACCTCGAACTGCAGCGGGCCGACGGCGGCGAGGATCGCCGTCTTCACCTGGCCGGTGCCGATCTCCATCTGCTGCACGACGCCTTCCTTGAGGAGCTGGTCGACGCCGAGGCGGTACTTCTTGGAGTTGCCGGGCTGGGGATTCGTGAGGTACGCGAACACCTCGGGCGTGAACTGCGGGATCTCGTTGAACCGGACCGTGCGGTCCTCGGCCAGCGTGTCGCCGATCTGCAGGATGTCGTGGCCGATGATGCCGATCACGTCGCCGGCCTCGCCCTCCTCGACGGTCTCGCGCTCCTGGCCGAACAGCTTCTGCGCGCTCGACAGGCGGATCTTCCTGCCGCTCTGGACATGCACCACGCTCATCTCGCGCTCGAACCTGCCGCTGACGACGCGGATGAACGCGATGCGGTCGCGGTGCTTCGGATCCATGTTCGCCTGGATCTTGAACACGAAGCCGCTGAACTCGGGGTCCTTCGGCTCGATGATCCGCTCGCCCGACACGCGCGGCCCCGGATCGGCCGAATGCTCGAGGAATCCGTCGAGCAGCAGCTGCACGCCGAAGTTGTTGGCGGCGCTGCCGAAGTAGACCGGGGTGATCTCGCCCGCGAGCACGCGCGCACGGTCGAAGCCCGCGCCAGCGCCCTCGAGCATCTCGAGCTCGTCGCGGCCCTGGCGGTAGATGTCGTCGTCGATGCGCGAGGTGATCGCGGGGTCGTCGAGGCCGAGCACCTGCACGGGCGCCTCGCGCATGCCGCCCTTGGTGCGCTCGAACAGGTGGAGCCGCTTCTCGAGCCGGTCGTACACGCCGCGGAACTCGGGCCCGTTGCCGAACGGCCAGTTCACGGGGAACGCGCCGATCCCGAGCACGCTCTCGAGCTCGTCGAGCAGCGCGATCGGGTCCTTGGTCGGCCGGTCGCACTTGTTCATGAAGGTGAAGATCGGCACGCCGCGGCGGCGGCAGACCTCGAACAGCTTGCGCGTCTGCGGCTCGATGCCCTTGCCGGCGTCGATGACCATGACCGCCGCGTCGACCGCGGTGAGCACGCGGTAGGTGTCCTCGCTGAAGTCCTTGTGGCCCGGCGTGTCGAGCAGGTTCACGCGGTAGCCGTTGTAGTCGAACTGCAGCACCGTCGACGAGATCGAGATGCCGCGCTGCTTCTCGAGCTCCATCCAGTCGGACGCGGTCGCGCGCTGGTCCTTGCGCGCCGTCACCGAGCCGGCCAGCGCCACCGCGCCGCCGTACAGGAGGAACTTCTCGGTGAGCGTGGTCTTACCGGCGTCGGGGTGCGAGATGATCGCGAAGGTGCGGCGGGGAAGGTGCGCGGACATTGGAGGGCGGGGATTGTCGCAGATTCCCCACGGCATTTCACGCGGATCGGGCGGCACGGGGCGCGCTATCCTCCGATGCCCGACACCCCGACGAGGACCCCGCCCGTGCTGCTTCCCCACCTCAACGACTTCCGTGACCGCATCGCCGCCCGCGACGCCGACTGGCGCGCCGGCGCCGTCGTCTACCAGGTCCTCGTCGACCGCTTCGCCCCGAGCGAGAACTTCCACGCGAAGACCAGCCTGTACCCGGCGCCGAAGCGCATGCGCCACTGGCACGAGACGCCCGCGAAGGGGCATTTCGTCGAGTCGGCCGGCGTGTGGAGCCACGAGATCGACTTCTGGGGCGGCGACCTGCAGAGCGTGCGCACCCGGCTCGGGCACCTCGAGGCGATCCGCGCCGATGTGCTGTACCTGAACCCGATCCACCTCGCGTACACCAACCACAAGTACGACAGCGCCGACTACCTCGAGATCAGCCCCGAGTACGGCACGCGCGCCGACCTCCGCATGCTCGTCGGCGACGCGCACGCGCGCGGCATGAAGGTCGTCCTCGACGGCGTGTTCAACCATGTCGGCAGGCGGCACCGCTTCTTCGAGGAGGCGATGCGCGACCCGCACAGCCCGTACCGCTCGTGGTTCTTCATCGGCAGCGAGTATCCGAACGGATACCGCGGCTGGGCCGACGTCGCGAACCTGCCCGACCTGCATGTCGAGCGCGACGAGGTGCGCGACCACCTCTGGCGCGGTCACGACAGCGCCGTGCGCTCGTACCTCCGCGACGGCGTCGACGGATGGCGTCTCGACGTGGCCAGCGACCTCGGCCCGCACTTCCTGCGGGAGCTCACCGAGGCCGCGCACGCCGAGAAGCAGGGCTCGCTCGTCGTGGGCGAGATCTGGAACGCGCCCGCCGGCTGGGACCGCGCGCTCGACGGCATCCTCAACATGAACCTGCGCATGACGCTGCTCGACTACTGCGCCGGCCGCGTCGACGGGCACGCGACCGCGCACCGCCTCAAGGACATGGTCGACGACGCGGGCATCGAGTTCATCCTGCGCTGCTGGAGCACGCTCGAGAACCACGACACGCCGCGGCTCGCGCGCCTCGTGCCCGACCTCGCCGCACGCCGCATCGCGCACACGCTGCAGGCCGCGCTTCCCGGCTCGCCGAACCTCTACTACGGGCAGGAGGTCGGCACCGACGGCGACGCCGATCCCGAGAACCGCGCCCCGATGCGCTGGGACCTCGTGCGCGACGACCACGAGGAGTGGTCGTACATGCGCCGGCTCTATTCGACGCGCCGCGCGCTGCGCGCGCTCGCCAAGGGCGATGTCGTGTTCCTGAGCGCGCGCCGGCTGCTCGCGTTCCTGCGCACCACCGACCGCACGCTCGAGACGGTGATGGTCCTCGCCAACATGGAGGATGCCGCCGTCACCGAGACGCTCTCGGTGCGCGACGGCCGCATCATGGCCGGCACCGACTTCCGCGACGCGCTCGACTACGACCGGCCCGACGCGATGCAGGTGAACGTGCAGATGGGCTTCGCAACGGTCACCGTGCCCCCGCGTTCCGTGCGCATCCTCAAGGTCGTCCCGCCGCGCCCGGGCCAGCACTCTCCCTACAAGCGCATGGCCTGAGCGCATCGCGCGCCACAGGGAGCCGCCGCAGCGGCGACCGCTCAACCCACGAGTGCCCGCAGGCGAAGCCTGCGGAACGCCGGACGCGGGAGTGCATCGACGTCGGTCGTCATCCGTTCCGCAGATTGCGGCTTCGCCTCCATCTGCGGGCACTCATGTGTCGGGTGCTCGCTGGCGGTGAGTGCCCGCAGGCGAAGCCTGCGGAACGCCGGCCGCGGGAGTCGAATCGCCCCGGCGAGGGTTCCTGCCGCCGCCAAAAGCCGCCATACTGCGCGCTCCATGGCCGCGTCCCCCACGACCACGCTCGAACTGACCGTCCGCACCGATGGCGTCGCCGCGTCCGTCACCCGCGAACTCGCGCGCACGCAGGGCCTCCTGCGCCTCGCGCCGTGCTGGGTGCCGCGCTCGTTCCTGCAGCCCGGCCTGCGCATCAAGCTGCATCCCGCCGACACCTACGCCTTCGGCCTCCACCGCGGCGGCATCGACGAGCGTTGGTTCAGCTCGACCACAGAGGCCGCGAACGACAACCGCACGCCCGACGAAGGCCTCTCGTACTGCGTGCTTGGCGGCGAGCGCTTCACGCTGCGCCAGGCCGTGCGCGAGTGCGGCGCCGCGCTGATCGGCGAGCGCCTGTGGAACAAGTACGGCAAGTGGCCCGTGTACGCGAAGTTCTTCGACAACATGGGCCCGATCCCGCACCACATGCACCAGGACGACGCGCAGGCCGCGCTCGTCGGCCAGGAGGGCAAGCCCGAGGCGTACTACTTCCCGCCGCAGCACAACCCGGTGGGCAACAACTTCCCGCACACCTTCATGGGGCTCGTGCCGGGCACGACCAGGAAGGACGTGCGCCGCTGCCTCGAGAACTGGAACGCGGGCGACAACGGCATCCTCGACATCTCGCAGGCGTATCGCCTCAAGGTCGGCACGGGCTGGATCATGGAGCCGCGCGTGCTGCACGCGCCGGGCTCGCTGTGCACCTACGAGCCGCAGTGGGGCAGCGATGTCTTCGCGATGTACCAGTCGCTCGTCGAGGGCCGCATGGTGCCGTGGGAGCTCCTCGTCAAGGACATGCCCAAGGACAGGCACCGCGACCTCGACTTCATCGTCGACCAGCTCGACTGGGAGAAGAACGTCGACCCGAACTTCAAGGCGAACCGCTACCTCGAGCCCGTCGGCGCGGCGCAGGGCGCGGGATGGCACGACCGCTGGATCATCTACGGCAAGATGAACGGCTTCGAGTACTTCACCGCGAAGGAACTCACGGTCGAGCCGGGCGCGTCGTGCACGGTTTCCGACAACGGCGCGTACGGCCTCACCTGCGTGCAGGGCACGGGCACGATCAACGGCGAGCCGCTGTCGAGCCCGCGGCTGATCCGCTTCCGCGAGCTCACGAACGACGAGTACTTCTGCACCGAGGCCGGCGCGAAGCGCGGCGTCACCTTCACCAACACATCGACGACCGAGCCGCTGGTCTGCCTGCGGTACTTCGGACCCGAGGTCAATCCCAACGCGCCGCGCGTCGGCGCGCACCGCTGAAACCAAGAGCTTTCCTGAGGAGAACACGATGAAGCTGCACAACGCCATGTGGCCCGGACTCGTCGGCAAGGAGCCCGGCACCGACCATCCCCCGATCTCGCTCGACCGCATGCTCGAGCTCACCGCGAAGGCGTCGGTCGACGGCCAGAAGTTCGACGGCGTCGACCTCTTCCTCTTCCACCCGCACACCGACCCCGATGCGAGCGAGTCCGACATCCGCAGGATGGCCGACAAGATCGCCGCGAAGAACCTCGCCGTCGGCTCGCTCGTCGCGCCCGTGTGGCCGGGCACCGTCGGCGACAGCGCCATGGGCTCGGTCGAGCAGCGCCGCAAGTTCATCGACGCCGTGCGCAAGGCGTGCCGCATCGCGCGCATCCTCAACGAGCACGGCGTGCGCAAGTACGGCGTGATCCGCATCGACAGCGCGACCGGCACCAAGGC
>CAMBUI010000090.1 GCA_945870915.1 Candidatus Kuenenia stuttgartensis | reverse complement strand
CGACGAACGCAACCGACCATTCGCGCCGCAGCGATCGCCTGCCTGCTCGGTCTCGCGCCGCTGTCCGCCACCGCGGCGGCGCTCTCCGCCACGGCGGCGGCGCTCTCCGCCACGCCGGCGACGATCGCGCCGCAAGCGGTGAACGCCGGCGGCGCCGCGCCGTCGGTCGACGACGCGCCCGTGGCGACCACGCTCGCCGTCGACGCGCCGGTGACGGCCGTCACGCTCTACCGGTCCGCGGCGATGATCACGCACACCGCGGCGCTGCCCGAGGGCGCGGGTCAGGGGCAGGGCACCTTCGAGCTTCGCATCGAGGGGCTGCCCGAGTCGATCGACGGCGAGTCGCTGTCGGCGCGCGTGACCGGCGCGAAGCTGCTCGATGTGCGCTTCGAGACCAAGGTCACTCCGGTCGACGCGGCCACCAACCCGGAGCTCAGGAACGCGATCGCCATGCTCGAGCAGACCAAGCGTGCGGGCGAGGCGCTGGCGCTGCACTCCGCGCGGCTGGCCGACCAGAACGCGCTCCTCAGCGCGATCGCGGCGAAGACGGCCACCGAGTCGGCGCAGGACTTCGGCTCGAAGTCGCTCGACCCCGAGGCGCTCGCGCGGCAGGTGGCGTTCCTCAACGAGGCGCGCAAGGCGCTCATCGATGAGCGCACCGAACTCGACGCGCGCATGCGCGTCAACGCGATGGAGCATGCAGCGCTCGCCGACCGCGTCAAGCAGCTCGGCGGGCAGTCGACCGTGGTGCGAGCCGCGGTGGTCGCGGTGGGCAAGTCGCAGCCGGGGCCGGGCTCGGTGGCGATCCAGTACCTCGTGGGCGCCGCGCGCTGGTCGCCCGACTACGCCATCCGCGCCCGCGACACCGGCGACGACGCGCGCGACGCGCTCACCGTCGAGTTCAACGCGGTCATCGCCCAGTCGACCGGGACCGATTGGAACGACGTCTCCGTCACGCTGTCGACGGCCGAGCCTGAGCGGCGGCCCGCGCCGCCCGAGATCGACCCCGAGTACCTGAGCGTGCGCGAGCCCGCGATGGACAAGGACGCCGGGGCGGTCAGATACGGCTTCGCCGGCGGCGGCGGGGCGCCGAACATGGCGCCCGGCTCGCCGGTGCCCCTCGCGGGAACCGGAGGCATCATCGGCGATCCCGGCAATCTCGGGGACGCCGAGGCCATCTCGCTCGGGCTCAAGCTCGACCGCGCCTACGCCGACGCCGAGGCCGCGGGCGGCGCGGTGGTGAGCTACCAGCTCCCGCGCCGGGTCGGCATCCCGAGCGACGCGTCGCGCACCCGCACGCAGCGCATCGCCACCATCGAGCTCGACCCCGAGTTCTCGCATGTGGCGCGGCCGATCGTCGACCCGACCGTCTACCTGCGCGCGAAGGCGCGCAACACCTCCTCGTACCGCCTGATCGCCGGTCCCGCGCGGCTGTTCGTGGGCGACGACTCGGTTGGCGAGGCGGAGCTGCCCGACATCATTCCCGGCGCCGAGGTCAACTTCTGGCTCGGCGGGGATCCGCGCATCGAGTCGAAGCGCGTGCTGGTGTCGCAGCAGACCCGCGAGGAGGGCGTGTTCGGCAAGTCGCGCGTGACCACCTCGAGCTGGCGCATCGACCTGACCTCGGCGGCCCCGGGGACCAGCCGCGTCGAACTCTCCGACCGCATTCCCGTCTCCCGGGACGAGAAGGTCAAGGTCGAGCTGCGCGATCTGTCGACGCCACTCTCCACCGACGCGGAATACCTCGCGAACGAGCGCACGCGCGGCATCCTGCGCTGGGTGCTCGACATGCCGGGCCTCGGCAAGGACGGCAAGCCCTCGCGACTCGGCATCTCGTGGACCGTGCGCGAGTCGCACGCGACCGAGGTCGAGGTCGAGCGCGGCGGATGAGCGGGGCGAGTGGGCGGGGTGGGGCTCCGACCCTTCGGCGCAAAATCGCGGGGCGCGCGTCATGCGGCTCAACGGGGCGTCGACTTTGTGGTTGAATGCGCTCGTACAGGAGTTCCCACGATGAGCATCTCGCGCCGCGACTTCGTCCTCACCTCGCTCGCCACCCCGGTCGCCGCTGGCCTCGCCGGCGGCCTGACGGCGGGCCTCGCCACCCAGATCGCGTCGGGCACCGCCCCGGCGTTCCTCCGCGGCGGCCTCGGCCAGAACGAGAAGCTGCGCGTGCTCAAGGTCGGCGTCGGCGGCATGGGCGCGTCGGACCTCAGCGAGGTCGCCAGCCACAAGATGGTCGAGATCGTCGGCCTCTGCGACATCGACCAGAACCAGATCGACCGCTGGAAGAAGGACTCGAAGAACGACAAGGGCGAGACCGTCAAGGCGCGCTTCCCCGAGGTCGCCGAGTTCCGCGACTGGCGCGAGGCCTACACCAAGCTCGACAAGAACTTCGACGCGGTCGTCTGCTCGACCGCCGACCACATGCACGCCCCCATCTCGATGGCGGCCATGAACCTCGGCAAGCACGTCTACTGCCAGAAGCCGCTCGCGCAGGGCGCCTGGGAGAACCGCCGCCTCGCCGAGATCGCCGCGTCGATGCCGGGCATCGTGACCCAGATGGGCACCCAGCGCATCGCGACCAAGTGGCGCCGCTACGGCGGCAAGCTGCTCCGCGAGGGCACCATCGGCCCGGTCAAGGAGATCTACGCGTGGACCAACCGTCCCGCGGGCTGGTGGCCGCAGGGCAATCCCCGCCCCGAGGGCTCGGACCCGATCCCCGCCCACCTCTCGTGGGACCTCTTCCTCGGCACCGCCGCCGAGCGTCCCTACAAGAACGGCTACACGCCCTTCGCCTGGCGCGGCACCATCGACTTCGGCACCGGCGCCTTCGGCGACATGGGCTGTCACATGCTCGATGTGCCGTTCTACGAGCTCGACCTCGGCGCGCCGGTCAGCGCGATCTGCAACCCGGTCAAGGCGTCGGCCGACCAGTTCCCCGAGAGCGAGTCGGTGGTCGTCAAGTACGCGCCCAACAAGTACACCGCCAAGGACGGCCTCACCCTCAAGTGGTTCGACGGCGGTCAGTTCCCGAACTTCGAGGAAATCGGCATGCCCGAGGGCTGGGAGGGCGGCGAGCAGGGCAAGGGCGTGGTCAAGGGCGACGGCGGCGTGATCCTCGTCGGCAGCCGCGGCACCATGTGGTTCCCGATCGAGCATGCGTGGGCCAAGGTCTTCGCCCCCGGCAAGGCCGGCAAGCTCGAGGACACCCAGATCAAGGAAGTCGACCTCGGCCGCTCCAACCACTGGCACGACTGGGTCGACGCCTGCCTCGCGGGCAAGAAGGACGCCTGCGTCTCGCGCTTCGAGAAGGGTGGCCGCATGTGCGAGAGCCTCTCGATCGGCGCGATGACCTCGGTCGAGCCGGGCAAGGAGCTCATGTACGACGCCAAGACCTGCACCTTCACCAACAGCGCGGCCGCCAGCGCGGCGCTGCGCCGGACCTACCGCAAGGGTTGGGAAGTCAAGAACCTCTGAGCGGGGTTGCGCGAGGTCGAGCCGCGCGGGTGCACGCCTCCGAGGTTCACGCCTCCGAGGTTCACGCCTCCGAGGTTCATGCCGCCGAGATTCACGCGTCGCGGGGATCCGGCTCGTCCGGTCCCTGCTCGAGCGCGTCGCGAAGGAACGCGCGGGCAAACTGCCAGTCGTTCTGCACCGTGCGGCGCGAGACGCCGATCCGGAGGGCGATCTGCTCCTCGGTCAGCTCGTGGATCATCCGGAGCACGACCACCTGCGCCACGCGGGGGTGGGAGCGGAGCAGCTCCTCGAACGCCCGTCCGAGTCGCGAGACCCGCTCGCGGCGTTGGCCGCGGCGGTCGGGACCATCGACGGTCGTGTCGTCATTGAGGGACGGCGTGTTCGCGAGCGCGTCGAGCACGCGGCGGCGCGTGCTTCCGCGGCGGCCAAAGTCGGTCACGACCTGGCGCGCCGCGCGGACCGCACTTCCGAAGTAGTGCGCGCGATGCTGGTAGCGGCGCGGGGGGCTTCCGCCATGAAGCTTGATGAACACCTCGTGCAGGACGACGGTCGTGTGGAGGTCGGTCGAACGGACCGTCTGGCGCAGTGCGCCGTGCGCGATGCCGCGGATCTCGGGCAGGCAGCGCTGGCAGAGTGCCTCGAGCGCGCCGGGCTCGTCGAGATGGACGCGTTCGAGGAGCAACGTGATGTCGCCTGGATCTGGCATGGCGAGAGTATCGTCCATGTGGACGGGTCTAGGGTGAGAATTGGAGTACGAGGACGGGATTCCGCTCGGTTTCCCAAGACGGGTTGCGCACCTCGCGCCTTCGTGCGCATGGGGTGGTGGACGGGGCGTGCGGGGAGTCGCGGCGCGTTGGCGTTGCCGAGGGCTGCGTGTGTCGAGGCGTGCCATTGCCGGGGATCACATTCGCCGTGGATGACGTGTCGGAACAATTCGAACCAGGACGGCGCGACCCAACGGGACGCGCGCCGAACGAACACGTTCCGGCGTCGGACTGCCCGGAGTCTGACCGCCCGACTCGGGGCGAGTCCGGCGTCGACGGTGGTGTCGATGGTGGCGTCGAGGGCGGTGACGACGCCGGCGGTGCGTCGGTCGGCGGTCCGTCGGGCGGCGTTCCGACGGCTCTCGACGCGCAGATCCCGTTGCTTCGCGAGTTGTTCGAGGACTGCATCGACGCGTCGTCCGGGGCGCGCGCACAGCGGTTGGCGCGCGCGCGTGGGGAAGGAGTGTCGCCGCCGGTGCTGGCGCGCGTCGAAAGGCTCCTGCGGATCGCGGACGAGGAGCGGGAACTGGAGGAGCGGGAACTGCAGGAGAGGGAACTGCAGGAGCGGGAACTCGAATCGAGGAATCCTGGCGAGCGGGAGCTCGAGGCGCGGGGGCCTGGCGGGCGATCGACCCACGAACCACGCGATGGGATGCGCGGACTCCTGCGCCGTCGACGCGCGGCGGCGTGGATGGTCGGGCCGATGCTGGCGGTGGTCGGGGTCTTGATCGTCGTTCGGGCGTTCGACCACGCTCCGCGACCCGAGTCGGCGCCCAGGCTGAACCGGGCGCGCAGCTCGTTGCCCGTCGAGTGGTCGACCGCCGCTGGCGGGAACGGACACTGGTACCAGTTCATCGCGTTCGGTCCGCTCGAGAGCCGCGAGCCGGAGTTGGTCGCGTTGCGGGCCCGGCGGCAGGGCGCGCGCCTCGCGGAGGCCGAGACCGATGGCGAGGCGCGGTTCATCGCGGGGCTAGCGGGCGCGTCGGGCGCGGGTGGCCGCGAGGTGGGCGCGACCGGAGGCCTCGCGGGGACGGACGGTTTCATCCTCGAGTGGTCCGCCGACTGCGATGGCGACGGGCGGGTCGACTTCGGGAGCATCCGCGCGGGGCGCGCCGCCGACGCGAACGGCAACGGCGTGCCGGATCAGTGCGAGTGAGGTGGGTCGGAGCGGGGGAGATCGCGCGTCCGGCGTTCCGCAGACTGGCGTCTGCGGGCACTCGCGATGGGGGGCACCCGCGATGGGCGGCACCCATGATGGGCGGGCACCCGCGATGGGGGGCATCCGGCTGCGCGACCAGCCTCGCCGCGCGCGTGCCCGCAAGGAAACAGGCCCGCGGCGGATGCCGCGGGCCTGGATATCGCAGTGTCTGTCGCGCCCTTCGCGCTGCCGATCACCAGTCGGTCATCGGAACCTCGTCGGCCGCGTCGAGGCGGTCGGCGAAGTCCTTGCGGTACTGGCCCTGCATCGCGAGCGCCATGTCGGTCTGGTCGAGCCAGCCGTCCATGTTGATGTCGGCCTCCTCGAGGTGGCCGAGGCCGGCGCGGCGGAGATCCTTGACGCTGACGCGCGTGCGCGGCGCGTCGCCATCGAAGCTGCCGCCACCGCAGGTGTCGCCGGCCACGAGGAAGTTCAGCGAGATGAAGCTGAAGTCCGCGTTGTTCACGACGGCGTTGCGGTCGAAGTTGCTGCGGCTGGCCGGGGTCTTGCCGATGCCGCGATCCGAGACGAAGGCACCGAAGTCGAGGATGTCGACCACGTTGTCGTCGTTCGAGTCGCCCGAGATGAGCTGGAACGAGCCCGAGGCGACGTACTTGGTTCCCGACACCGAGAGGGTCTGGGCGTCGGCCACGGTGTGGGCGGCGTCCTTCACGGTGATGCAGGTGTAGTCGCTGCGGACGGGGATCTGCGCGTCGACGACCGCGCCGTTGTTGCCCGTGAAGGGCACGGTCGCGGTGACGATGTCACCCGAGCTCAGGCGGATGCGGACCACCTGGTTGAAGGTGATGGCGGGGTTGATGCCGCCGATCAGGTTCACATCGATCGTCGCGAGCTGGTAGTTCGCGACGGTGTAGGTGCGGGTCGCGGTGGCGACGTTGCCACCCGCGTCGGTCGCCGTCCAGGTGACCGTCGAGGCACCCACCGGGAAGCGCGCCGGCCAGATCGAGCTGGTGGTCGCGTTCGGGAAGGTGATCGTGCGGACGACCGAGACGCTCGGGACGCAGTTGTTGGAGGCGGTCACCGTCGGCTCCGAGATGGCGGCGCCAGCGGTGGTGCCGGCATCGGCGGCCACGCTGGTGTCGCTGCTCGGCACACCCGCGAGCTGCAGGTTGTTGAGCGAGGTGACGTTCGAGAAGTTGGTTCCGGTGAAGGGGATCGACACGGCCGCCGAGGTCGTGGCGCGGTTGGTGAAGGTCGCGTCGGACGGGATCAGCCAGACCAGGTCGGTCGCGCCGCAGAACGGAGCGATCGCGCGGAAGGTCAGGCGGGCCGCGTTCGCGGTGGTGAAGCCGGTTCCGTCGCCGCCGGTGTCGACGCCGGTGGCGAAGCTCACCGTGCCGGTGCCGGCGTTCACGAGGATCGTCGTCGGCATGTCGGTGCCGCCGATGCTGTCCGTGTCGCCGTCGCCGTTGGCGTCGGCCACGAACTCGACCCGGCTCGCGTCATAGCCGACGCGGGCCTGGACGCCGACCGCCGCGGTCGAGAGACCGCTGATGTCGACGTCCACGGTGAACAGGTTGCCGGTCGCGACGGTCGCCTCCGCACTGACCACCATGACGGCGGTCGAGAGGACGGCGGCCTGCTGCTCGGGCGACATGCCG
Source organism: Candidatus Kuenenia stuttgartensis (assembly GCA_945870915.1). GTDB lineage: Bacteria > Planctomycetota > Phycisphaerae > Phycisphaerales > SM1A02 > QWPT01. The sequence goes on along the minus strand of CAMBUI010000090.1, from coordinate 3,831 downwards.
GTCGAATCGATCGTCACCTGGGCGGTCGTGGCGGTGTTGCCCATGATCGCCGCGATCTGCGCCGCGTTGAGGTCCGCGGTGATCGTCACGGTGCCGGTGATCTGGTCGACCGCGGCCGGCGCGTTGCCGAGCGCGGCGAGCTGCGAGGCGTCCATGCCCGTCGCGTCGACGGTCGCCTCGTTGGCGAGCGTCGAGTTGAGCAGGATGGCCATCTCGCCGGCGGTCTGGCCGTCGGTGAGCGAGAGGTTCACGATGTCGAACACCGCGGCCTGGTTGGCCGAGGAGCCGGCCGAGGCGACCGAGGTCGCAATCGTCGAGAGCTGCGCGCCGCTCATGCCGGTGGCGTCGATCGTGATCGAGGCCGGCGGGAGGAACGAGCTGCCGCCCGTGCCGAAGTCGACCTTGCTCAGCAGGTTCGCGATCTGCGTCGGGGTGAGGCCCGAGGTGATCGTGAAGCTGCCCGAGATGCCGCTCGCGGTGAACTTGGTGTAGTTGTTCGCGAGGGTCGCGAGCTTGCCACCCGCGGTCGAATCCATGCCGGTCGCGTTGGCCGTCGCGCTCGCCAGATCCGAGACGCCGAGCACGTTGCCGAGCTCGGTGGTGGACTGGGCGTTCGTGACGAACAGGGCGAAGGCGCTGTCGACCTTGGCGATGTTCGCGCTCACGATCGTGAGCGTGCTGGCGCCGAGGCCGGTGCCGTCGACGCGGACGGTCGCGGCGAGCGCGATCTTGGTGAAGAGGTTGGTGAGGTTCGCATCCGTCACGCCGCTGTTGAGGGCGACGCTGCCGGTGATGCCGTCGGCTCCGAGCTTGGCGTACGAGCCGCCGAGCGCGTTGAGCTTGGCCGCGACCATCGAGGTCGCATCCGCGGTCGCCATGAGCTTGCCGGTCGAGGCCGAGGCCACCGACTTGCCCAGGAGCGCCGTGATCTCGACGTCGGACTGGCCGTTGTCGAGCGCGAGGTTGTAGGCCTCGTCGACGCGGTCACCCGCGAGGACGACCGTCGAGAGCTCGCCGTCGGTCATGCCCGACGCGTTGATCTCGACCGTGGCCGCCGCGAGGGCCGCCTTGCCGAGGAGCGCGCCGAGGTTCTCGTCCGCGATGGCCGAGGTGACGATCATCGTGCCCGTGATGCCGTCGGTCGCGACCTTGATCGCCGCCGCCGCCACCGCGTTGAGCTGGTCGTCGCCCATGCCCGTCGCGACCACATAGGCCGAGCCGTTGCCGGCGCCGGCCAGGATGGACGCGATCTGCGCGGCCGACTGCGCGCTCGTGAGGGTGAGGTCACCCGTCACGCCGCCGTTGAACGCCGCGTAGTTGTTTCCGACCGCGTTGAGCTGGTCGGCCGACATGCCGGTGGTGACCGCCGAGAAGGTGGCACCCGGCGCGCCGCGGGTCACGAAGCTGTTGAGCACCGCGCTCGCGGTCGCACCCGTCGGGATGTTCGCCGCGGTCACGGTGAAGTTGCCCGAGAAGGTGATCGCCTTGGTGATGGCGGTGGTCAGCACGGTGGCCGCGCCGTCCTGGACGAAGATCACGTCGCCGTCGACCGAGGCGCCGATGGCGCGCTCGAACGCGCCCGCGGCCGAGGCCGCCGACACGTAGATCTTGCCCGCGGCGAAGCGCACGAGGCCGAGGCCCGCCGCGTCGACCACGTCGTCGACCTGGTTCGAGATCGTGTAGTTGTCGGCGAGCACCGAGCGGTCGAGGAGCGAGCCCGCGACCGAGTAGAAGCTCGCGCCCGTCGCGTCGGCTCCGCCGTTCGCCCAGACGACGATCGACTTGAGCGCGGTGTTGCCGACGGCGAACGCGTCGCTGTCGGTCGACTGCACGACCAGGTCGCCCCACGGGGCGATGCAGCCCTGGAGGCTGACGTTGTTCATGCTGACGTTGCTGATGTCGCTGTAGTACTGGAAGGTCAGGGCGCTCTTCGCGACCTGGCCGGTCACGGTGACGTTGTTCAGCGCGATGGTGCCGGCCGGCTGGAAGCCGAGGCCCTGGGCGGTGAACACGATGCCGTGTCCGTTCGCGGTGTGGTTCGAGGTGACGGTCACGTTGGTGAGCGACGCGTTGCCCTTGAATCCGAAGAACGAGAGGTCGTGGTTGCCTGCGCTGTCGGCGTTCGAGGCGCAGTTGTTGGTGAAGGCGCAGTCGGTGAACGAGAAGTTCGTGCCGACGTTGTTCACGCCTTCCGCGTTGTAGCTGAAGCCCTGCCACTGGTTCGAGGCGATGGTGCAGTTCGAGACCGCGAGTCCGTCGAGGCTCGGGGTGGCCGAGGCGACGCGGAGGCCGTTGTTGAGGTTCGACGAGAGGTTCGAGTTCGAGATCACGACATCGCTCGTCGCGGCGGTTCCGCCGATGCTGATGCCGTCGGTCATGCCGTTGGCGTGGATGTTGTCGAAGGTGAGCTTCTCGACCGGGGCCGAGTTGCCGACCAAGATGCCGCTGGCGGTGGAGCCGGCGACGCGCATGTCCTTGACGGTCAGGCGGCCGTCGGCCGAGCCCGAACCGGTGACGGTGACGACCGAGGTCGCCGCGGTGGCCGCGGTGACGATCGTGCCGTCGGTGCCGCTGCCGGCGCCGTCGAGGGTGATGCGCTTCGAGACATCGACGTTGTCGGTGAACGAACCCGCGCTGACGTTCACGGTGTCACCGACCGACGCGACCGTGATCGCGCGGCTGATGCCGCCCGCGAGGGCGGCCGGGATCACGCCCGGCACGTACACGTTGCCCGCCTTGCTGCGCACGAGGCCGTTCTTGGCGGCGTTCGTGATGCTCTGGACGCTGCGCGCCGCGATCTCCATGTGGCCCGCGAGGTCCATGGCGGAGAACGCGGTGCCGTTGAAGGTCGAGGCGGTCGCGTCGAGCGTGAAGCCCGCCGGGACGGCCGTGAGGTTGAAGAGGCCAGCTGAGTTGTTGAACGCGTTCGCGCCGAGCGTGAACGAGCTCGACACGGTCGAGGCGTCGGTGAACCCGGCGATGCCCGAGTTGCCGAAGCTCAGGACCGTCACGCCGACGCCGTTGAAGGCGTTGCCGTTCACGGTGAGCATCGACATGTTGTCCTGGATGTTCATCGGGCTGCGGACGGCCGCGAACACGTTGTCCGTGACCGCCACCGCCGAGGCGACGCCCTGCGTCCAGACGCCGCGGAACCAACCCTGGTTGGAGAAGAGACCCGCGGTCGCGCCGGTGAGGTAGTTGCCGCTGATGGTCGCCGAGCCGCCAGCGGTCTGGTCGACGTGCATGGCGCGGAAGTCGACGCTGCGCTGCGGGTGGCCGGCGGGGGCGTTGAGGCCCGAGTCGCGGAAGAACACGTTGTTGGACACCGCGGCCGAGGCGCCCGTGGCGACGCGGACCGCGATGCGCGGCGAGGACTCGCCGCCGACCGGCAGGAGGTTGTCGCGGATCATGACGCCCTTGAGCGCGCCCTTCGCCACGAGGACGAGCTGGCCGTCGGTGGGCGACGCCGCGCTGTAGTCGAGGATGGCCTCGGCCACGCGCGTGCCGTTGCCGGCCACCGCGAAGTTCGGACCCTGGACGGTGATGTCCTTGGTGATCGCGAACTGCTCGGTGTACGTGCCCGCGGCGATGTTGACGGTGTCGCCGTCGACCGCGAAGGTCATGGCCGAGGCGATCGTCGGGAAGTAGCCCGAGATCGTTCCGCCGCGCACGACCTGCATCGGCGGGTAGACCACCACGCCCGAGGCCGTCGCGTTGCCGGCGACCGCGGCGAGCTGGGTGGCGTTCATGCCGAGGACGTCGACGGAGACCGTCGAGCCCGAGACGAAGCGCGCCGTGATCGCGTTGAGCTCCGCCGCGGTGGCGAAGGTC
>CAMBUI010000089.1 GCA_945870915.1 Candidatus Kuenenia stuttgartensis | reverse complement strand
GCGATCGCGGCCAGCATCGCCGCCGCCGCGCTTTCGGCGGCCGTGCTCTGGCGGGCCGCCGACCGCGAGAACCCCGTGGCGCCGGGGGGCGCCGGCGACTTCCGCATCGCGGCTGGAGGCGGCCGCGCGGTCGATCCCGTCGCGGCGCCGTCGGGACGCGCCACCGAACTCGCGTCGCTCGACGCCGACGAGCGCCAGCTCCTCTACTCCACCGGCGTGATCCTCACCAACCTCCGCAAGGACGGCTTCGAACACTCGAAGAACCGGTCCGAACTCCAGGAGGTCGCCCGGTACGACGAACTCGTCGACCGGCTCGACGCGCTCCTCGGCAAGCTGCCTCCCGCCGACCGACCGACGGTCGCGCTCGCCCGCGAGACGATCGAGTTCCTCCTCGACGCATCCGACGACCCCGCCCGCTGGGAAGAGCTCCGCCGCGACATGGAGCGCACCGAACTCGACCGCAAGGTCGATTCGCTCAGCGAGGCCTGAGCCGCGCCGTGTCTGAGAAGTTCCGGAACGCGCGCCATTCCTGCCGAACAGCGGCGTGCAGTTCGATGAACCACAGGTGAATGCGCGACAGGCGCGAGCGCAACCAGCCCGCGCCTGTATATTCCTCCCCGCGAATGGACTCGACCCGCCCCATCCCTTTCCAGGCTGCGGTGGCCTACGGCATGAAGCCGAAGGCCAACACGCCCGCCACCAGCACCTCGGCCCGCGTCGGCAGCGTGATCACCCCGCCCGCGGCGCGCCCCCCGAACACCACCAACCTGGTCACCGGCATGGTCTCGGGAAAGGTGGACTCGCCCGTCAGCCGAGGCCTCGGCTTCGACCCGGGCGCTGGATCTCCGGCCGATGCCCGCCGCCGGGCGGCGCTCTCCGCCGCAACCGGGGCCCTGCAGATGTACTCCCGCGCCGCCGACCGCGTGGAAGTTGCGACCGCAGCGCAGCTTGGCAGGATCCTCGACACCCGAGGCTGACGCCTCGGCCGCAGGTTGTCCGTCGATCGCCCTCCGCGGCCCGCGCGTTCGCCGCACCCTTTGCACGATCAGCCCGGTGCGGATATCTTCTCCCCTCCTGTGAAATTCGTCACAAGCCCCAAGGGATCCCTTGCGGCGTGTGAGTCCGTCCATCTTTCAGCTTCGTTGGAGCCCACATGGCCAGCACTGGCACCGTCATTCAGGTCATCGGATCGACCTTCGACGCGCAGTTCCCCGAGTCGGACCTGCCCGAGATCTACAACTCCGTGCATGTGAACTTCGAGACCAAGGCTTCCAAAGAGTCGGGTCAGAAGATGACCCTCGTCGGCGAGGTCGCAAAGCACCTCGGCGGCGGCCAGGTCCGCTGCGTCGCCCTCGCCTCGACCGACGGCGTGAAGCGCGGCGATGCCTGCGTCGACACCGGCGCGCCCGTGCGCGTGCCCGTCGGTGAAGGCGTGCTCGGCCGCGTGTTCAACCTTCTCGGCCAGCCGGTCGACGAGCGTGGTCCGGTCGCCGCGACCAAGACCGCGCCCATCCACCGCGAGCCGCCCGACTTCGTCGAGCTCAACCCCAAGACCGAGATCCTGCAGACCGGCATCAAGGTCATCGACCTCCTCTGCCCGTTCGTCCGCGGTGGAAAGATCGGTCTCTTCGGTGGTGCAGGCGTCGGCAAGACCGTCGTCATCCAGGAGATGATCGCGCGCGTCGCCCGTAACTTCGGTGGTTACTCCGTGTTCGCCGGCGTCGGCGAGCGCACCCGCGAGGGCAACGACCTCTGGCTCGAGATGCAGGAGGCCGAGTACACCGACGCGAGCGGCAAGAAGATGCACGTCCTCGACAAGGTGGCGATGGTCTTCGGCCAGATGAACGAGCCGCCGGGCGCGCGTCTGCGCGTCGCGCTCTCGGCGCTGACCATGGCGGAAGAGTTCCGCGATGCGTCGGGCAAGGAAACGCTGCTCTTCGTCGACAACGTCTTCCGCTTCACCCAGGCCGGTTCCGAGGTGTCCGCGCTCCTCGGCCGCATGCCGAGCGCCGTCGGATACCAGCCGAACCTGGCGACCGAGATGGGTGCGCTCCAGGAGCGCATCACCTCGACCCGTCAGGGCGCCATCACATCGGTGCAGGCGATCTACGTTCCCGCAGACGACCTCACCGACCCGGCTCCGGCGACCACCTTCAGCCACCTCGACGCGTTCATCGTGCTCGAGCGCAAGATCGCCGAGAAGGGCATCTACCCCGCCGTCGATCCCCTGTCGTCGACCTCGCGCATCCTCGATCCGCAGGTCCTCGGCGAGCGCCACTACAAGTGCTCGCGCCGCGTGCAGAACATCCTGCAGCGCTACAAGGACCTCCAGGACATCATCGCCATCCTCGGCGTCGACGAGCTCTCGGAAGAGGACAAGCTCACCGTGTCGCGCGCGCGCAAGATCGAGCGCTTCCTCTCGCAGCCGTTCTACGTCGGCGAGGTCTTCACCGGCCTCCCGGGCGTGACCTGCCCCCTCGAGGAGACGATCGACAGCTTCGAGCAGATCTGCGACGGCAAGGGCGACGACCTGCCGGAGAGCGCCTTCATGTACGTCGGCACCCTCGCCGACGCCCGCAAGAAGGCCGAGAAGATGGCTGCGGGCGTCTGAACCCGCCCATATCACTCGCGCGACCTCGTCTCTCCCCGGTACTCCCGCGGATTGGACGCTCCAGACCAGTTCCCAGGACCCCGGCCCCCGCCGGGGTCCTTTCACTTTTGCCGAATCCCTTTGCAAAGGGGGCGTCACGGGGTACTTTCCCGTCAGCAGCGAGGGCCGCGCTGCGGTTGTGTGTTTGCCAACCCGCGTTGGTTTCATTCCCCGAAGATGCCGCCGAGGACGAACCCTCGAAGGCCCAGCTGACCCGACCCGACTGGTCGACGATCCAGGAGATCCGCATGCGACGAATGCTGCTCGCCACGACTGTGCTTCTCGTTCCCACCACGCTTGCGCTCGGCGATGCCGGCAAGGGAGCCCCTCCGAAGCTCCGCGGCGGCGAGTTCGTGACCATCGAGGCGGACGGCCATGCCGTGCACGGCGCTCCGTGGCAGGAGCAGGAGAAGCTCCAGTCGCTCTCGCATGAGCTCGGCATCGATGCGATCCCCGCTCCCGTGTTCGCGCTCCCCGGCCAGGACAACGACTTCTTCGTCGCGCAGGACGAGGCCGAGGGACACGGCATGGGTCCGAAGCCGTTCCGCTTCGCGATCCCGCTGACCGCGCCGGTCGCGATGGAGGACGGCGAGTGGATCAGCGTGCCGGGCGGATCGCTCTGGCGGCTCGAAGTCTCCAGCGAGAACGCGTTCAACTCGAACCTCCGCTTCGGCGGCATCGACCTCCCCGCGGGCCAGAACCTGCGGCTGTCGACCCCGGGCATGCTCGACTCGACCGTCGGTCCCATCGAGGGCACGGGCGAGTTCGGCAACGGCACCGCGTGGAGCCTGACCATGCCGTCGAACCGGACCCTCATCGAGTGGTTCGTTCCGGCCGGCCAGCGCGTGAAGGGCCTGCCCTTCACCAGCGTCGAGTTCTTCCACGGCTACCGCGACATCTTCAGCGGCGCGTTCGAGAACGCCGGCGATGGCGGCGTGGCGGGCAACTGCCACAACCAGCCGTCGTGCTTCGCGACCTGGGCCAACGAGTCGAACGGCACCGTGCGCCTGCTCTTCAACGGCTTCCTCTGCTCGGGCCAGCTCACCGCGACCACCGCGGCCGACGAGACGCCCTACGTGTCGACCGCGAACCACTGCATCTCGACCGCGGCCGACGCCAACGCCTGCCAGTTCAACTTCTTCTACCGCACGCCGACCTGCAACGCGGCGGTGAGCGCGGGCACGAACATCACGGGCTCGGACCTGACCTCGACCTACCTCGCGAGCGACTGCACGTTGCTCATGGTCCGTCCGACGCTGCCGACCACGACGTACTGGGTCGGTTGGACCAACGCGAACCCCGCGGTGAACACCGCGTCGACCGGCATTCACCACCCGGGTGGCGCGCCGCAGGCGATCTCGTTCGGCGTGAAGAACGCGGGATCCTTCCCCTGCGGCTCACCCGGAACCAACTGGCAGTCGCTCTCGTGGAACAACGGCATCACCGAGGGCGGATCGTCGGGTAGCGCCATCTACCGCGACAGCGACAAGCGCCTCTACGCCGTGCTCACCTGCGGCGGCAGCTCCTGCGCCAACACCGCGGCCGACGACGGCTACGGCCGCTGGGATGTCGCGGTCAACTCCGGCGGATTCGCCGCGCTTCTGGCGACCGGTTCCGACGATGCGCAGGAGCCGAACGACGCCTGCGCCGCGGCCCGCGCCACCACCGCCGGCACCACGTACACCAACATGGTCGTCAAGCGCCTCGACGAGGACTGGTACTCGATCCCGCTCCCGGCGGGTGCCTCGATGAGCATGAACATGACCTTCACGCACGCCAACGGCGACGTGGATGTCGAGCTCTACGGCGCCTGCGGCGGCGCGGTCGCGCTGTCGCGCGTGGCGAACACCAACAACGAGGTGTTCACCTACACGAACGCCACCGGATCGAGCTCGATCCTGATGCGCGTCTTCCTCGGCGCCGACACCCGCAACAACTACACCTTCTCGTACACCATCACCACCCCGCCGCCGTCGAACGACGACTGCGTCTCGGCGACCCCGGTGCTCCCCGGAACCTACGCGTTCGACACCACCGGCGCCACCAACAGCGCGCTCGCCATCGCGGCCAGCTGCACCGACGGCGCCGGCGTGACCCTCAACAAGGACGTGTGGTACCGCTACGTGCCCGAGTGCTCGGGCAGCGCGACCATCTCGACCTGCGGCCTCGCGGCGTTCGACACCCGCATCGTGGTGTACAGCGCGGGAGCCAACTGCCCGACCGCGGCCTCGACCGTGATCGCGTGCAACGACGACGGCGCGGGCTGCACGGCGCTCACCAGCACCGTGACCTTCGATGTGACCGATGTCGGCCAGTACTACGTGCGCATCGGCAGCAAGGCCAATGTGGGCGGCGGTGGTTCGGTGTCGTTCAGCTGCACGCCTTCGGCGCCGCCGTGCCCGGCGGACCTCGACGGCAGCGGCACCGTCGACGCCTCGGACCTCGCGGTCGTGCTCGGCGCCTGGGGCCCCTGCTCGGGCTGCGCCGGCGACATCGACGGCAGCGGCTCGGTCGATGCGTCCGACCTCGCGGTGATCCTCGGCAGCTGGGGCGCCTGCCCGTAAGCGACCGGACCCCTCCGTTTGACACTTCCCGCGCCCGCGTGCGACCCACGCGGGCGCGGTCGTTTTAGACTGCGGTCATGACCTCGCACCACGCGCTCGCACTCGCCGCCCTCACCGTCGCCATCGCCCTCGTGCTCGGAGGGGCCGGACTCGCGCGCCAGCAGGACGCCGGCGCCGCGGCCGCGCAGCCGAGTTCGCTCGTCCCCGCCGCGCGGACCGACGAGTGGGCGATCAAGCGCGAGGCCGAGTGCATCCGGCGCGCGCAGGAGTCGGGCAAGGCGCCCGTCGTCTTCGTCGGCGATTCGATCACGCAGTCGTGGGAGGATCCGGGCAAGGCCGCGTGGGCGAAGCATCTCGCGCCGCGCGGCGCGCTCAACCTCGGCAACTCCGGCGACCGCACCGAGAACGTGCTGTGGCGGCTCGAGAAGGCGCCGCTCACGCGGCTCGGCGCGGAGCACGTCGTCCTGCTGATCGGCACCAACAACCTCGGGCACGGCACCAGCAACGCCGCCGAGACGCTCGCGGGCGTGCAGGCGGTGGCCACTCGGCTCGTGGCGCAGTGCCCCGACGCGACGGTCCACATCCTGGAGATCTTCCCGCGCGGCGAGCGCTTCAACGCGATGCGCGGCGACATCTGCCAGATCAACCAGGCGATGCGCCGCTGGGTCGTCGAGGAGAACGCCCGCATCACCGCCGCGGGCCGCAAGAGCGCGCGCACGCCGCTGGCGATCCACGCGATCGGCGACGCCTTCCTGAACGCCGACGGCTCGATCTCGAAGGAGATCATGCCCGACGCGCTGCACCTGACCCCGCGAGGCTACGAGATGTGGGCCGAGGCGCTGGCGCCGCTGCTGAGGTGAGCGAGCCGCGCATCGCGGAGTTCGTCGATGCGCGAGAGCGCGTCGAGTTCGAGCGCGCGCTTGGAGAACACAAGCGTGCCCGACGCCACGCCGATCTCGAGCGCGCGATAGCGGGCGAGCAGCACCAGCAGGATGCCCACGACGATGAACGGCAGCGCCGCGGACCCGAGCGCTGGCGGCGCGAGCCCCGCGCCGGTGACCAGCGCCAGCAGCATGGGGCCGACCGCGGCGGCAACGCCCCCGAGGGCGAGCATCGCGCCCATGACCAGCCGCGCGATGGCGACGCGGCCACCGAATCCGATGCGGTCGATGCGGTCGAGGTAGGCCGACTGGAGCGTGCGGGTCGACACCGTCGCGTTCGCCACGAAGACTCGGCGGTTGGTGACGACGAGCAGTCCGCGGCGTCCCAGCAGCGCGGCGGGGATCGAAAGGCGCAGCACGTCGAGGAACGACTGCGTGGTCACCGACTCGACCTCCTCGCCCTCGAGCTTGCGCACGTTGAAGCCGCGTGCGGCGAGCGGCTCGATGTGGCGGATGAGGCCGTCGTCGCGACGAACCTGCGGTGGCGGCTCGAGCGGCGGTGTCGCGGCGGATGCGGGCGACGGAGTGGGCGCTGGCGCTCCCGGCAGAGTGGGTGCTCCCGGCGGCGTGGTCGCCTGCACGGACGGCTGTGCTGGCGACACGGTCTCCGCGGCGAAATCGGCGAACTCGAGCCCGCGCACCTTGTCGGCACGGAACCAGTCGACGGTCCCCTCGGGGCGCACCAGGTCGCCGCGGGAGAGCGCGCCGCTGCGCGCGGCATCGCGGAGTTGCCGCGCGGACAATGGGCCGTGTTCGGCGCCTGACTCGGTGCGGACGAAGTAGTTCATGGAGGCGCTGTTGTACGCGGAAGCCGGCCCGATGTCCGAGGCGGACACCCACTTCCGCGATCCATCCGCAGCGTCCGCGACCCGCGGCTGGATCGCGGCGCGTTCACCGCTCGGGTTGCTCCACCCAGGTGGGCGCGGCCTTCGAGACCACCGTTCCCGCGTCGTCGAAGTCGACGCAGTAGGCGCGGTCCGGCTTGCCGTGGTAGACGGCGCTCGAGGCGAGGCTCGAGAGACCATCGCCCCACTGCAGCCGCTCGCCGGTCATGCCGTCGAACTTCGGGTTGAGCGGCCACTTCGAACTGGGTTCCCCGAGCAGCGCGACGACCTCGTCCCTGGTCATGCCGACGGACACGTCGCGAAAGCGGTCGACCACCCGCTGGGACGCGCAGCCGGGCAGGAGCGGCAGCGCGGCGAGCAGAACGAGCGACAGACCGAGACGAGGGCCGGCGATGCGGAGCATCATCGCATCGTCGCAACCGAATCCTCCCGCGGCAAGCGGTGTGCGCGAGGGGCTCGGGACCGCCTCGGACCGGGCGCGCCCTCCGGCGCGGCATCGGACAAAATCCCGCCCACGGCGGCGTCGGGCCCGCCCACTCGGACTACCCTCCGCGCCATGACCCCCGCCACCGCCGAAGCCACCGCTCCGTTCACGCTCGCCGATGCTCCCGCGAAGGCCATCGCCGCGCTCGTCGCCCGTCACGGAGAGGCGCACCGCGCCGCCATCGAGGCCGGCGTCGCGCGGGTTGCCTCGCGCTGGAACGCCAACGACGGCGACGCGAAGGCGTTCGAGGACTTCTGCCTGCGGCACTTCGTGGGCGACGCCGCCGAGCGCACGCGTCTGCTGGCGCGCCTCGAGACGGCGCTCGAGCAGATCGACGGCCACCTCTACGAGATGCGCCGCACGCTGCGCCGACACCACGACCTGCGCGGCGACGAGTTCCCCGGCGTCGACGACATCCTGGCGCAGTTCGATCCGTCGCCCGACCTGTCGGAGCAGATGTACAAGCAGAAGATCGCCCATCTCTGCCTGCTGAACTTCGCTCGGCCGACGCTGGACACCATGCTGCGCGACGGACCGTCGTGGGACGACGCCGGCTGGGCGGCCGCGCGCATCGCGCTCAACTTCGGGCCGCGCATCCCCGTCGAGCTCTCCGACCGCGCGCGCAAGACATCGTTCGAGTCCGGCAAGTTCGTCAGCCACTTCCACGTGCCCGTGGGCGGCATGGTCGATGCGAACGGCAAGCGCTGGTTCGAGGCCGATCGCAAGCTCATCGCGCACTGGCTGGTGCGCGAGGAGATCAAGGCCGGCTACGGCGATCCCGACGGGCTCGGCAAGCAGCGCGCGCTGGCGTGGGTGATGGCGCGCCATATCGATGGCACCATCCCCAGGCGCGTCATGTCGGGCGAGGAGAAGCGCGACTGGAATCCCGAGAGAAACACGGTCGCGGGCGGTGATCCCGGCGAACTGCTCGGCCTCGAGCGCTACGAGCACTGGATCGCGAACTTCCGCATGGCGCAGGAGTTCGACCCGCTCTTCCCCGAGGAGCCGACGGCGATCGCCCGCAAGTTCGCCCTCGAGCGCGAGATGCCCGAGGCCGAGGTCGAGAAGCTGATGACCGACCTGCTCGACGCGCCGGTGCGCCGCGACCTCGCGGCGTTCATGGCGCGGCGCCTTGGGCGGGCGCTCGAGCCGTTCGACATCTACTTCGACGACATCGTCGAGGCGAAGCCGGCCACCGAGATGAACGCCGCGGTGAAGTCGCGCTTCGCCAACGTGAAGGAGCTCGAGGCCAAGCTGCCCGCCGTGCTCCGCGAGCTCGGGTTCGACGGCAAGGACGCCGACTTCCTCGGGACCCACATCCGCGTCGAGGTCTGCAAGGGCGCGGGGCACGCGATGCGTCCGTACCTCGAGGGCTACGGCGCGTGGCTGCGCACCTCGAGCCTCGACCAGGAGCTCGGCTGGGACGGCTTCGACACCGCGATGCACGAGCTCGGGCACAACCTCGAGCAGCTGTGCTCGACCTACTTCGTGAGCCGGCCCGCGCTGCGCGGCGTGCCCAACACGGCGTGCACCGAGGCGTTCGCGTTCCTCTACCAGTCGCTGGCCAAGCGCGTGCTCGGGCTGGAGGACGCCGCGGCGGCCGAACGGCAGTTCGCCGTCGACTCGGTGGCCACGATGCTCTCGGCCTGCCAGATCGCCGGACCGTCGCTCCTCGAGCTGAGGACCTGGCGTTGGCTCTACGCCAACCCGAAGGCGACCCCGGCCGCCCTGCGCGAGGAAGTCCTTCGGATCGCCGCCGACCTGTGGTCCCGGTTCTACGAGCGCGACTTCGGACCCGATAACTACCGCATCCTGGCGGCCTACCAGCACATGATCGCCCACCCGCTGTACCTGCCCGACTACACGCTCGGGCACATGATGAGCCATCAGATCCGCTCGTACATGCGTGGAAAGCACCTGGCGGGCGAGACCAAGCGGATCACCTCGCTCGGGTGCCTCACCCCCGACCTGTGGATGCGGAAGGCCGTCGGCGCCCCGGTTTCGCCGGCGCCGCTGGCCGAGGACGCCGCGCGCGGACTGCGGCTCCTCGCGTAACCCGCGGCGGAGTCCGTTCTTCTTGCGCAAAGGAAGAGGGCGTTTCGTCTCTTCTCAGCGAGAGGAGGCGACCATAGGGCGGTCGTCTGCCGATATCGCAACCTGCGATGCGCGATCGAGAAGTGAACTCCCAGGCATCAAAACAGCCCGCCCAGAAGCGCGACTCGTTTCCAGCGACGCAGCGCGGGTGGCTCGTTGCCCAATTGGGCCAAGGTAGCCAAGGGATTTCCCGGATCAACGCGTACGTGATGGAGACCTATTCCGAGCCCCTCGGCAACTATGTCGCGGGGTCGAGCTTCCGGTCGCTGGGAACCCCGAAGGACCTGGTTTCAGGCTTCTTCGCCTCGCGGCTGGCGCAATCGGCGTATTTCGAGAAATGGATCGACAGCGGACTGCCCTTGCGCCGCTGGCTGATCAACGGGTTCCTCTTCTTCCTGCAGGAAGAGGCCCGTCGGAGGAAGGCCGAGAGGATCGACACCCTCTCGGGCGAGTCCTCGGTGGAACCTGTGGCCGACGCGAGCAGCGCCGGCGAGGAGTTCGACCGGGTCTGGGCCGCCTCGATGGTGCGGAGCGCCGCAAGCTCCGCGCGCGAGAGGTGCGTCCAGGAGGGATTCGAGACCCATTGGGACATGTTCGAGAAGCACTTCGTCGGCGGCAGTTCCTATGCCGACATCGCGGAGAGCTTCTCGGTGACGGGCGGACAGGCGGCGAGCATGGTGCGGACCGCGAGCATCCGATTCAGACAGGCGGTCGTCGACCTGCTCCTCAAGGACGGCGCGACCGAGGACGAGCTCGACGACGAGATCGGACGGCTCATGCGGGCCCTCCGACCGGGCGGATGAGCCGAGAGAAGCGAAACCCGAGCGATCCCGAAACGACCCAAGACGACCGCAAACGACCACGCCACACGCAATGACCTCCTTCGCCGACCCATCCTCCAGCCTGCGGCTTCTCGCCGCCCTCGGTGACGAGACGGACCCCGTCCTCGTCCAGGTGGTGGATCGCGTGCGTCGCGGCGATGGGCTGGTGCCTTCGCAGGCTGCGCTCGAGGGCGGACCGCTCTCGGAGCCGGGCGATCCGGTCGACCTGTTCTGCCTTGGCCTTGCCGAGCGCGAGGACTACCTGCTGGCGCTTGCGGCGTGCGAGGCGATGTCGGCCACCGGCAACGCCGCCGAGCGAGAGCTTGCGGCCACCTCGATCGCCGTGCTCGAGGCGAGCTCGATCGTGTACCGCGGCAGGCTCCTGGTGTCGCGCGACGACCGTCAGGCCGATGCACGGCTGGCCCACGCGCTCGCCGCGCTGCGGGGCGGCTGGGCGCGACTCGTGGCGAGCGCGATGCGCGCCCGCGCGGCGCGACGGAGCGCATAGCGGTCCCCGGCCGCGAGATCGGACG
>CAMBUI010000088.1 GCA_945870915.1 Candidatus Kuenenia stuttgartensis | reverse complement strand
GGCGCATTTGAGCACATCCGCGGCGGCAAAAACGAAGAAGGCGGAGCGCGTGCTCCGCCTTCCTGCGATCGTGCGGCCTGCCGTTCGGCGGCCGTGTGCCTTTCGGCGACTCGAGTGCCTCGTGTAGGGGTTGAACCTACGACCCGCTGATTAAGAGTCAGCTGCTCTGCCAACTGAGCTAACGAGGCTGTGAGGGGGAGAAGTCTAGCGGATTCCTCACGCGCGTCAAGCGCATGCACGCCGCGGGAAAAGCCGCGGCCCCGCGCTGAGGCGGGGCCGCGGTGCTGTCGTTGGCGAAGGCCGCGCGCGACGAGGCGCGCGAGGAGGCGGGCGGCTGGCCGCTGCGGCTTACCCCGCCGCGTCCGGCTTCTTTCCGTGGCACTGCCGGTACTTGAGGCCGCTGCCGCAGGGGCAGGGTTCGTTGCGGCCGACGACCGGGAGGGTCGACGGGTCGACCGGCGACTCCGACGCGAGCGCGGGTGCCGCGACGGGGGCCGCCGCGACCGGTGCCGCCGGCGCAGAGGCCGCGAGCACACCCTGCGAGGCGCCGGCCGATGCCGCTCCCGCCTCGGCCGACGGGAGTCCGGCGGGTGCCGCCGCCGCCGCCATCTGCGGCCTCGGCATGCGCGGCGCCTGCGGCGCGAGCCGGCCGCGGAACGCGATGTCGGTCACGCGGTCGCGGATCGTCTCCTGCATCTCGTTGAAGGTCTTCGCGCTCTCGCGCTTGAACTCGATGCGGGGGTCCTTCTGGCTGAAGGCGCGGAAGCCGATCGAGTCGCGGATCTGGTCCATCGAGTGGAGGTTGTCCTTCCACGCGTTGTCGAGGATCGACAGGAGGATCCAGCGCTCGAACTGGGTGAGCTCGAGGCGCACCAGGTCGCCGACCTTGCTGCGCACGAACGCCTCGGGATTGGCCGCCGCGTCGTCGCGCTCGCTCTCGGAGAGGCGCACGAGGCACTCCTCGCCGAACCAGCGCGCGATCGAGTCGGCGTCGCGGCCGCGCGCGAGGCACTCCTGGGCGCGGCGCGCGATGTCGGCCTCGCCGATCGCCTCGGCCTTCTCGAGCAGCATGCGGCGCAGCTCGGTCGGGTCGCTCGACGGCAGCGACTGCGGGTCCCACGCGAGGCCGTAGCGGGCCTTGACGAAGGTGCAGAACTGCGCGAGCGCGCCCGCCGGATCCTGCTGCATGCCGGCGTTGGTCGACTCGATGGCGAAGTCGACCGGGTAGGCGATCTCGCGGCGGCGGTAGAGCTCGCGCGCCTTGGCGACGAGCTTGTCGGCCGCGTCGGCGGGCGTGGTCGCGCCCACGAAGATCGACTCGTCGAGGTCGGCGCCGAACTTGCGGTTGGCCCACTGGGCGAGCTGGCGCGCGCCGAAGTCCTTGACCAGGAACGCGGCGATCGGCGAGAGGTCGATCTCGGCGAAGCGGCGGATCGCGGCGCGCTGCACGCGCTCGATCGCCTGCTGGCGGCCCATGGCGCGGATCTCGTCGGGCAGCAGCTCGGCGCCGTAGCTGGCGCGCGCCCAGGCGGCGAAGCCCTCGGCGTCCCATTCCGGCGGATCGAGCTCGGCGGGGAGGCACTCGCCCGCGGTGGCGCGGATCGACTCCTGCGCCTCCTCGGCGGCGTCGATGCGGATGAGCTTCTCGATCTCCTCGCGGTCCTTCTTGAGGAAGCGGTCGGCCTCGATCGACACGCCGCAGTGCTCGCGCACCCACTCGGCGCAGGTGTTCGGCACGTGCATCTTGCCGAGGTAGTCCTCGGCGGCCTTCTCGATCGACTCCTCGACGTAGCGGAGCACGAGCTCCTTGACGCCCTTCGACTCGACGATCGGCTGGCGCAGGCCGTAGAACGCGCGGCGCTGGTGCTCCATCGGCTCGTCGTACTCGAGGATGTTCTTGCGGGCCTGGAAGTTGCGCTCCTCGACCTTGCGCTGCGCCTTCTCGATCGAGCGGGTGAGCAGGCTGTCCTCGAGGTCGTCGCCCTCCTTCATGCCCAGCTTCGAGAGCGCGGTGAGCATCACCTTGCCCGCGAAGAGCTTCATGAGGTCGTCCTCCATCGACAGGAAGAAGCGGCTGGAGCCGTTGTCGCCCTGGCGGCCGGCGCGGCCGCGCAGCTGGTTGTCGATGCGGCGGCTCTCGTGGCGCTCGGTGCCCACGATGTGCAGGCCGCCCATCGCCTCGACGCCGCTCCACATCTCGAGCCGGTGCAGCGGGGGGAAGCCGACGTCGTCGAGGATCTCGACGAGCTGCTCGGCGCCGAGCGAGTCGGCCTTCTTCTCGGCGATCTTGGCGCGCTCGACCGCCCACTTGCGGAGCAGCATGAGGCGCAGCGTGGGAGCGTCCTTGCCCGCGGTCGCGTCCTTGGGGAACGCGCGCTCGGCCATGTGGCGGTAGCAGAGGCCGATGATCTCGTCGTCGGACATCGCGGCGCTGGCCTCGCGGGGCGCGATGTTGCGGCGCTTCCAGTGCTCGACGAGGTCGGCGCGGGAGAAGCCGCGGAGCTTGATGTCGGTGCCGCGGCCGGCCATGTTGGTGGCGATCATCACGCCGCCGAGGTTGCCGGCGCCGAGGACGATCTCCGCCTCGCGCTCGTGCTGCTTGGCGTTGAGGACCTCGTGGCGGATCTGGTGCTTGGTCGCGAGCATGTGCGCGACCATCTCGCTCTTCTCGACGCTGGTGGTGCCCACGAGCACCGGGCGGCCGACGTCGTGGTAGATCTTGATCTCCTCGACGATCGCGTTCCACTTGTCCTTCTGCGACAGGTAGACGCGGTCCTGGCGGTCGGCGCGGGCGATCGGCAGGTTGGTCGGGATCGACACCACGTCGAGCCGGTAGATCTCGTGGAACTCGGTCGCCTCGGTGTC
Organism: Candidatus Kuenenia stuttgartensis; assembly: GCA_945870915.1. GTDB lineage: Bacteria > Planctomycetota > Phycisphaerae > Phycisphaerales > SM1A02 > QWPT01. Next base: position 8,195 of record CAMBUI010000088.1, on the reverse strand, counting down.
GGCCGTGCCGGTCATGCCCGACAGCCGCTTGTACAGCTTGAAGTAGTTCTGGATGGTGATGGTCGCCATCGTCTGCGTCTCTTCCTTGATCCGCACCTTCTCCTTGGCCTCGACGGCCTGGTGGAGTCCGTCCGACCACTGGCGGCCGACCATCTTGCGGCCCGTGTTCTGGTCGACGATCACGACGCCCTCGGTGCCGTTCTCGTCGGGGGCGACGACGTAGTCGCGGTCGCGCATGTACACCGTGTGCGCGCGCACCGCCTGCTCGACGAGGTGGGGGAGGTCGATGTTGTCGCCCACGTAGAAGCTGCCGACCGACGGGTCGAGCCGCTTGGCGGCGCGCTGCGCCTCCTCGACGCCCTGGTGGGTGAGCGCGGCCTGCTTCTTGTCGAGCTCGACCTCGTAGAACTGCTGGAACCGGTCGCGGCGCGCCTCGGCGGTGGCGATGTCCTTGCGGGCGGCGTCGAGCGCGGCCTTCATCGCGGGCACGGAGCCCTTCTCGCGGGCGTTGCGGATGTCGCCCTCGAGCGACGCGGCCTTCTCCTGCACGCGGCGGCACTCGTCGTTGGCCGAGTCCCACTCCGACTGGCGGCCGACGAGGTGGCGCGCGATCGCGTCGGCGAGGTCGTAGCGCGGCTGCGACGAGTGCGCGGGGCCGGAGATGATGAGCGGCGTGCGCGCCTCGTCGATCAGGATCGAGTCGACCTCGTCGACGATGGCGAAGCCGCGGTGCTTCTGCAGCTGCTCCTCGGGGCGCGTCTTCATGTTGTCGCGCAGGTAGTCGAAGCCGAACTCGCTGGTGGTGCCGTAGACGACGTCGCAGGCGTAGGCGGACTTCTTCTCCTCGTGGGCCTGCATGTGCTGCGGGTGGATCGCGCCCACGGTCAGGCCGAGCGCGCGGAAGAACGGCGCCGTCCAGTCGCGGTCGCGCTGGACGAGGTAGTCGTTCACGGTCACGACGTGGACCTGCTTCTCCTCGCAGGCGGCCAGGTAGCACGCCAGCGGGCCGACGATGGTCTTGCCTTCGCCGGTCTTCATCTCGGCGATCTTGCCCTCGGCGAGCACGATGCCGCCGATGAGCTGGACGTCGAACGGCCGCGCGCGGAAGGGCGGCCGGCTCTCGGGGTAGATGACCCGCACGGCGTCGTAGATCGCGTTGGGGATGTCGACGAACTGCCAGGCCTCGATCATGGTCGCGTTGCCGCGGAGGTCGCCCTCGGGCATGCGGGGCTCGGTCGCGCGCATGCGCTCGAGCGTCTCGTGGTACAGCCGGCGGACATCCTCGGGCAGGCGCGCGGGGTCGAAGCGGTCGTCGGCGTTGACGAGCCCGTCGTGGTTGAGGTCGATGCCGCGGGCCGGGTTGAAGATGCTGCGGATGCCGACGCCGCGGTCCATCGCCTCGCGGGCGACGGCGAAGATCTCGGGGATCATCGCGTAGGGCTTCTCGCCGCCGGCGATGCGGGTGCGGAACTCCGCCGTCTTGCCGCGCAGCTGCGCGTCGGTCAGGCGGCGGATCTCGGGCTCGAGCGCGTTGGCGGCGTCGACGATCTTGTTGTAGCGCTTCACATCGCGCTGGTTCTTGGTGCCCATGGTCATGCGCACGAACCAATCGATGACGGGAATGCCCTTGAGGAGCTGACTCATGTGTGTATCTCTCGCGGAAATCGCGGTGGGATCGGCGCCAGGTGGACTGGCGAAGCGGCACCGATCGCGGTGTTGCCTGTGGATGGGGGGATCGATCGAACCTGGCGAGGCTCAGGCGACCGGCGGAGGCAGGGCCGTGGTGCGCAGCAGCGCCGCGCCCGAGGCGCGCGACCGGTCGAGGCGGCCGCGCATGGCGGCGCGCGCATCGGCGGTGCGCAGGACGGGACCCTCGACCACGGGCGACCGCGCCTCGTCGGCGCGCACGGCGCGGAGACCCGCGACGAGGTGCGCCTGGCCCCGGTCGTCCGGCACCGACACCAGCCGGAGCCCGCCCACGAGGGTGTGGAGCTCGCTGCGTCGGGTGCGCTCGGTGCCCTCGCGGTCGAACGACCCCGCCAGGGCGGCCAGCATCGCCACGAGGATCGCGGCGGTCAGGCGCAGGTGGGGGTTGGAACGGCCGAGCCCGGGCATCGAGTTGGGAAAGGTAGCACACGATCGGGCGGGAGGCGCGGAACCCGGCCGGTGAAATCGGGCGCAAGGCCCCCCTGGGAGCAGCCTTTGGCGTCGGAACCGCCCGCGTCGGGGTGGCAAGCGGTAGTCTTTGCGCCCGATGGTGCTCCCGCCTCGGTCAATCTCGGACGCTCCCCCGGAGTCGCGGGGCATTCCCCGCGTGCTGCTCGCGGCCGACGCGGTCGTGGTCGACTACCCGGGCGTGCGGGCGCTCGACCGGGTTTCGGCGGAGTTCCGCGCGGGCGAGATCCACGCCATCGTGGGCGAGAACGGCGCGGGCAAGAGCACGCTCATGAAGGTCCTGTCGGGTTCGGTGCGTCCGACCGCCGGCGCCGTCCGCGTCGCGGGCGCGGCGCGCACCTTCAACGCGCCGTCGGAGGCGATCCGGGCGGGCATCGCGATGGTGCACCAGGAGCTGAACCTGGTGCCGACGCTCGATGTCGCCGAGAACGTCTGCCTCGGGCGCGAGAGCGTGGGCGCGTTCGGGCTGCGCGTCGACCGCAGGCGCCAGCGGGCGCGGGCCACGGAGCTGCTCGCCATGCTGGGGAGCTCGCTCGACCCGACGCGCGCCGCCGGCGACCTGTCGGTGGCCGAGGCGCAGTTCGTCGAGATCGCCAAGTGCCTCGCGAGCGACGCGCAGGTGCTGATCTTCGACGAGCCGACCGCGGTGCTCGGCGAACACGAGGCGGAGCGCCTGCTGTCGCTGCTCGGCCGGCTGCGCGACGAGGGGCGCGCGATCGTCTTCATCTCCCACCATCTCGACGAGGTGGTCGCGATCGCCGACCGCGTGACCGTGCTGCGCGACGGCGCGCTGGTGCAGTCGTTCGCGCGCGACCATGTCGCCGGACACGGCGCGCCGCTGCGCGACGCGCTCGGCGCGGCGGTCGACGAGGCGCGCATCGCCAACGCGATGGTCGGGCGCGAGCTCGGGTCGATCTACCCGCCCAAGGGCGCGGCCGTGTCGGAGGAGCTCGCGATCGAGCTCGTCGGCTTCGGCGCGGTCGGCCGCTCGCGCGGGATCTCGCTGGCGGTGCGTCCGGGCGAGATCGTCGGCGTCGCCGGCCTGGTCGGGAGCGGCCGCACCGAGACGGCCGAGGCCATGGTCGGCCTGCGGCGGCGCGAGGGCGTGCTGCGCGTGGGCGGACGCGAGGTGTCGTTCCCCGGCGCGCGCGAGGCGCTGCGCGCCGGCGTCGCGTACGTGAGCGAGGACCGCAAGGGCCGCGGGCTGCATGTGTCGCTGCCGTCGGTCGCGAACATGACGCTGCCGTCGCTCGAGCGCCATGTGCGCGCGGGCGGACTGTCGGTCGACGGCGCGTCGGAGCGCGCGGTGACCGCGCGCTGGATCGAGGCGTTCTCGATCCGCTGCGCGCGGCCCGACCTGCCGATCTCGTCGCTCTCGGGCGGCAACCAGCAGAAGTTCGCGCTCGCGCGCTGGATCGAGGCCGCGCCGAGGGTGCTCGTGATCGACGAACCCACGCGCGGCGTCGATGTCGGCGCGAAGGGCGAGATCTACCGCATCGTCGCCGACCTCGCGGCGAAGGGCCTCGCGTGCATCGTGATCAGTTCCGAGCTGCCCGAGCTCATCGGCCTCGCGCACCGCGTGGTCGTGATGCGCAACGGCCGGCTCGCGGGCGAGCTGTCGCGCGAGAAGCTCGCGCGGCGCGACTGCGAGGAGCGCATCGTGCGCATCGCGTCGGGACTGCCCGAACAGGAAGAAGGAGCAGCGGCATGAGTTCGCATCGGCCACTCGCAACCGTGCAGCGCATGCTCGAGAAGTGGGGCGTGCTCGTCGCGTTCGCGCTGCTCTTCATCGTGAGCACCGCGAAGCAGGGCACCGACTTCGTCAGCCCCGAGAACTTCCGCACCATGCTCAACTCGAACGCCGCGGTCGGCGTGCTCGCGGTGGGCATGACGCTGGTGATCGTGTCGGCGGGCATCGACCTCTCCGTGGGCAGCATCGTGGTGCTGGCCGCGGCGCTCGGCACCACCGCGATGAACGCGCTGGTCGGCGCCGGATGGTCCGAGGGCTCGGCGGTGCTGCTCGGCGCCGGCTGCACCGTGCTCGCCGGCCTCGCGGCGGGCGCGATCAACGGGTCGCTCGTGGTGTTCGGGCGCATCGCGCCGTTCATCGCCACGCTCGGCGGCCTCGCGGCCTACCGCTCGATGGCGCTCGCGATCGCCGACGCCGGCGAGATCCGCTCGCAGAGCCCGACGCTGTTCGCGAAGCTCGGCCGCGGCGGCATCCCGCTCGCGTGGGAGTCGGGCTCGGTCGACGGCCAGACCGTCTACACCGGCCTCCTGAACGCCGGCGGCAAGCCGCTCACGCTCACCTACTCGATCATCATCTTCTTCGCCGTCGCGATCGCGGCGCAGTGGCTGCTCTCGATGAGCCGCTTCGGCCGGCACCTGATCGCGGTGGGCGCGAACGAGACCGCGGCGCGCTACGCGGGCCTCGCGGTGGGCTGGGTGCGCTTCCGCGCCTACGCGCTCATGGGGCTGCTCGCCGGCCTCGCGGGGCTCATGCAGAGCTCGCGCATGAACTCGGTCTCGACCTCGGGACTGGGCGTGGGCAACGAGCTCGACGCGATCGCCGCCGTCGTGATCGGCGGCACCAGCCTGCGCGGCGGCTTCGGCCGCGTCTGGGGCACGGTGGTCGGCGTCCTGATCCTCGGCATGATCACCAACATCCTCACGATCTCGAACGTGAGCCCCTACTGGCAGGGCGCCGTCAAGGGCGCCGTGATCGTGCTGGCGGTGCTGGTGCAGCGCGGTTCGCGCGAGTAGCGCGCGGGCGGTATCCTCCCGCGCACCATGAAGTCGCCCACCAAGCTCCACGCCATCGCAACCATCGGACTCGTCGCCGCCGTCGCCGCGCTCGGCCTCGCCGCATCCTCGCCCGTCGGCACCGCCTCGCCCGCACCCGCCGCCGCCCCGCAGGCCGCGAAGCCGAAGATCGGCGTCTCGATCCCCGCCGCCGACCACGGCTGGACCGCCGGCGTCGTCTGGTGGGCCAAGGAGTGCGCCAAGCTCCACCCCGATGTCGACTTCACCATCGCCACCGCCGAGAGCCCCGAGAAGCAGATCGAGCAGATCGAGGCGCTCATGGCCCAGAAGGTCGACGGCCTCGTGATCCTCGCCACCGAGAGCGCGCCCATCACCCCGATCGCCGAGGAGGCCCACAACCGCGGCATCCTGATCGTGAACGTCGACCGCGGCTTCCTCAAGCCCGTCGCCGACATCTTCATCGAGGGCGACAACAAGGCCTTCGGCCGCAAGAGCGCCGAGTTCATGGTGCAGAAGCTCGGCGGCAAGGGCAAGGCCAAGGGCGACATCATCGTGCTCGAGGGCATCCCCTGCACGGTCAACACCGACCGCGTGACGGCGGCGATGGAGGTCTTCAAGACCGAGCCCGGCATCAAGGTCGTCGGCCAGCAGGCCGCGAACTGGAACCGCCAGAAGGCGCTCGAGGTCACCGAGACCATGCTCGCCAAGAACCCGAAGGTGACCGCGATCTGGGCGTCGGACGACGACATGGCCCTCGGCGCCGAGCAGGCGCTCGCCGAGAAGGGCATCGAGGGCGTCTGGATCCTCGGCGGCGCGGGCATGAAGGACATCATCAAGCGCGTGATGGACAAGGACCCGATGTACCCGGCCGACATCACCTACCCGCCGTCGATGATCGCGACCGGCATGGAGATGGCCGCGGGCGTCCTCAAGGGCGGCAAGAAGAAGGAGAAGCTCCCGTACATGCCGCGCCACCTGATGATCGATGTCGACCTGGTGACGCCGGCGAACGCGAAGGACTTCTACTTCCCCGCGTCGGTGTACTGAACCGCGCGCGGCGGGGCGTCGACTTCGCGTGGACCGCGCGCGGAGATCGCGCGCGGACACCGGCGGCGAGCAGCGACGATGTGCACCGCGCGCGAGCGTCGCGCACAAGCATCGCCCGCAAGCATCGCCCACAAGCATCGCCCAGAAGGACCGCCCACGAGGATCGCGTTGGACGAGCAACTCGAACAGATCCACCGGGACCTCTGGTCCGAACTCAGCCGTGGTGCCGTCGACCGGCACCACGGCTTTCATGTCCCGACGCTGTGCACGATCGGCGCCGACGGCGCGCCGTCCGCGCGTTCGGTGGTGCTGCGCCGCGTCGAGCCGGAGCCGGGCGAGCTCTGGTGCCACACCGACTGGCGCAGCGCGAAGGTCGCCGAGATCCGCCGCGCGCCCCGCGTGGCGTGGCACTTCTACGCGCCAGAGCGAAAGCTGCAGCTGCGCGTGGGCGCCGACGCCGAGTTCGAGGCGACCGGTCCGCGCGCCGACGATGGCTGGTCGCGGAGCGCGCTCTCGAGCCGTCGCGCCTACCTCGCCCCGCGCGCGCCGGGATCCGCGTGCGACGGGCCGTCGCCGAACCTTCCGTCCGGCGTCCTCGACCGGCGTCCGACCGAGGACGAGACCGTTCCCGCGCGGGCGAACTTCGGAGTGATCGTCACCCGCGTCGCGGCGATCGACTGGCTCTCGCTCGCGAGCGAGGGACACCGGCGCGCGCGCTTCATGCGCGCCGCCGACGGCTCCTGGTCAGGACGCTGGGTCGAGCCCTGAACCGCGGCCGTGCCGCGGGTGGTTCGCGATCCACGCCGCGCGCAGCATGAGCGCGAACGGGATCCACCACAGCAGGTCGTTGGTCGGGATCGTGACCCCGAACACCCACGGGATCTCGCCGCGCGACGCCGTCCAGAGGAACCCGATCGGCCCGAAGATCTTGCCCAGGAACCCGACCAGCACGATCGGCCAGTGGCGCACGGGGTCGCGCGCGGCGCACAGGTAGCCGATCCCGTAGACCCCGATCACCATGCCGAGGCACTGCCAGATGCCGCGCCCCGGGTCGGCGAGGGGTTCCATGCCGACGAGGCGGAAGAGCGCGTCCGGGGCCAGGACGACCCACGCGCCCCAGAGCAGGTTGTAGACGCCCGCGGCGAAGAGCCAGCGACCCATCCAGGGGCGCGTGTACGGAGAGAGCGACGGAGCGGGGGGCTGCGGCATGGGGTCGGGGGTTCGTCGCAAGGGCGCCGTTCGATTCGCATCCCGAGCGGTTGCCGAACTCCGGGATTTCGCTCACACGGGACGGTGACACGCGTCCTGTCCCGAGGCGGGCCGAACGGCCCGAGGCTACCGTGGTCGGGGCTCCGTGGCCGGGGCTCCGTGGTCGAAGCTCTTGGGGCCGAGGCTTTCGGGGTTGAGGCTTTCGGGGTCGAGGCGGGCGTGAGTCCCAGTCGCATGGGCTTCAAAGCATGGGCTTCGAAGCATGGGCTTCGAAGCGGGTCATTCAAGCCGGGCCTCCGGAGCGAGGCCTCCGGAACGAGACATGTCGAGCGAGTCTTCGAACACCATCGCCGCTCCGCCGCATGCCTGCGGCGTCTGCGGTTCGCCGGTCGACGGGACGTCGGGGCGCTGCTACGCCTGCGGCTTCAGCCGGCCCGAGCTCGAGCGATGGAGGGGGCGGCACCGCGAACTCTGGCTTGCGCTCGAGCGGTCGATGGGTGCGGATGTCGTGCTGTTCTTCGCCGCGTTCGGCTGGTTGCTGGCGGGGCTTGCCGTCGGCGCGTTGATCGCGCTCGGCATGGTCGACGAGCCGTCGCCTGCCGTGCACGAACTCGTCTTCCGGCTCTGGCCGATCGGCGGACTCACGGCCATCCTGTGGGCCACGCTGCGGATGGACCGTTCGCTCCGCGGCTATCCGAGCTGGGGCAATCCCGCGGCGATCGGACTCGGCCGCGGCTCGCGCTCGGCGAAGTCGCTGCTCGTGCCCGCGCGCACCAACTGGATTCCCGGCGCCGCCCTCGGCAGCGTGCTGTTCGTCGCGGCGATCGTGCTGGTGAAGCTGCTGGGAAGCCACGCCGCCGGGACGGTGCTGCTCGTCGGCGCGGCGGCGATGACGGCATCGGCCGCGCGCGCCGCGACCGCGACCGAACGGATGCGCGCGTGGCGCACGCTGCTCGCCGGGCCGCTCGACCGCCGTCCCATGGTCTCGCGCGCGGCGGGCG
>CAMBUI010000087.1 GCA_945870915.1 Candidatus Kuenenia stuttgartensis | reverse complement strand
GACGCACCGCTCCTCTTCGAGGTCGGCCTCGACCACGAGTGCGACGCGGTCATCTTCGTCGACGCGCCGCGCGCGCTCCGCCTCGACCGCGTGCGCGCCACCCGCGGATGGGACGACGCCGAGCTCGCCCGGCGCGAGGCCTCGCAGCTGCCGCTCGACGAGAAGCGCCGCCGCAGCACCGACCTGGTCGGGAATACCGGCGATCCCGACGCCCTCCGCCTCGAGGTCGAGCGCGTGCTCGGCGAGATCATCTGCCGGGGTCCCCGGTCGGGGCGACATATCCCGCGTCACGCTTGACCTTTCCGCGCCGTTCGGTCAAGATCCCTCGGTCGCGAAAGCGGCGGTCGGGTGCGCGAGGCGTCGCGCGCCCCGGAAGACGCGGTTCTCCGCGGTTCCGTCGAGCGCCCCAGGACCAACCGGACCTTCCCGTCCCGCAGGCCACAGGGTCAGCCCGATCCACTCGCCATCCCTTTCACAGAGCAAATCCGATCAGGATCGACCCCGCCGGGCATCGCATTGCAGGCGTCGGACGAGTCCGGCTCGGGACACCCAAGTCGAACACCAAGTCGAATACCAAGTCGGGATTCGGTCCCGCGAAACCTCAGGAGCGTTCAGATGAGTCACAAGTCCGGTCGTCGTCGTCGTCGTGGCAAGGGTGAGAATGGCGGCGGTGGTGGTGGAGGCGGCGGCGGAGGAGGAGGCGGTGGTGGCGGCGGCGAGCGCGCCCCGCGCCCGCTCATCCCATCGCCCCGGCTCGAGCCGGGCCAGATCCCGTCCGACGAGCAGCTCGCCGCCGAACTGGCGGAGATCGAGAAGGAGCTCGAGGGCAAGTACGACATCGCCAAGAAGGACGATCTCAACCTCGCCAAGCTCCAGAAGATGCCGGTCGACCAGGTCAACAAGCTGGCCAAGCAGTCGGGCATCGAGGACGTCAACCAGCCGCGCCAGAAGCTGATCTTCGAGATCCTCAAGGCGCGCGCCCAGAAGCAGGGCCTGATGATCGCCGAGGGCACCCTCGAGATCACCCCCGACGGCTACGGCTTCCTGCGCAGCGCCGACTACTCCTACTGCCCGTCGCCCGACGACGTGTATGTCTCGCCGATGCAGATCCGCCACTTCGGCCTGCGCCGCGGACACGTGGTGAAGGGCCTCGTGCGCCCGCCGAAGGACCAGGAGGTCTACTTCGCGCTGCTGCGCGTCGAGAGCGTGAACGGCCGCGATCCGAAGGTCATCCACGACCTCCCGACCTTCGAGAACCTCACCCCGCTGCACCCGAACAAGCGCATCCACCTCGAGATGCTCGGCTCGGGCAAGGTCGAGACCCGCATCATCGACATGGTCACGCCGCTCGGCTTCGGCCAGCGCGCGCTGATCGTCGCTCCGCCGCGCACCGGCAAGACGGTCATCCTGCAGCAGATCACCAACGCGATCGCGACCAACCACAAGGACGTCCACGTGATCGTGCTCCTCGTCGACGAGCGTCCCGAGGAAGTCACCGACTTCAAGCGCAACACGCCGCCGCATGTCGAGGTCGTGGCGAGCACCTTCGACGAAGAGGCCATCCGCCACATCCAGGTCTCCGAGATGGTGATGGAGAAGGCGCGCCGCCTGGTCGAGTTCGGCGAGCATGTCGTGATCCTGCTCGACTCGATCACGCGTCTCGCGCGCGGCTACAACAACGCGCTCCCGAACTCGGGCAAGATCGGCTCGGGCGGCGTCGACAACGCGGCGCTCATCAAGCCCAAGAAGTTCTTCGGCTCGGCGCGCAACATCGAGAACGGCGGCTCGCTCACCATCCTCGGCACCGCGCTCGTCGACACGGGTTCGCGCGCCGACGAGGTGATCTTCGAGGAGTTCAAGGGCACCGGCAACGCCGAGCTGCACCTCGACCGCAAGCTCGTCGAGAAGCGCGTCTACCCCGCGATCAACATCGGCGCCTCCGGCACCCGCCGCGAGGAACTGCTGCTCGACACCAAGGAGCACGAGCTCATCGTGCGCCTCCGCAAGGTCGTGAGCGACATGAACACGGTCGACGCCATGGAGCTGCTGCGCACCCGCGTGGCCAAGACCAAGTCGAACGCCGAGTTCCTCATGACCATGGCGATGGGCTGATCGCCGCCGGTCAAGCTGTCCAAACGAGGTGGCGGGTTCCCCGCCACCTCGGGCGCGCGGCGCGCGTAGGTACGATGTGACTCCGATCGGGTCCGCCGCCGGACCCACCCGATCGGAACCCCCGAAAGGCGTGCAACCATGCTGAATCGCAAGACAACCCGCGGCATCACCATCGTCGAGATGCTGGTCGTCATCGGCGTCATCGCCGTCCTGCTGGCGATCCTCCTGCCGGCGCTCAGCGTCGCGCGGCGCAACGCGCTGTGGGCCACGAGCCAGGCGAACCTGCGGGAAATCGGCCAGTTGATCGTCCTCTACGCAGGCGACAACCGCGAGTCGATCGTGCCCACCGCGTTCGACTACAGCCAGAACCTCGCGCCCGGCAAGGTGCGCTCGTCGTCGCCCCCGGGCACGCAGCCTCCGATCGGTCCGCTCGGATACGGCTCGTGGGCCGACATCCTGTGGACCACCGGCAAGTTCGGTCCCATCGCCAACACCGCCGAGACTCCCGCCAGCCCGTGGGACTACCGCTACGACTCGCCCGACGCCGCCCTCTACGCGACGGGCTTCGAGGCGAAGAACCTCTTCCGTTCCGCCGAGCTCATGCAGACCGTCCCCAACGGAACCGGCGCCACGCCCTTCGGCGACGGCTGCACCGAGTCCGAGAAGGGCGACCTGGGCTACTTCGGCGGCAACCCGTTCTTCGACGCCCGCCCGCCGACGAGCGCCCACCCGTACTCCGGCAACTACTGGGTTACCGGCCAGATCAAGCGCCCCGAGGCCTCCATGTACTGCATGGACAGCAACGCCGGCGAGCTGCTCACGGTGAACGATCCGACCCTCACGGCGAATAACAACCTCAATCTGACGGGCGTGGAGTGGCGCTACTCGGGCGGATACGCCCTCTGCCTCTTCCTCGACGGCCATGTCGACAGCGTGCCGGAGTGGGAGAACCTCCGCGAGCTCGAGGTCGACAACGGGGTGCGCGTCTTCGGCCTCGACCGCAAGACGTTCTTCACCAATCCCTGACGGACGGGCGCGGCACTGCCTCGCACTGGGGCGCCGACAACCACCCGCGCCGACCGGAACCAGCGAGACCGCGTGCGACCCCTTGCACCGACCTCTCGACTTGCTAAACTCTCCGTCCCACCGTGCCCTCTGGCACGGTTTTTCATCGGTCGCCCGCCGACCCCGACAGCTGCTTCGAGCCTCTCGCTCGAGATCATGCAAGTCGCGGCGACGAATGACCGATGAACGCACGCGCTCCGGCTGCGTGTGCGAACACGAACGGCCGGACTGGCGTGCCCCGCGGAGTGCAAGCGAAAGCGAGCAACCCGGGAGAGTGCGACAGGAGTTGGATGATCCTGTCTGCACATCATGCCACCGTAGCTCAGTGGTAGAGCACACCCTTGGTAAGGGTGAGGTCGAGGGTTCAATCCCCTTCGGTGGCTTTCGCAGCGTCGTGGATGGCGCTGCTTCATCCCAATCAGTTGGCCTTTCCCAAGTGGGCAGGGTCCACATTCCTCACTTCCGCCCATCCACGTCGCGACGGGCGGGCGAAAGCTGGAGCAAGAGCCATGGCCAAAGAGAACTTCAATCGTACGAAGCCCCACGTCAACGTCGGCACCATCGGCCACGTCGACCACGGCAAGACCACCCTCACCGCTGCGATCACCGCGGTTCAGGCCGCGCGTGGCTTCAGCAAGCCGGTCTCCTACGACCAGGTCGCCAAGGCGTCCGAGTCCGAGGGTCGCCGCGACCCCACGAAGATCGTGACCATCGCGACCTCGCACGTCGAGTACGAGACCGCCAACCGCCACTACGCGCACGTCGACTGCCCCGGCCACGCCGACTACGTCAAGAACATGATCACCGGCGCCGCCCAGATGGACGGCGCGATCCTCGTCGTCTCCGGCGTCGACGGCGTCATGCCGCAGACCCGCGAGCACATCCTCCTCGGCCGCCAGGTCGGCGTGCCGAAGATCGTCGTCTTCCTCAACAAGTGCGACATCGCCGACGCCGAGCTCCTCGACCTCGTCGAGATGGAGATCCGCGATCTCCTCAGCAAGTACGGCTACCCGGGCGACGACACCCCGGTCATCCGCGGCGCGGCCTTCCCGGCCCTCCAGAACCCGGGCGACTCGACCGCCAACAAGTGCATCGCCGACCTCATGGACGCGATCGACACCTTCATCCCCGAGCCGCAGCGTGAGACCGACAAGCCCATGCTGATGTCGGTCGAAGACGTGTTCTCGATCAAGGGCCGCGGCACCGTCGCGACCGGTCGTATCGAGCGCGGCATGGTCAAGGTCGGCGACACCGTCGAGATCGTCGGTCTCCGCCCCGACGTCAAGACGACCACCGTCACCGGCGTCGAGATGTTCCAGAAGACCCTCGACAGCGGCATCGCCGGCGACAACGTCGGTCTGCTCCTCCGTGGCGTCGAGAAGGCCGACATCGAGCGTGGCCAGGTGCTCTGCAAGCCCGGCTCGATCAAGCCGCACACGAAGTTCAAGGCCCAGGTCTACGTCCTCACCAAGGACGAGGGCGGCCGTCACACGCCGTTCTTCAAGGGCTACAAGCCGCAGTTCTACTTCCGCACGACCGACATCACGGGCAAGATCGAGGAGCTCGTCGGCGCCGAGATGTGCATGCCGGGCGACAACATCCTCATGATCGTCGACCTCGAGGGCAAGGGCGTCGCGATGGAGGCGGGCGTGCGCTTCGCCGTCCGCGAGGGTGGCCGCACCGTCGGTTCGGGCGTCGTCACCGAGATCATGGCCTGATTCAGAATTGAAACGATGCCGCCGCGGGGGTGAGGTTCACCCCGCGGCGCGCATCGGTTTGCGACAGAAAGCGAGCAGACAATGGCAAAGAAGTCGATGGACCGTGAGTGGGTGTGGCTCGTGTGCACGGAGACCGGCGATATGAACTATCGCACGAACATCCGCGTCAAGGGCGGCATCCTGGAGCGCGTGAAGGAGGGCTACATGAAGTACTGCCCCAAGCTCCGCAAGCACACCCTGCACAAGATCAAGAGGAAGTGACCGAGGCTTGCAGGCGTGTCCGGATCGCGATCCGGACACGGCCGCGCAAGCCATGCGTCGCTTCGTCTGTGTTACGCCGATAGCTCAGCTGGTAGAGCAGCGGATTCCAAATCCGCAGGTCGTGGGTTCGATCCCCTCTCGGCGTGTTCAGTGATCCGCGTTCGCCGCGGATCGGTTCGATTCCACGCGCGGCGACGCCGCATCGCGTGCGGCAACGCCGCGCGATCCAGGCCTCGCCCGCGTGCGAACGGGCACTTCAGCGTCTGGAGCGAAAGGGACACCGCAATGGCAGAAACGAACGACACCTCCATGGTCTCCGGCACCGCGGCCGAGCCTTCCCGTGGCTTCAGCGTGTACAAGCCCGGACAGGGCTACTACACCCGCATGGGCACCGTGGTCGGCGCCTCGGCCGTCAGCCTCCTCGGCATCCTCTGGATGTGGGAGTACATGAAGGCCTGGAAGGTCGGCACCGTGAACCCGCTGTACGTCGCCGCCGGCGGCGCGATCGCCATCGGCGCGGTCATCACCTACGCCATGTACTACCTGGTGTTCATGAAGCCGAAGTCGGTCGACTTCCTCATCGCCACCGAGGGCGAGATGAAGAAGGTGAACTGGTCGACCCGCCGCGAGGTCGTCGGCTCCACCACGGCGGTCATCGTCACCGCGGTCGTCATCGCGGTCTTCTGCTTCGGCATCGACCGCGCCTTCTTCTGGTTCTTCGCGCAGATCAAGGTCCTCGACGTCTGATCAGGACGACGACCGAACACATGAAATCGCGCCCTCCGCGCTGCGGGCGGGCTGAAGGATGGCAAGCATGAGCGACAACACCAACGAGCACGGCGAGTCGGGCGGCGAGCAGTCGCCGAAGACGCTGAAGCGCGGCACCGATGCCCGCAAGGCCGTCGAGAAGCCGCACGAGGTCATGGGCGTCTCCACCCAGGCCCTGGCCGACACCCGCAAGGGCAAGGCCGGCGAGAAGTCCAAGCTCGAGCAGACCGAGACCTTCGACCCCGCGACCGACCTGCCGATGTTCCGCGAGGGCATGAACTGGTTCGTGCTCCGCGTCGCCAGCAACAAGGAGCGCTCGGTGCGCCAGACCCTGCTCCGCAAGGTGCAGATCGAGGGCATGGAGGGCTTCGTCGGCCGCATCATGGTGCCGACCGAGAAGACCAAGACCCTGAAGGGCAACAAGCCGCGCGTCACCGAGACCATGCTCTACCCGGGCTACGTCTTCGTCGAGATGCGCCTCGAGCCCGATGGCCGCATCCCGCAGGACGTCTTCTTCCTCATCAAGGAGACCGACGGCGTCGGCGACTTCGTCGGCACCGCGGGCCGTCCCACCCCGATGGCGCAGCACGAGGTCGAGAAGATGCTCTTCGACTCGCGCAAGCCCGAGGAGGCGCCGCAGGTCAAGATGGAGTTCGTCAAGGGCGACAAGGTCACCATCGCCGACGGACCCTTCCAGAACTACCAGGGCGAGATCGACGAAGTGCTCCCCGAGAAGGGCCTCGTCCGCGTGCTCGTCACGATCTTCGGCCGCCAGGCCCCGATCGAGCTCGAGTACTGGCAGGTCCGCAAGGGCATCGAGGAAGTCTCCTGACGCCGGCCGGCGCGCGGATCACGCGTCGCCGGAACCGACGCGGACCTTGATGCGCTTCACGCGCGCGGGCAGGCGCAGCATGAGCGTCCGCTCGAGGCCCTCGCGCAGCAGCCGCGACAGCTCGTACGACGCACCCGAACTCGCCGTCACCAGCGTGAGCGTGCCCTGCGACACGCCGCCGATGGTCGCGATGCCGCGCACATCGGCCGGCACGATCTCGTTCCAGACATCGATCACATCGCCGACGGCGTTGCGCTGGTCGCGCAGCTGACGCTCGAGCGACTGCAGCGCGCCCTCCATCGACACATCGCGCTCGTGCCGCGCGCGGAACGGCCGCATGCGCTCGAGCCACGCCAGCCTGCGGTCGGTGATGATGTCGGGACGCGCATCCTTGGCGGGAAGGGCATCCTTGGTGGGACGCACATCCTTCGCGGGACGCGCTTCCTCGGACGGCCGCGCGGTCGACCCGGGCCCGCTTCCGAACAGCTGGGGATCGGTCGGGGAGACTTTGGTGCGCTTGGCCACGGCGCCATGGTAGCGGGCGCGGGCGCTGCTCCTCCGCTAGTGTGCGCGCATGTCCGCGATCCGCATCGAAGGCCTGGTCAAGAAGTTCGGCGAGACCGCCGCCGTGAGCGATGTCGACCTCGATATCCCGAGCGGCAGCCTGTTCTTCCTGCTCGGGCCGTCGGGCTGCGGCAAGACCACCCTCCTCCGCATGATCGCGGGCTTCACCGAGCCGACCGCGGGGCGCATCATGTTCGGCGACCGCGATGTCGCCCGCGTGCCCGCCAACGGCCGGAACACCGGCATGGTGTTCCAGAACTACGCCCTCTGGCCGCACATGACCGTCGCCGAGAACGTCGCGTTCGGGCTCGAGGTGCGCAAGCTGTCGCGGAGCGCCATCGACGAGAAGGTGCGCCACGCCCTCGAGCTGGTGCACATGGGGCCGTACGCCGGCCGCAAGCCCGCCGAGCTCTCGGGCGGACAGCAGCAGCGCGTGGCCCTCGCGCGCGCGGTCGTGTTCGAGCCGAGCGTGCTGCTCCTCGACGAGCCGCTCTCGAACCTCGACGCCAAGCTGCGCCTCGAGATGCGCCTCGAGATCCGCCGCATCGTCGACACGCTGCGCATCACCACCGTCTACGTGACCCACGACCAGGAGGAGGCGCTCTCGCTCGCCGACGGCATGGCGGTGCTGCGCGGGGGCAAGGTGGTCCAGGTCGGCGCGCCGCGCGCGATGTACCGCCGGCCGAACTGCCAGTTCGTGGCCGACTTCCTCGGCGACACCAACTTCCTGCCGGCGATCCTCGTCCGCAGCGATGCCGGCGAGGCGCTCTACAAGACCGCCGCGGGCAACCTGCGCTCGACGGTCGCGCCGTTCCCGCGCGAGGCCGAGCTCTCGCTCTCGCTGCGCCCCGAGGCGCTCCGCATGGTCCGCGGCGGCGGCGCGGGCGGCAACGCGCTCGCGGGCACCGTCCGCTCGTCGATCTACCTCGGCGACATCGCGCAGCACGAGATCGGCCTCGACGGCTGCGACGCCACCATCCGCGTGGCCGAGCTCAACCCGAAGAACCCGCCCGCCGTCGGCGAGCGCGTCGCGCTCGAGATCGACGCCGACGACGTGGTCCCGCTGGCGAGCTGATCCATGACGACTCCCGCGCACAAGGGCCTGCTGCTCGTCGTCTCCGGCCCCTCGGGCGTCGGCAAGACCACGATGGTGCACGAGCTGATCCGCCGCCTCGGCGGCGAGTTCAGCGTGAGCGCGACCACGCGCGCGCGCACCGAGCGCGAGCGCGACGGCGTCGACTACCACTTCGTCGACCAGGCGCAGTTCCAGCGGTGGATCGACGACGGCCGCTTCCTCGAGTTCGCGCAGGTGTTCGGCCGCTCGTGGTACGGCACGCTGCAGGACCAGGTCGAGCACGCGCTGTCCGAGGGCAAGCTGATCGTGCTCGACATCGACGTGCAGGGCGCGCGCAACGTCAAGCTGCGCATGCCCGGCGCCTTCGCGGTGTTCGTGCTGCCGCCCGACGAGGAGACGCTCCTCAAGCGCCTCCACGCCCGCGGCCGCGAGGACGAGGCCGCGATCCAGCGCCGCTTCGCCGAGGCGAAGACCGAGATCGACTTCGCCCGGACCAGCGGCGTCTACGACGCGTTCGTGGTCAACGACGACCTCGAGATCGCCATCGACCAGGCCTGCGACCTCGTGCGCGCGCGCCGCGCGCGGTAGCCGCGCGGCCGGTGATTCGTGGTTGGTGACCTGTGGTCGTTCATCCGTCGTCGTTCATGCACGGTCGTTCACTTGTGGAACTGTCGTGGGTGCCCGCAGACGAAGTCTGCGGAACGTTGGACGTGGGGGTCCATGGATTTTTCAGGTCATCCGTTCCGCAGATTGCGGCTTCGCCTGCATCTGCGGGCACCCACGACGGGGCACGTACGACGGGGACTCGTGGAGGGGGACTCGCGGAGGGGGACTCGCGACGAGGGACTCACGCTAGGGGCCCCGCGACGGGACCCCCGCGACGGGTACCCACGATGTGGGACGCCGAGTCCGGGTGATCGTGGGTCCAGGCGTGGGTGCCCGCAGACGAAGTCTGCGGAACGTTGGACGTGGGGGTCCATGGACTTCTCAGGTCATCCGTTCCGCAGATTGCGGCTTCGCCTGCATCTGCGGGCACCCACGACGGGGCACGTACGGATTGGGCGCCCACGGGATGGGCGATCACACCGCGCGGCGCGTGCGGGGCGCGATGCCGGCCTTCATGCGCGAGACGAACGCCTCGATGAGGCGCGCGAAGACGGTCTCGGGGTTCTGCCGCGCGTCGATCGCGACGTAGCGCGCCGGATCCTCGCGGCACTGCTGCAGGTAGCCCTGGCGCACGCGCTCGTGGAACTCGTCGCTCTTGAGCTCCATGCGGTCGGGCGCCGCGTTGGCGCGGCCGGCGGCCATGCGCCGCCACGCGGTCTCGACATCGACATCGAAGATCACGATCTCGTCGGGCCACAGGTCGCCGACCGCGATGCGCGCCACGCGCATGATGTCGTCGACGGTCACGCCGCCCGCGGTGCCCTGGTACGCGAGGGTCGAGCTCACGAAGCGGTCGGCGAGCACGAGTTCGCCGCGCTCGAGCGCGGGGCGGATGCGCTGCTCGAGCAGCTGGGCGCGGCTCGCCATGTAGAGCAGCATCTCGGTCTTGACCGTCATCGCCCGGTGGCGCGGGTCGAGCAGGATCGCGCGGATCTGCTCGCCGATCTCGGTGCCGCCCGGCTCGCGGACCTCGGTCACGACGACGCCCTGCGCCACCGCCCAGTCGGCGAAGCGGCGGAACTGCGTGCTCTTGCCCGAGCCGTCGGGTCCGTCGAACACGACGAAGCGGCCGGCGAGGAACGCGCGCATGGCCTCGGTCGGGGTCTCGGGCGGGATGGTGTCGTCGGGCGGCTGGAGCATCGTCGGACTCACGGTTCGGACCTCGGTGGCACCGTATCATCCGCGGGCCATGCGCATGGAGCTCCGCGACTCGAACGGACGGCGACTTTCCCGCGTCGAGATCGACGAGCGGGCGAGGCCGGCGCGCGTGCAGATCGCGCTCTCGGGTGCCGGTGCCGCGGTCGGCGCAGGTGCTGCAGCCGGCGATGCCGCCGCGGGCGCGGGCTCCGCGACCTCTGCCGGTTCCGCCACCGCCGCGCCGGTCGTCTCCGGCGCATCCGCGCCCCTCACCCAGGACCTCTTCCTCCGCTGGGACGGCGCGCTCGACGACGCCGCGGCGCTCCGCAAGTGCGTGGTCTGCAGCTGCGGCGACCTGTACACGCGCAAGAACCTGCCGCAGGTGACGCCGTTCATCGTGGTGCTGGCGCTGTCGGGCGCGACGGTGGCGCTGCTCGGGTACGCGACGAACCCGGTGGTGGTGGCGCTCCTCGCGGCGCTGCTCGTGGTCGACGTGCTCACGCTGCTGCTCGCGCGGCGCCAGCTGGTGTGCTACGGATGCGGCGCCGTCTACTGGGCGGTGCGGATCGCGCGCTACCACCGGCCGTGGGACCGCTCGGTCGCCGAGCGCGTGGGCCGCGAGCCGATCGAACTTCCCACGGTGCTCATCGAGCCCGAGCACAGGGTCTGGCAGCAGCCGGACACCGCAACCCCGCAGCAGGATCCGAAGCCATGACCACCTCCGAAACGCGTACAGCGGCGCGCGACCTCGTCATCCTCGGAGGAGGCGGCCACGCCGCCGTGATCGCCGACATCGCCGCGCGCGCGGGCTGGCGCGTGGTGGGTACGGCGGCTGCGTCCGACTCCACCCTCGGCGACCCCGACGGGTCGGGCGAGGCCGCGGTGCGCGCGCTGGTCG
>CAMBUI010000086.1 GCA_945870915.1 Candidatus Kuenenia stuttgartensis | reverse complement strand
CATCGCGTCGATGCGCGACTCGCCGGTGAAGGACTCGCTCGGCCGCAGCGCGAGCGTCGCGACGCGGGTGTTGCCAAGCGGCATGTCGAGCAGTCCGCCGCCCTCGCGCGCGAGGCGCTCGAGGCGCGCGCGGTCGATCGCGATCACCGCAGTGTGCGGCCGCGCCGCCCGCGGCACGCGCATGATCGCAGCGTCGACCCGTCGCACGATCGGTCCGGACGAAGCCTGTCCGGTCGAAATCTGGCCGGTCGAATCCCGACCGATCCGATCCAGACCGATCGACGGCTCGGGCGCCACCGCCGGCAGCGAGGTCGACTTCGCGTCCGAGCGGGCGGTTGCGGCGGCGGTGGCGGTGGCAGTAGCGCCAGTCGCAGCGGCTCCCGCGAAGGATGCGAGCAGCGCGGCGCGAAGGATCTTCATGGTCGGATTCATGCGGTCATGCCTGCGGCGGATCTGCGGATGCGGGGCTTCGGACGCACGGACTCGCGTCCGCCGACCATCGCCAGGGCTCCGCATGGTCTACGACCGCCGCGGCACGAGTCAATCCGAATGCGGCCCATCCCCGGGATTTGGCGGGCGCGGGAGCGGCCTGCGAGGGACGCGCGTCGTTACGGGTCACTCGGCGGGAGCCGCGCGGTCCACGTCAGGCGATCCACGCCACCCGGTCCACGTCGCTCGGTCCACGTCACTCGGTCCACGCGAACAGGATCGAGGCGATGTCGGCGCCGTTGATCAGGCCGTCGCCGGTGAGGTCGTACGGAGAGTCCGTCTGGCCCCAGTTCGACAGCAGGATCGCCATGTCGAGCGCATCGACGGTGCCGTCGTTGGTGAGGTCCTGCGGGATGTTGTTGCCGCCGCGGAGGAACTGCGCCGACGGGATCACCTGCTTCACACCGCCGGGCGCCTGCCAGGACACCACGAGCGCGGCGCTTCCTGTCCGCTCGAAGTAGTCGATCGTGACCGCATGGAGTCCGGCGCCGAGGGCGATCTCGCCCGAGCGCTCGACGACGCCGTGGATGCCGTCGTTGTCGACGACCACCGTGTCGCCGATCGAGAGGCGCGATCCCTCGTCGCTCGAGGTGTACAGCCGCCAGATCCCGTCGCTCGGCACCGACAGCCAGCCGCTGAAGCGCGCGCCCACGCCGTCGGCGCGACCGCTGGTGGCGAAGGTGTTGAAGGTGAGCGGGAAGTTCACTTGTCCGACCGTGCCGATCGCGTACGGCGTCCGCGCCCCGAAGTCGGGAAGCGCCGTCTCGGAGCCCATGATGTAGTAGCGCGCGTCGAGCTGCGGCGTCGGGCCGGTCGGGTTCTCGGGAACGCGCAGGCGCGCGACGCGCAGCGCGACCGTCGCCGTGGCGGTGTCGCCGCTCGCGTCGGTGATGGTGTAGGTGAACGAGTCGTTGCCGACGGCGCCGCCCGTCGGCATCTCGTAGCGGATCTCGTCGCGGCCACCCGCGCCGGTGCCGACGCTCCGGGTGAGCGCCGCGCCGAGTGCGCTCGTCGCGGGGAACGACGAGATCACGATCGACTCGCAGTTCATGTCGATCTCGTTGGCGAGCACGTCGACCGTGCGCGCGACGCCGGGGAACGCGTCGACCGAATCGGCCGCCGCCACGGGGTCGGTCGCGGGTCCCGAGAAGTTGCACGCGATGCCCGACAGGAAGCTCTCCGACCGCGCGATGCTCGCGGGGTGGAATGCGAGCCGGATGTTGGTGAGTCCGCCCGGGCAGAGGTGGCAGTACGACATGATCGTGCCCTCGTCCGACTGCGCGACGGTGCAATCCGACGGATCGCTTCCGCAGCCGTCGACGGGCGGCGTCATCTCGTGGGTGTGCGGCATCCCGAAGTTGTGGCCGACCTCGTGCGCGACCACGTAGATGTCCCAGTTCTGCCCGCTGTTGTTCACGAGCGGCGTGGGGAAGTATCCGGCGAGGTTCGCGCTGAGTCCGTAGCCGTTGCCCGAGCAGAGCCCGGGCAGGTACGCGACGCCTCCGCCGAGCCCGCGTCCCGAGAGGATGTGCACGAGGTCTCGCGAGACCGCACCCCCCTGCGCGAGCCAGAGCGAGCGGCACTGGAGCAGCTGGCTCACCGTCGTGGTCTGGTCCCACGGATCGTCCGATTCGGGCCACAGGCGCAGGTAGCTCGAGGAGATCCGCGCCGAGAGGTCGCGGGTGTAGATCGTGTTGAGCGCCGCGGTGACGGTGGCCACATACGCGGTCGCCGCCGACACGCTCCCGCCGAACAGCTGGTAGAACTCGTGGTCGGTGTCGTAGGCGATGCGAACCTGGCGGCAGGTCGCGCCCGCGACGCCCCCGTCCGCGCCTTCCGCCCCGTCCGACGCGGCCGTCCCCAGCGTGCCGTCCTGCGCCCCCGCCAGGCGCGCGAGTTCGGCGCTGCCGCATGACCACACGGGCGGATCGATCAGCCCCGGCGGCATCGCCGAGAGATCGACGCTCGCGGTGGGCAGCCCGAGGTGGCGCGGTCCGCTCGAGATCACATACTGGCGCTCCCCGGTCGTGACGAAACCGAAGGTGCCGGCATCGCTCACCGAGAGGAACGCGGCCGAGTCTGGATCACCCGCGACGTGTCCCTGCAGGAAGGCTCCCCGGGCGCGCAGCGGCATCGCGGCGCCACGCCCCATGTCGAGGACCGCATCGGCGGAGAACGGCTCGACGGGCGTCAGGACGAGGTTTGCGCGCGCATCGCGACCAAGTGGAAAGTCGGGGATCACGCCACCACCGGTGGCTGCGAACCGCTCGAGTCCCGGTCGGTCGCAGGAGATGATCGAGGTGCAGCCGCGCGCGGCGCGCGGAATCGGCCGCGACTCCGACAGGCGCGTCACCAGCCCGGGGCGCAGCCCGGCGGGGCCGGACTCCACCTGGCTGACGGGAAGCTCCGCCGCCGGTCCGCTGGGCGGCGCCGAAGCGACCGCCCGCGAGGTCGGAGACGAGGCTGGCGCCGGCACCACGGGGATCGCAGGAATGCTCCCCGCGAGGGGCAGGAGCACCGAGACGACGGCGGTGTGCATGAGGACCTGGGAAAGCATGGTGGAACCCGTGTGCGGCGAGGCGTGCCGAGTGCAGCGCAACCCCTCTTCGGCAAGTCAACCCGCGGCACCGCGAAATCTCTCGCCCTGCCGGCCGCGCGCTGCATCGATAACCCGTTTCCGAAGCCCGAGGTACGACTGGACGATCTGCACCGTGCACGCGGCCACCCGCGGCGCCAAAGACCCGCGGCTCGGCGGCATACGGCGACATCCGCATCGGTTTCGTGTATGCTTTGCGCCCCCTGCCACCCTAGCTCAGCGGTAGAGCAGCGCTTTCGTAAAGCGCAGGTCGTGGGTTCAAATCCCATGGGTGGCTTTCGAGGCCGGCGGCCTCCGCAGCGACGCGATCGCAGCGGTTGGCGCGCCTCGGAGGCGTCGGGCGTCGCGTGACGCACGCAACGGACAGATCCGGAACAGGTCGGGGAACGGTCTCGGTGGAGTCCGTCGGCGATGTCGTCGGCATCCGGCGGTGACGACGCGCCGACGAGGGCCCCGCGTTGCAACAGGCCCCGAACGACAAGCGGCCCGAATGACAAGAGGCCCCAAGGACAACCCCCGCGCCGGAGCGCGGGGGCTGGTTTGGATTCGAATCGGCCTCTCGCCGTCGGCTCACTTCACGATGAGCTTGACGGCCTCGGCGGTACCCGCATCGAGCGCGCCGTAGAGACGGGCCGCCGCGTCGGCGGTGGCGCCCTCGCTGGCGCCGATCAGCTCGCGAAGCGCGCCGATCTGGCGCTCGTCGGCCTGCGAACCCGAGGTGCGGACCGCGTGGGCCGCGAAGTCGCACAGGGCGACCTGCTCCTCGCCGGTCGAGGCGAGCGCGGCGTCGATGAGCGCGCGCTGCGCCGCGGCCGAGCCGGTGAGCGACAGCACATCGGCGACCATCAGCCGGAGACCACCCTGCTTGACCGAGAGCGCGCGGAGGAGCGCGGGCTCGGCATCGGCGATCGACAGCACCTTGCTGCCGCTGGTCGCGACGCTGCGGAGCGCCGAGGCGGCCGCCGCGGCGTACTCGAGCGACTCGGCCTCGTCCATCGCGCTGCCGCTGATGGAGCTGATCGCACCGTTGACGGTGGCGCGGAAGGTGTCGCTCGACGCGCCCTCGGCCCAGACCATGACGCCACGGTCGCCGTCGAAGGAGCGGCGAACCGCGGCCTCGTCGAGCGCCGGAGCGATGGCGATGATCGGGCTCGCGGCGGTGAGGCCGCTGGCGCGGACGCGGGCGACGGCGCCGGCGAGTTCCTCGCCCGAGCCGCGGATGACGACGATGTCGACGCCCTCGGCCTTGACCACGTCGTTCTCGAGATCCTCGAAGCGACCGCCCGACGCGACGGCGGCGAAGCCGGCCTGCTCGAGCTGGTCGGCGAGCGCGCGGCGGACATCGTTCGAGCCGCCGAGGATGGCGGCGCGGACCTTGCCCGAATCGCTCACCGCGGAGGCGAGGGTCGGGACCACGCGGAAGTCACCCGCGAAGCTCGCGGACGGATTGCTGGCGGCGAGCGCGAGCGCGGCATCCATGCGGACGCGGCGGTCGCTGTAGCTCAGCGCCTCGAGCATCGGGGTGCGTCCGCCGGTCGAGACCAGCGCGTTGCCCGCGGCGGTCTGCGCGAGGACGGCGATGGCGTCGCGCACGAGCGCGGTGTCCTTCGCGTCGATCGCCATGCCGAGGACCTCGGAGCAGGTCGACGGGCCACTGGCGGTCGCGAAGAACTGCGGGCTGTAGCGGCCGGCCTGGAAGTCGGAGCCGAGGGTGTTCTCGCGGCGGAGGTCGGCGGCGACGAAGATCGCGAGCGCCGAGGTGTTCGCGGCGTCGGCGGCGAGCGCGCGGCGGGCGAGGCCCATCGCCATCACGTCGCAGTAGACGCTGGTGGCGACCTGCTCGGCGGTGAGGCTGCCGAAGCCCGACGCATCGTCGTGGCTCCAGATGTTGTTGACCGAGTCATCGGCGTACGGCAGGAGCGACGACTCGCGGTCGAAGTACTTGCGCGCAAGCGCGGTGTACTGGGCGGTGACGTCGCGGGTGGTGCCGCCGAGCATCGAGAACGCGGCGTCGCAGGCGGCCTTGACCTCGACCGTGGTCGAGGGGCGCGCGCCGAGGTCGACGATGAACGGGATCGCGGTCGGCCAGCCGATCTCGGCGAGGACGCCGACGACCTTGCGCTGCGAGACCGGATCGAGCGAGTTCAGCGCCAGGCCGAGCGGAGCGACCGCGTGGCGCTTGATGGCGATGAGGTTCTTGGTGGCCGAGAGCTCGGACGCGGGATCCTTCGCGTCGACGAGCACCTTGAGGAGCTGCGGCACGGCGTACTCGCCGGCGGCGGCGAGGCGCTCCTCGCCGAGACGCTGCTCGCGCAGGGTCTTGGAGAGCATGCCGATCGCCTCGGCGATGCGCTGCGGGTTGCGCGCGAGCGCGCGGCGGCCCGCCTCGACGCGGTTCTCGATGCGGGTGGCGAGATCGCTCACCCCGCCCATCGAGCGGCTGCGCGACACGGCGCGCGCGAGGCGCTCCGCCATCTCGCCGCCATCGACGACCTCGGCGAGGTCGGTGTCGGACACCGAGGCGCCGAGCACGACTTCACCCGCGGCCTGCGCGAGGTCGGCCTTGCCGATCAGGACATAGTGGACGAAATCCTGGAAGGCCTTCGACACGCCCGTCAGGTCCTTGCTGTTCTCGGAGGCGGCGCCGCCGTCCTGCGCGAGCGCAGTGGGCGCGGCCGAGATGAGGGCCGTCGCGACAAGCATCGCGGACAGCGGGAGACGGACGCAGTGAACGAAGGACGCTTGCAGGGACATCGAGATCTCCAAATGGATCAGACGGCGGATCGGATGCGCGGAGGATGGCCCGGATGGACCGTCACCCGCGAGTCGGGCAATGTATCGGTTTTATGCGGAACCCGTCAACCGCCGAACGCCGTATACTCGCCCCCGCCTAGGCGCTCGAAGAGGATCTTCGGCGCCCACCCGCGGTTTGCTGCGTGTGGGCGAGGGAAGGCGGTGAGATTCCGCCGCGGTCGCGCCGCCGTGACAGGTGGGGAGTGTGGTTCGAAGGACGCAGCCGGAGCGGCGTCGCGCGTAGGCAACGGCAGAGGCGACAGCGCCCTGCGTGCGCCGACGCGGGACACCGACCGCGCGCGTCCAAGACCCTGATCCCGCGAAAGATGGCCCGTTCCATTCGGGCAGCCACTGGTCGCCTCGGCGGCTGGGAAGGCGTCGATCGCGCCGCGCGCACGCGGACCCTGAAGTCGGAAGACCTGCCTAGGCACCATCGGCATCCGTTCGGATGCCGCGGCGCGCTCCCGGATCGGAGCGCATGTTGACCCCGGGCGCGAGCTCCCGGAGGAGTCGGTTCGATGCGCATGTCGCGCGTGCTGTTGATGTCATCCCCACTGCTCCTGGCCGCGGCCGCCACCCGCGAGGGCGCGGGCGAGAACGCGGGCGGAGGCGCAGGCGGAAGCCCCTTCGCGTCGGCGGTCGTGTCGTATGCCGCAGGAACGGGCGCGGCATCCGGCTTCACCAATCCGCTCGTGGCGCTCGGCGCACCGGAGCGCTTCAGCGGCGAGGGCCTGATCCCGGGCGCGGTCACGCCGTTCCAGCCCGCGTTCCGTCCCGACGAACTGGTGTCGCTCGGCGTCGGCGGATCGCTGGTGCTGCGCTTCGACCACGATGTCACCGACGACCCGCGCAACCCCTTCGGCATCGATCTCCTCGTCTTCGGGAACGCGTTCTTCACCGACAGCTCCTTCGGGGCCGGCATGGTCGCGGGACTCTCGGCCGAGGGCGGCTCCATCTCGGTGAGCGCCGACGGCGTGCAGTGGACGCCCGCGCGCGGTCTCGCCGCCGACGGGCTCTTCCCCACGCTCGGGTGGCTCGACGCCGCCCCGTACGCGACGACCCCCGGACTGGTGCCGAGCGACTTCCTTCGGCCGGTCGACCCGAGCCTCACGGTCGGCGACCTGGTCGGGCTCGGGTACGACGGACTGCTCGACGCCTACGACGGCTCGGGCGGCGGAACCGGCATCGACCTCGCCGCCCTCGGCCTCGCCTCGATCCGCTTCGTGCGGATCGACGGTCCCCCGTCGCCGGGCATGTCGCCGGAGATCGACGCGGTGGCCGATGTCGCGCCGCTCCCACCCGACGCAGACCTCGATGGCGACGGCGCCGTGGGCGCGGGCGACCTCGCGCGACTGCTCTCGTCCTGGGGCACCGCCGACGCATCTGCGGACCTCGACGGCAACGGCATCGTCGGCTCGGCCGACCTCGCCTACATCCTGTCGAACTGGAGCGGCGCATGAGCCGCGCGCGCATCCAAGCCGCCCGCGGCAAGTCCGCGCCCTCCGCGCGCGGATTCACCGTGGTCGAGACGCTCGCCGTGATCGGCGCCATCGCCGTGCTGCTGGCCATCACCGTGCCGGCGATGTCGAGCGTGCGCGCGTCGGCGCGGGCGGGCAAGTGCCAGTCGAACCTGCGGCAGCTCGGCGTGGCGGCCACCAGCTACGCGCTGCAGAACCGCGACCGCTACCCCGCCGCGATCCTGTACGAACTGACGTCGGCCGGACTCGTGACCAAGGCGTGGGACTTCGAGCAACTCGCCGACGGCACGGTCCGTCCCGGCGCGATCTGGGAGTTCGCCTCGGGACCGGCGGAAGTGCAGCAGTGCCCGGAGTTCGAGGGCGCCTCGACCTTCGGCGGCGACCCCTACACGGGCTACAACTACAACACCACCTACATCGGAGCCGAGGGGCGCTTCCCCGAGCTCGACGCCGACGGACGGTGGCGCGACGGCTGGAAGGTGGCGCGCCACGGGCTCGCCTCGGGACAGCTGCGCCGCACCACGACGACCGCGCTGTTCGGCGACGGCGGCTGGCGCGGCGGCGCGAACAAGTTCATGCGCGCCCCGTCGAACACGGTCGAGAACGACCTGCAGACCGTCTACGCGGGCGCGCAGTCGTTCCGCCACGGCGGCTGCACCCACGTGTGCTACCTCGACGGCCATGTGTCTGGGGCATGCACCTGCCATGAAGGTCCCCTGGCCACGCCGGAACTCCTGCACGGCGTGACGGGTTTTCCCGCCAACGGGTTTCTTGCCGACGGGGATTCGCCCTACGATCCGCGCTGATGGCCCGTGAGATCATCATCGACCGCTGCGTGTGCTACGACCGGTCGTTCGCGGAACTCAAGTCCGCGATCGGCGGAGACACCGTCGACTTGGCGGAGATCGCCAAGCGCTTCGGCTGCGGCAGCTGCTGCGGCGTGTGCCGCCCCTACATGGAGCGCATGCTCGAGACAGGCGAGACGGTCTTCCACCAGATCCTCCTGCCGCGCGACGACCACCAGAAGGCGTGAGTTCCCGCGGCGGAAGCGCCGCATGGGGGCAACCGCGGCGCAAGCGCCGCATGGCGCATCAGCTGCGGCCGAACCGCCGCTCGAGTTCGCCGCGCGGGATGCGGATCGAGGTCGGTCGTCCATGCGGGCACGCGGTGGCGCGCTCGACCGTCTCGCGCATGCGGAGCAGGTCGCGGATCTCGGCGTCTCCGAGCGCATCGCCGGCCTTGACCGCGGCCTTGCAGCTCATCATGTCGACGATCTCGTGGAGCGCCGCCTCGAGCGACAGCAGCGATCCGTGCTCGACCGCCTTCGCAAGGAGATCGCCGACGAATGCGCCCGCGTCGGCGTTGCGCGACTGGAGCAGCGTGGGCACCGCATCGACCGCGACCGATCGCGGGCCGAAGGGACGCGCGGCGATGCCGAGGCGCTCGAGCAGCGGCTCGATCTCGGCGAGGATCTCGACCTCGCGCGCCGGGCGCTCGAGCACCAGCGGCACCAGGAGCCGCTGCGACTCGAGCGCGCCGCGGCCGAGACGCTCCATGAACATCGCGAACATCGCCCGCTCGTGCAGCGCGTGCTGGTCGACGATGACCACGCCGTCGGCGTCCTCGGTCACCAGGAATCCGTTGAGCAGCTGGATGTAGGGGAACTCGTCGCGAAGCGTCGACGCAGCGGCGTCGGATGCGGCGCGGGTGCCCGCGGCGTCCGGCGCGGCGGACGCGAACGCCGCGGACGCGAGCGCGGCGAAGGCGCTGAAGTCGGCGTCCCGCGCCGAATCATGCCGCGGCGCGTGCCGTAGCTCGTGACCTGGCTCGTACCCTGGCTCGTACCTTGGCTCGTGCCCGAACCCGTATCCACCGCCCAGCCCCGCGCCCGACGGATCGCGCGACGCGGGAAGCCCGCTGCCGAACAGCGGCGCGCGCGGCCCCGCGGGCTCGGGGGGCAGCGCCTTGAACGCATCGGGCACGAAGTGCGGCACCAGGTTCGCCGCGCGAAGGGCGCGCTCGATCGACCTGCGCACCGCGCTGTGGATCGCCGACTGCGCGCGGAAGCGCACCTCGCTCTTCTGCGGGTGGACGTTGACATCGACCTCGTGCGGATCGAGCTCGAGGATGAGCGCGACCGTGGGCGTGCGCGCGGGATCGACGAGGCCGCGGTACGCCTCGCGCACCGCGTGCAGCACGGTGCGGTCGGCGATCGGACGGCCGTTGAGGTGGATGCGGATCGCGCGCGCCGTCGGCCGCGCGACCGACGGGCGGCCGGCGAAGCCGCGGACGACGAGCCCGCCGAGCTCGGGAAAGCGCTCCTCGAACTCGAGCAGCTCGGGCTCGAGCTCCTTGCCGAGGACATCGAGCGTGCGCTTCGCGGGTTCGTCGGTCGCGGCGAGGTCGAGCAGCCGTCGTCCGTTCGAACGCAGTTCGAACGAGACATGCGGATGCGCGAGCGCGACCGCCTCGATGGTCTCGGTCACGCGGGCGGTCTCGGCGGCGTCGCTCTTGAGGAACTTGCGCCGCGCGGGCACGTTGAAGAAGAGCGTCCGCACCTCGATGGTGGTGCCCGGGCGCGCGGGCGCAGGACGCGGTCCGCGCAGCGCGCCGCCCTCGACCTCGATCTCGGCGCCGGCGTCGGCACCCGGCCGGCACGACACCATGCGGAAGCGCGAGACGCTCGCGATCGACGCCAGCGCCTCGCCGCGGAACCCGAAGGTGTGGATCGCCGCGAGGTCGTCGCTGGTCGCGACCTTGCTGGTGGCGTGCGCCGCGACCGCGAGCGGGAGCTCCTCGGGCGGGATGCCGCCGCCGTCGTCGGTCACGCGCACGAGTTCGGCGCCGCCACCCTCCACCTCGACGAGGATCCGCCGCGCGCCGGCATCGAGCGAGTTCTCGACGAGTTCCTTGACCACGCTCGCGGGGCGCTCGACCACCTCGCCGGCGGCGATCTGGTTGATGAGCTCGGGCGGCAGCACGCGGATCGGCATGTCAGCGGCTCCGGTCCGGTGCGCCGGAGGTCCCGTCGGCGAGGTTCCAGTCGAACGACTGCGCGATCGGGTAGCGACGCCCGCGCCCGAACGCGCGCGGCGTGAGCTTGAGGATCACCGCCGCCTGGTCGCGCTTGAACTGGGCGCGGTCGAGCATGCGCGCGATGCGCAGCACGAGCGCGCGCGGCGCACCCGACGCAGCCACGGCGTCGTCGACCGAACCCTCCGCATCGACCAGCACGCGCAGCACCGCGTCGAGCACCTCGTAGGGCGGCAGCGAGTCCTGGTCGGTCTGGTTGGGCCGCAGCTCGGCGCTCGGGGCCTTGTCGATGCTGGCCGCGGGAATGGGCGGCTGCGCGAACCCGAACTCGGCGAAGCGCGCGTTGAGCATGCGCGCCATCGCGTAGACCTCGGTCTTGTAGAGGTCGCCGATCGGCGCGAGGCCGCCGTTCATGTCGCCGTAGAGCGTGGCGTAGCCGGTGGCGTACTCGCTCTTGTTTCCGGTGGTGAGGACGAGCGCCCCGCTTGCGTTCGAGGCGAGCATCACCAGCAGCCCGCGCGCGCGCGACTGCAGGTTCTCGCCGGCGAGTCCGTCGGTGGCGAAGGCGCCCTGCACGGTCGACTCGATCGCGCGGTGCATCGCGTCGATCGCGAGCGTCTCGATCCGGCCGAGGCCGAGCAGCCGCGCGGTCTCGCGCGCGTCGGTGAGCGAGCCCTCGGAGGAGTAGCGCGACGGCATGAGGATGCCCGTCACGCCGGCCGGGCCGATCGCCGCGGCCGCGATCGCGGCCACCAGCGCCGAATCGATGCCGCCCGAGAGACCGAGGAGGACCGCGCGGTGACCAGTCTTCGCGAGGTAGTCGCGCGTGCCCAGCACGATGGCGTGGAAGCGCTCGGCGTCGGGGTCGGCGGCGCCACCGCCGGCATCGCCCGCGGCCGAGGCGTCGGGCCGCGCTCCCGCGGCCG
>CAMBUI010000085.1 GCA_945870915.1 Candidatus Kuenenia stuttgartensis | reverse complement strand
CGCGCTTCAACGGCGCGACGGACACCGTCCTCAACGCGTTCAACTTCAACGGCCTCAACGGCGCGACGATGAACGGCTTCTACCACAAGGACAACGCCGACTACAACACCAGCACCCTGATGAAGGAGTTCGGCACCTGGAATCCGTCGCAGACCGGCGCGATTGCCAACCGTCCGTTCGACTCCTACCTCACCATCGGTGGTCTCCCGTCGGCGACCAACACCACGAACGCTGACCCGTCGTGGACCGGCGTTGCCAGCTGGAACCGCCCCGACGTTCCGAATGGCCTGAACGTGGGCTGGTTCAACTCGAACCCGCCGAACCTCCAGGGTCGCGTCGGCGGCGCCGGCAACACCGCTGACTCGGTGCGCCTCGGCCAGTTCGTGGTGGACGCGGGCGCCAACATCGGCACCTTCAACATCAAGATCGGCTACAACAACGGTGTCGCGGGTTCGCCCGTCCAGTTCGCTGAGTCGACCTTCACCCTCGGCGCCATCCCGGCTCCGGGCGCGATCGCCCTCCTCGGCCTCGCCGGCCTCGCTGGCCGTCGTCGTCGCTGAGCGACATGACACGACAGGGTTCTGACCGGCAACGGTCGGGATCCACAAGGGACTGAAAGACCCCCACCCGCCGCGGCTTGCCCGCGGCGGGTGTCTTTTTCGTACCTCTTTCGGCGACCGCCACAACTCGGACAACTCGTCCGTGGTTCGCAGTTGCGGGACCTTTGGCGCACCGACTTGTCCCAAAAAAGGGCGAATCGGTTCGTCCCCCGCGGAGTTGCATATATCTTGAACCTGTGCTCGTCCGGGGCCGGCGAGCGTTCTCACCTCATTCTCAGAGCAGGAGTTCCATAGTGAAAACGAGTCTGACTCTTGGTGGTCTGCTCCTCGGCAGCGCCGCCATCTTCCTCGGCCAGTTCCAGGCGACCGCTCTTCCAGGTGAAGGCGATGGCGGCACCGCGTCGGTCGGCCCCGACGTGATCGTCGGCGCGATCCCCGATGTCGCGCGCTATGCCCCGGGCATCTACCAGACCGTCGAGTACGCGTCCTACGCGTTCGGCTCGACGA
The DNA here is from genome assembly GCA_945870915.1 of Candidatus Kuenenia stuttgartensis. Lineage (GTDB taxonomy): Bacteria > Planctomycetota > Phycisphaerae > Phycisphaerales > SM1A02 > QWPT01. The sequence continues at coordinate 10,284 of CAMBUI010000085.1, read as the reverse complement.
GCTGCAACATCGGCACCACCAACCTGCAGTGGCAGCCGAACCCGAGCAACCTGCACCCGACCATCCCGCAGAACCTCTACCGCATCAAGAACGGCGCGATCGAGCAGATCGGCCTCTCGTGGTGCAAGCACGGCTTCTGCGCGCTTCAGCAGACCCTCTGCGGCGCCTGCACCCCCGCTGGCGCTGGCTGCCCGACCGTGCTCGGCATCGGCTGCTCCGATCCGTACACCGCGGGTCTGAACGGCACGCAGTCGGATCTCAAGGGCCGTGGTCCGATCAACGCGTCGACTGGCGTCTTCTCGGGAACCTACACCGACCCGACCGCCCCGGCCGCCCTGCCCGCCTCGCTCCGCGAGCGCGTGATGGTCGCCCGTGCGGACCTCGACCCCGCGCAGAACACCGGCGCGACCTACTACGCCGAGTGCGCCTACATCCACCCGGATGACGCGACCTCGGGCAACGACAACAACAACGCCTCGTACCGCAAGCTGACGGTCGGCGCGACCTGGTCGACCACGCAGGGCTACCCCCTGACGCTCACCGGCGCGACGCTGCAGCAGCTCCCCGCGATCTTCGCGTGGCAGGCCGAGTTCCCGACCTCGGTCGGCGTGAAGAGCTACGACGTGGCCGGCGATGGCCGCTTCGTCATCGGCTACCGCGTCACCGACAACGGCAACGGCACCTGGCACTACGAGTACGCGGTGTACAACCTGAACTCGGACCGCGCGGGCGGCAGCTTCTCGATCCCGGTTCCGGCCGGCGTGACGCTGAGCAACATCGGCTTCAAGGCGCCGAAGTACTTCAACGGCGAGACCTACACCAACGCGCCGTGGACCGTGACCCAGGCCGACGGCATGGTCACCTGGTCGTGCGAGCCGAACACCAACGCGAACGCGAACGCGCTCCGCTGGTCGACGCTCTACAACTTCCGCTTCGATGCCAATGTCGCGCCCGCGGCCAACCTCGGCCTGGCGAACCTCGGCATCTGGAAGGCCCCGACGACGCAGAGCCCGGCGACCACCATCCAGATGGGCGCTCAGGTTCCGTCGACCCCGGTTCCGCCGGCGACCCCCGGCGACTACGACCGCGACGGCGACGTCGATGGCGCGGACCTCGCGACCCTGCTCAACAGCTGGGGCAGCGCGGGCGGCGACCTCGACGGCAACGGCACGTCGGACGCGGCTGACCTCGCGATCCTCCTCAACAACTGGGGTTGATCGCAGGCGCCGACCGCTGGCGTCGGCACCGACGAGGTGTACGGCAGCCATCGGAACCATGATCTGAACGGGTGGGGCCTTCGGGCCCCACCTGTCTTTTTCGAGAGGTCGCACGCGGAGCGCACTCCGCGGAAGTATTTGCCGCGACATCGGGAGCTTGGTGCCTCACCCTGCCCCGTCCGCACGAATGGGAGGCGTCGCGCTCGCGGTCCAGGCACCGGCAGCAACCGCACGCGCATCCCGACCTCCGCTGACCAACCCAGCCTCGGCCACGACCCGCGACCGGAACACCACCATGATGAAGAAGCTCTCGCTCGTTCCGTCCATCCTTCTCGCCGCCGGCGCACTCGCGACCGGCGTGGGCACGGAGATCCATGCGTCGCCAGCCCACGCGTCGCCCGCCCACGCGCAGGTCGCCCCGCCGAAGGGTGGCGCAACTCCCCCCGGCGGAGGCTCGGCCAAGCTGCCGCGCGTCGAGGGCCTGCGCACCTACGGCGTGCAGCAGCTCGTCGTGCCCGCGGGGATCCCGGAGAGCGCCGACATCACCGTGCTGATCGACGGCAAGCCCGAGGTGATCCACCTCGTGCGCACCTCGCTGCGCAGCGAGAAGGCCAAGCTGCTGCTCGACCGCGGCGACGGCCGGCTCGAGGAGGCGGCGCTGCCGCCGCACCGGACCTACCGCGGCATCGTGACCTCGAACGGGGCGCTCGTCTCGGCCTCGATCGTCGACGGCAGGCTGTCGGCGATGATCGACATGCCGGGCGACACCATCTGGGTGCAGCCGATGTCGGCGATCGCCCCCGCGGCCGCGGGCCTCGGCGCCGCGGCGCACGCGGTGTACCGGCACTCGGATGCGCTGCCCTTCGACGACCACCGCTGCGGCAACGACGAGGTCAAGCTCGCCGATCCCGACTGGATGATGGATCTGCCGACCGATCCCGCCGAGGGCGGTTCGATGCAGCCGGGCGCCGACGGCGGCGCGGGTCAGGGTGACGGCGGCATCGCCGGAACCTCGCCGTTCATCGCCGAGATCGCCTTCGACGCCGACTTCGAGTTCTTCCAGCTCAACGGCTCGAACGCCGTGAACGTGGTGAACGACATCGAGAACGTGATGAACAACGTGTCGCTGGTCTACGACCGCGATGTGAACATCTCCTACGAGTTCAGCGGGTTCGTCGTGCGGACGACCGCCGCCGACCCGTACACCACGACCATCATGAACGACCTGCTGTGCGAGTTCCGCACCAAGTGGAACGCGACGCCGGAAAGCCAGATCCAGCGCGATGTGGCGCAGCTCTTCACCGGCAAGCAGGTCACGGGCAACGTGATCGGCCTCGCGTGGCTGGGCGTCGTGTGCAACCAGGTCGGCAACGACTGCGCGGCCACGGCGAACCTGGCGTACTCGTGCGTCGAGAGCCGCTTCACGGGCGTCGCGGACTTCCGCACCTCGCTGTCGGCGCATGAGATCGGGCACAACTGGCAGGCCGGCCACTGCGACGCCACCAACCCGTGCAACATCATGTGCTCGGTCATCAACAGCTGCCAGGGCACGACGGGCGCGAACCTGAAGTTCTCGCCGACCGAGCAGGCGGCGATCACGGCGTACCGCAACGCGGTCGCCTGCGATGTGGCGCTGCCGGCGCCGATCGCGCTGCCGTTCAACGAGACCTTCGACGCGAGCGCGGCGATCAACGCCAACTCGTGGATCTACTCGAAGGGCGCCGCGGTCTCCACCGCGGCCGTGGCCGAGCCGAGCCCGACCCGCTCGCTCAACCTCGACGCGATCGGCAACCTCGAGTACGGCGACGACGAGATCCGCTCGAACTACATGCTGCTCGCGGGGCTTCCCACGGTGATCGTGCAGTACGCGACCCAGCACCTCGGAGTCGAGGCGGGCAAGCAGCTCGTGATCGAGTACCTGAACACCTCGCTCGACTGGGTCGTGCTCAACACCGTCACCTCGACGGGCATCAACCAGACGACCTTCACCCAGCACCAGCACACGCTTCCGGCGAACGCGAAGCACAACAAGTTCCGGCTGCGCTTCCGCACGCTGGTCGACGCGGTCGACGACGACTGGTTCATCGACGACGTGCGGGTGCTGACGGTCATCGTGCCCTCGAACGACGAGTGCGCGACGGCGACCGCGATCGGCGAGGGCTCGTTCACCTTCAACTCGACCAACGGCACCGACAGCGCCACCGCGCTGCCCGCCTCGTGCGACGAAGGCGCCGGCACCACGATGAAGAACGACATCTGGTTCCTCTACAGCGCGACCTGCTCGGGCACGGCGACGGTGAGCACCTGCGGCACCGCGGCGTTCGACACCCGGCTGGCGGCGTACGCGACGGTCTGCCCGCCTGCGGGCGCGCTGCTCGCCTGCGACGACGGCACGGCGGGCTGCGCGACGGGAACCTCCTCGATGAGCTTCAACGCGGTGGCGGGCCTGAGCTACTACCTGCGCGTCGGCGGCGCGGCCGCGGGCGGCACGGGCACGCTGAACGTGTCGTGCGTCCCGGTGGCGGCCTGCGACGCGGACCTCAACGGCGACCTGGTGGTCGACGGCGCGGACCTCGCGGCGGTGCTCAACGCGTGGGGCACGACCAACGCCGACATCGACGGCGACGGCAACACCGGCGGCTCCGACCTCGCGCTGGTGCTGAACGGCTGGGGTGCGTGTCCGTGAGTTGGCGTGTCCGTGAGCTGACGTTCCTGTGAGCTGACGCGCCCGTGAGCTGAAGTGGCGATCGGCGGCGGTTGTCGGTGCGGCACCACCCTTCGGCGCGGGAGCCGCTATAACCCGTGTCGATGGTCGAGACCGACACCGATGATCCCGCCCCGGCGCCGCGCAGTCGACCGACGCTGAGCCGCCTCGCGGTCGCGTCGGCGGCGATGGGAGGCGTGTCGCTGCCGCTGGTGTGCTGCGGCGCCGGGCTGTCGGGCGCGATCGCGATCCTGCTCGGCATGATGGCGCTCGACCGCATCAAGTCGGCGGGCGGCGCGCTGCGCGGTCGCGCCGTGGCGTGGTCGGGGATCGTCACGGGGCTTCTGACGGTGGTCCTGTCGCTGGTGTGGCTGTCGGCGGTGGCCGAGCTGCAGACCGAGTGGGACCGGCAGTTCGCCGAGGGTGTCCGGCAGACCTTCGATGCCCGCGACGAGGAGACCTCGCTCGTGGCGCTGCGCTCGTGGTCGGCCGCCAGCAGCGAGAGCGTGTCGGCGCGGGAGATCCTGGCCTTCGCCAACGGAGTGCGCGACCGGCTCGGCGCGTTCGACTCGATGACGGTGAACTCGAAGGATGTGGCGCCCGACCTGCTGGGCAACCACATGGTGAGCTATGTCGTCAACTTCGACTTCGCGTCGGGGCGGCGGTCGGGCATGGTGACGGGTCGGCTGCGCACCGCGGCCGATGCCTGGGCGCCCACGCTGCAGATCGCCTCGATCCTGCTCAACGACCCCGAGGCGCCGGACGGCGTCGTGGCGTTTCCGCCGCGCGATGCGAAGGCGGCCGGCGCGTTGCAGGACGGCGCGGCGAAGGACGGCGCGACGAAGGACGATGCGACGAAGGACGATGCGACGAGGGACGATGCGGCCCGCACGACACAGGAGGTTGGCACGTGAGCGGAGTCACCGACGGACAGGGACGACAGGGTTCGCGCGCGGACGAGCCGCGGCAGGCGGAGCCGACGCGGCAATCGGCGCGGTCGACGGCCGCGGCGCCGGCGGTGCCACCGCTGGCGGGCAAGCGCGTGACGGTCATGGGCCTCGGGCAGTTCGGCGGCGGCGTGGGCGTGACGCGCTTTCTCGTAGGGCGTGGCGCGCAGGTGACGCTCACCGACATCGATCCCGCCGAGAAGCTCGCCGATTCGCTTGGCCTCCTCGCGCGTGAGATCGCCGACGGGCGCGTCCGATGCGTGCTCGGCGGGCACCGCGAGGAGGACTTCACCCAGGCCGACTTCGTGGTGGCCAATCCGGCCGTGCCGAAGCCGTGGGAGAACAGGTTCCTCGCCGCGGCGCGCGCGGCGGGCGTGCCGCTGCTCACCGAGATCGGGCTCACGATCGCGGAGCTCGGGGCGCGCGGCGTGACCAACATCGTGGGCGTGACCGGGAGCGCGGGCAAGAGCACCACCTCGGCGATGCTGCGGGCGGCGCTCGACGGTGGCGGGCGACGGGCGCACCTCGGCGGCAACATCGGTGGATCGCTGCTCGGGTCGATCGACGCCATCGGGGCGGACGACTTCGTGGTGCTCGAACTGTCGAGCGCGATGCTGTGGTGGATCGGCGAGACGATCCGCTGGTCGCCGCGGGTGGCGGTCCTCACCAATCTGCTCGCGAACCACATCGACTGGCACGGATCGTTCGCGCACTACGCGCGGTCCAAGTCGATGATCCGCGCCTTCGCGCCCGACGACGCGCGCTTCGTGACGGCGTTCGGCGACACCGTCGCCGCCGCACGCGCGGTCGAGCTCGGCGTGGAGCCGTGGTGGTCGGGCGCGTCGGAGCCGGCCTGTCCGCTTCCGCCCGCCGAGGAGATGTCGACGCCCATTCCGGGGCACCACAACAAGGCCAATGCGAGGCTCGCGCTCGAGGGCGCCGTGGCCGCACTGCGGTCGGCAGGGCTCGACGCGCAGGCGGTGCTCGCGGCTGTACCCGAGCTGCGGCGGCGGATCGGCGCGTTCGGCGGCCTTCCCCACCGGCTCGCCTTCGTGACCGAGGCGCGCGGGGTGCGGTACTTCAACGACTCGAAGTCGACGACGCCGGAGGCGACGCTGCTCGCGGTGGAGAGCTTCGAGGATCCGGCGCGCGTGCACCTGATCGCCGGCGGCTACGACAAGAAGGTCGACCTCGCGAGCGTGCGCGCGCTGGGCGACCGCATCGCCGGGCTGTACGCGATCGGCGTGACGGAGCAGAAGCTCCTCGGCGGCGCGCGTTGCCATGCCTGTGGCACGCTGGCGACGGCGATGGAGCGCATCCGTGGTGCGGCGCGACCGGGCGACGTGGTGCTGCTGTCGCCGGCGTGCGCGAGCTGGGATCAGTTCAAGAACTACGAGGAGCGCGGCGAGACCTTCGTGCGGCTTGCGGAGCACGCGGATCGCTGAGGAGCGTTGCGGCGGCGGGCACTCGGCCCGCGCGCGTGGCACGGATCACTCGTAGTACTTGGCGCGCTTGGGAAGCTCGCCGCCCTGCGGCGTCCACCAGGCGGGCTTGCCGGTCACGCCGTCGACGCGATCGACGTACTCCGCGGGCTCCTCGCGCCACTCGGTGCCTTCGCGCACGAGGTAGTCGATGCGGCGGCAGCCGGTGGGCGGGCAGGTGAGCTGGTTGGTCAGGCGACCCGTGGAGGTGCCGGCGTCCCAGATCGACCAGACCATGCGGTCGGGGCGCTCGACGGGATCGTCGCCCTCGCCCTCGAGGAAGTTCATCGTGAGCTGCTTGCCCGCGGGGATCTCGAGCTTGAAGAAGGGCTTCTCGGTGCGGGTGTCGACCACCGCGATGGTGACGGGACGCATCTCAGACGAGACATAGGTGTAGCCGCCGCCCGAGTACGGGTAGATGCCGCCGCGGGGGCTGTAGCAGCCCGCGAGCAGGAGCGTGGTGGCGACGAGCGAGATCGTGGTGATGCGGGTCATGGCGTGGTCTTGGGTGTCGCACCGAGGGGGCGTCCTCGCGGGGTGGCCTCGCGGCCCGGACCGGGAGGATCCTTCGGTGCCCCGTGCTATCGGCCGACTCGGGGCGGGCACTTCGGGATTTGGCGAGCGGGCAGAGTGGTTTTGGCGACAATGGAGGCGATGAGCAACCCCCTGCCAGCGCTTCGGATCGGTCACGGATACGACCTGCATCGGCTCGAGGCGGTGGCGCCGCAGGGTGCGGGTCGGCCGTTCGTGCTCGGGGGCGCGCGGTTCGACCATCCGCTCGGCCCGGTCGGGCACTCGGACGGGGACGCCGTCTACCACGCGGTGGTGGATGCGCTGCTTGGGGCCCTCGGGCGGCCGGATATCGGACAGGCCTTCCCCGACACCGATCCCGCCTGGGACGGACAGGACTCGGCGTACTTCGTCGAGCGCGCGCGCTCCGAGGTCGCGGCGGCGGGCTTCGGGGTGGTCAATCTCGACATCACGGTCATCTGCGAGCGGCCCAAGCTGTCGCCGCGCAAGGGCGAGATGATCGCGAACGTCGCCCGGCTGCTCGGGATCGGCGTCGACCAGGTGAACCTCAAGGGCAAGACGCACGAGAAGGTCGACGCCGTCGGCGAAGGCCGGGCGGTCGAGGTCCATGTGGTGGCGCTGCTGGCGAAGCGCTGACGGCGGCGGGCGGGGTTGGGATTGGTTGGGCTTGGGCGAGGGCGCGGGCGCAGGCGCGGGCGCAGGCGCGGGCGCGGGCGCGGGCGCGGGCGTGATCGCGGGGTGTGGCGCGGCGTCCTGTTACGCTCTCCGTCCCGGCACCGGTGCCGGCCAACCCGTTGGAGCCCCCTGCATGCGCGCGATCGTGACTGGCCAGATCGGTGTCGACAAGAAGCCCTATCTCAAGGCGGTCAAGGACGCGGGCGAGCTGCGCGGGGAGCCGATCGAGCTGTTCAACCTCGGGGACCTGATGTACGCCGAGGCGCGCGACGTGCGGCCGGGCCGCATCCTCGACCTGCCGATCTCGCGTCTCGCGACGCTGCGGCGGGCGGCGTTCAAGGACGTCATCGCGGCCACGCTGCCCGCGAAGGAGCACCGCAACGTCGTCGTCAACACCCACGCCACCTTCCGCTGGCGGCACGGGCTCTTCTCGGCGTTCGACTTCGACCAGATCGCGAAGTTCGAGCCGAACATGTTCATCTGCCTCGTCGACAACGTCGAGGTCGTGCACCAGCGGCTGCACGCCGAGCACGAGATCGACGCGACGCTGAAGGACTGCATGGTGTGGCGCGAGGAAGAGATCCTCGCGACCGAGCTCCTCGCGCAGGCGATGGGCTGCCAGAGCAACTTCTACATCCTGTCGCGCGGGCGGCAGCAGGACACGGTCGAGACCGCGACGCGCCTCGTGACCCGTCCGGAGATGCGCAAGGTCTACCCGAGCTTCCCGATGAGCCATGTCGTCGACATGCCGGATGTGCTCGCGGAGATCGACCACTTCCGCGCCGAGCTCGCCCGGCACTTCATCACCTTCGACCCGGGCGATGTCGACGAGAAGCTGCTGCTCGACCGCGCGCTCGCCGCGGCGCGCGAGGGCAAGGACTGGATCGAGACCAGCGCCCACACCTTCGGCGGCCGCTCGGGTCGACCGATCCGCGTGTCGGTGCGCGAGGTGCTCGACATCGCGGGCGATGTCGACGGGCAGATCTACATGCGCGACTTCAAGCTGATCGACCAGAGCGACATGATCGTGTCGCTCGTGCCCGAGCTGCCCAACGGCACGCCGGGCCTGTCGAGCGGCGTGGAGCGCGAGCTCCAGCACGCGTGGGAGCACACGAAGGAGGTCTACGTCGTGTGGAAGCCCCGCAAGGCGCCGAGCCCCTTCATCACCGAGACCGCGACCAAGATTTTCCCCACGGTCGACGCCGCGCTTGCGTACTTTGAGTCGAAGGGCATGTTCCACCCCGGCAACCTCTTCGGGCACTGAGCCCGGTCCGCGGGCGGCCACCCGGCGGGAAGCACGACCGCGATGCCGCGCTACAAGCTGACCATCGCCTACGACGGCACCGAGTTCCACGGCTGGCAACGGCAGGAGCCCGCGGACGCTCCCCCGCTGCGCACCGTGCAGGGCGTGGTGCAGGAGGCGGTGCGCGACCTGCTGCGCCAGCCGGTCGAGGTGGTGGGCGCGAGCCGCACCGACTCGGGCGTGCATGCGGTCGGGCAGGTCGCGGCGTTCACCGCGGATGTGCGGATTCCGCTCGCGCGCCTGGCGCAGGCGATCACCGCGCGGCTGCCGCGCGACGTCCAGGTGCTGACCGCGGAGCAGGTCGAGGATGGGTTCAACCCGATCGGCGGCGCGCGGAGCAAGTGCTACCGCTACACGATCGAGCACACGAGCCACCCCCACAACCCGAGGCCGCTGTTCGACCGGAACCTGGTGTTCGCCACGCCCTACGCGCTCGATGTCGGACGCATGCAGGACGCGGCGCGGCGGCTGGTCGGCACCTACGACTGCGCGAGTTTCGCGCAGGTGGACCACGGGCGCGCGACCACGGTGCGCACGGTGTTCGACTGCATCGCGCGGTCCCCGGCGCCGCGCCGGGTCGAGATCGAGATCGCGGCCAGCGGCTTCCTCTACAACATGGTCCGCATCGTGGCGGGCACGCTGCTCGAGGTGGGTCGCGGGCGCATCGACGCCGCCGACATTCCGCGGATCATCGAGGCGCGCGACCGGCGTGCCTCGGGACCGACGCTTCCTCCGCAGGGGCTGTGCCTGCGGTGGATCTGGTACGGGGCCGCAGCCGCGCAGGGCGCGGCGCCGGAAGGCGCGGGTGGAGATGGCGCGCGTGGGGATGGCGCGGGTGGGGATGGCGCGGAGGTGCACGGGCGCGAAGACGGGAACACCGGCAACGAGGCGATCGGACCCGCCTCGCTCGGGGGTGACGCATGCGCGGAGTGCTGAGGATCGAATCGAGCGCCACGACACCGAGCGCCACGACATCGAGCGCCACGACCACGCGCAGGAACTCGATCGCCGGCCGCGTGATGCTGGCGGCGGGAGCGTCGCTGGTGACCCTCGGTGCGGCGGCGGGCGGACTCGCGGGATTCGGGAACGGAGGATTCGGCTTCACCCAGCCCGCGGCGGCGCAGACGCTCGACCTCGGAGGCGTGCCCGCGGGGCCGGCGATCGGGGAGCGCAGCGGCGCGGTCGACCTCGCCGCGGCGATGGAGGTCGAGGAGCGTGAACTCACCACCGTGGCGGAGAGCCTTTCGGGCGAGGCGCGCTCGGGTGCGCGTGCCCGGGCGCGCGTGCGCGCGGTCGCGGCGTATCTCCTGCGGACGGGCTCGATCAAGCCGTGGGACGAGAGCGCAGCCGCGGTCGCAGGCGCGAGGCTCGCGCAGCTCGCGGGGCGCGTCGATGCGGTGGTCGAGCTCGCCGTCGCGGGCCGGGG
>CAMBUI010000084.1 GCA_945870915.1 Candidatus Kuenenia stuttgartensis | reverse complement strand
GGTGCGCGGCGCGGTGTCGTGCCGGATCCCGCTCACGCGCCGCTCCCGGGCGTGCGCGCGGGAAGCCGGAGCGCGACCGGCTGCGGCGCGCCGTCGCCCGGGACGACCTTGCGGTTGCGGATGCGCTCGTTGCCGAGCTGGCCGCACGCCGCCATCACGTTGCGGCCCTTGGTGCCGCGGCGCTTGGTGAACTGTCCGTTGGCCACGGCGCGCGCGATGAACCGCTCGACCGACGCCTCCTCGGGCGCGGGCCACGGCGAGTTGCGCCGCGGGTTGTACGGGATCACGTTGAGCGAGCAGCGGATCTCGCGCAGGAACGCGCAGACCTCGTCGCAGTGCGCGTCGGCGTCGTTCACGCCGGGGATGAGCACGTACTCGACGCAGAACGCGGCCTGCGAGTAGCGGGGGAACGCGAGCAGCGCCTCCTTGAGACGCGCCATCGGCCACGCCTTGTTGACGGGCATGATCTGCGTGCGGATCTCGTCGTTCGGCGCGTTGAGCGACAGCGCGAGGTTGAGCCGGTGGAACCCGCGCTCGCGCACGAGGTCGCCGACCTTCACGATGCCGTCGGGGTTGCCGACCGTCGAGATCGAGATGTTCGACGCGGCGACCGACGCGCCGTCGTGGTCGGTGAGCACGCGGATCGCCTGGATCACCTCGTCGATGTTGTCGGTGGGCTCGCCCATGCCCATGAAGACGATGTTTTTGACGGGGTTCTTGACGGGGTTCGCGCCCGCGGTCGCGCCCGCGCCGGTCTCCTGCGCCGCGCCGCGCCGCACGCGGTGGGTGGCCGACCACCACTGGTGCACGATCTGGTCGGCGCGCAGGTTCCGGAGGAGGCCCATCTGCGCCGTCTCGCAGAAGCGGCATCCCATCGCGCAGCCGATCTGGCTCGAGACGCAGAGCGTCGTCGTGGTGCCGGTCGAGCGCGGCATCGGGATGAGCACGCTCTCGGTCTCGAGGCCGTCCTCGTGGCGGAGCACGAACTTCGAGGTCTCGCCCTCGACCAGCGTCGCGGTGACCGGATAGTCCGACACCTCGAAGCCGAGCGCGGTGAACGACGCAGGCACCACGCCGTCGCGGAACAACGCCTGGTAGTCCTCGCGCGCCGCCCCCGCGGAGCGCCCCCGCGCGACCGCCGCGTCGACGAACTGGGCGCGGGTGAGTCCGAGCGGGTGCAGGGGGGACGGAGCGGCGGACGCCATTCCGCAAGCCTAGCAGAGCCGGGCGCGCGCGGCTCAGTCGGCGGGCACGCAGCGGCCGCGGGACCACGCCCGCAGCGCGGCGATGCGGTCGGACATCACCACCGAGATCGGGGGGCTCGCCCGATAGGCGTCGACGAGGTCGCCGGTCGCGAGCGCCCGGCGGTCGTCGGCGAAGGCGACCCGCAGCGCGCTCTCGATGCCGGCCTCGATCTCGGCGCCGCTGAAGCCCTCGGTCGCCGCGACCAGCGCATCCATGTCGAAGTCGGCCGCGGGGCGGCGCCGCTGCGCCAGGTGGATCCCGAGGATCGTCCTGCGCACCGCCGCATCGGGCAGGTCGACGAAGAAGATCTCGTCGAACCGGCCCTTGCGGAGCAGCTCGGGCGGCAGCGCGGAGATGTCGTTGGCGGTCGCCACCAGGAAGGTCGCCGAGCGCCGCTCCTGCATCCAGGTGAGCAGGGTGCCGAACATCCGCCGCGACAGGCCGCCGTCGGACGAGAGCGAGCTCGCGCTGGCGAATCCCTTCTCGATCTCGTCGATCCAGAGCACCGCGGGCGCCATGCGGTCGGCCTGCGCGAGCGACGCGCGCAGCTTGCGTTCGCTCTCGCCGATGAACTTGTCGTAGAGGGCGCCGGCGTCGAGGCGCAGGAGCGGCACGCGCCAGGCGGTCGCGACCGCCTTCGCCGCGAGGCTCTTTCCCGCGCCCTGAACGCCGAGCAGCATCACGCCGCGCGGGAGCGACAGCCCGAAGCGTTCGGCGTCGTCGGCGGTCGCGAGCGCGCGCGCGGCCAGCCACGCCTTGAGGCGCGCGAGGCCGCCGATCCGGTCCATCGACACCGGGGCCTGCACGAACTCGAGCACGCCGTCGAGGTCGGAGCAGGCGTTGCGCTTGTGGAGCATGACCTGCTCGAGGTCGTCGTCGTCGAAGGTGTCGTCCTGCACCACCGACGCGGTGACGACCGCGCGCGCCTGCCTGCGGGTCAGGCCGCGAAGCGTGCGGGCGATCGCGTCGAGCGTCGAGCGCCGGATCGTCGCCTCGACCGCGCGCGACTTCGCGATCTCACGCACGGTGTCGCGGACGATTCCCTCGAGCTCCGCGCCGTCGGGAAGCGGCAGCTGCGCGCGGTGCGCCTCGGCCTCGACCGCATCGGGAAGCGACGCGTTCCGCTCCACCAGCACGATCACGCCGAAGGTCATCCGCGCCCACGCGATCGCCTCCCTGAGGGCGCGCAGGGTGCGCGGCTCGGCGAGATGCGCGGCGAGGTCGTAGAACACCGCGACCGAGCGCTCGCTGCCGGCGTGCGTGGTCAGCCAGACGAGCGCGGCGACCGCGGTCTCGGTGTCGGCGATCGGCTTGGCGTCGGCCAGGCGCGCGGATGCGAGCGACTGGACCGCGGTCCAGCGGCGGTACGGGATCGACGGATCGACCGCGGCGAAGAGCGCGTCGCGGATCTCGAGCTCGTCGTCGGATTCGATCACGACCAGCGGGTGGGTGCCGTCGAGGTCGCGCTTGAGCACGTGGACGATCGCGCTGCCGGGTGCGGTCATGGGCGGTTTCTCCGGCGATCGGGCGCGTTCCGGGGCGCCGACGCGGCCGCAGGATACCGCACTCTTCCGCCGCGCCGCGCAGGTATGATCCGCGCCCCGAGCTCCAGACGAGCCCGAGCCGAGCCTCCGCCATGCACCTCAAGCGCGACGACAGCCATCACCACGGACCTCCGGTCATCCCGATCACCTTCATCCTCGAGGATCCGGAGGGCCTCACCGGGACGCCCCAGAAGGAATGGCAGGTGCTCGGCGGCGAGCACGAGTCGCTGCTCGAGGTCGCCATCGACAACGGCATCAACATCGAGCACGCCTGCGGCGGCGTGTGCGCGTGCTCGACCTGCCATGTGTACCTCGAGCAGGGCGCGTCGCAGGTCAACGCGGCCAGCGAGGACGAGGAGGACCGCGTCGAGGAGGCGCCCGGCATCAAGCGCACCTCGCGCCTGGCCTGCCAGTGCGAGCTCAAGGACCTCGGCGACGGCCGGCGCCAGCCGATCGTGGTCCGCGTGCCCTCGTGGAACCGCAACGCCGTGAAGGAGATCCCGCACTGAGCGGGGGGGGTCGCGATGCACTGGCTCGATGTGCAGGAGATCGCGGAGACGCTCGCCGACATCCATGCGGACATCGATCCCACGGCCATCGCGTTCCCGCGGCTCAAGGCGCTGGTGACCGCGCTCCCCGGCTTCGCGGAGCAACCCGGCCACCCGTGCAACGAGCGGATCCTCGAGGCCATCCAGCAGGCGTGGATCGACGAGCGCGACTGAACCCTCGCCCGGGCGAAGCGGCGGCACCATCTCCGCACGATCACGTCGGAAACATCACGTCGGCAGCATCACGACGGCACCCTCACGACGGCACCCTCACGACGGCGCATCCATGAAGAAGCTCGAACGCTACCACGCCGCCGCGATCCAGACCGCCTTCGAGAACCCGCGCACGCGCGCGGAGATCCCCGCCCGCGTGGCACGCATGATCGCGATGGCCGAGCAGACGGTCGCGGGCTACGCGCCGTTCTTCGACGTGCGTCTGGTCGCGTTCCCCGAGTTCGCGCATGCGGCGCCGGTGTACTTCACCGTCGAGGAGCTGCTCGAGCACCTCGCGGTCGAGATCCCCAACGACCACACCGACGCGTACGCCCGGTTCGCGCGCAAGACCGGGTGCTTCGTCCAGACCGGCACCTTCATCGAGCGCGACGCGCGCTATCCCGGCGCGGTGTTCAACACCACCTGCCTGATCGGCCCCGACGGGATCGTGGCGAAGTACCGCAAGGTCAACCCGTGGATCCCGTGGGAGGTCCACGCGAGTCCGCACGATTTCCCGCACTACGGCGAGGATCCGTTCCCGGTCGCCGACACCGAGATCGGCCGCATCGGCTGCGCGGTGTGCTACGACTGGCTCTTTCCCGAGTCGATCCGCCAGCTCGCGTTCAACGGCGCCGAGGTGCTGGTGCGGGTGAGCGCGTACATGGATCCGTGGGGCGCGACCGCGCCGATGGACTGGTGGACCACCATCAACCGCGCGCGCGCGATCGAGAACACCGCCTTCGTGCTCGCGTGCAACCAGGGCGCGACCTTCGAGGGCTATCCGCCGTTCTCGTGGCCGGGCGGGTCGATGGCGGTCGACTTCGACGGACGCGTGCTCGCGCAGGCCGACCCGGGCCCGGGCGAGAAGGTCGTCGTGGCGCCCATCGACCTCGCGGCGCTGCGCGATGCGCGCGAGAGGCGCCGCGGGCACGACATGCGGGCGCACTACCGCGCGGAGGTCCACCCGTATGCGGCGCGGGCGATGTTCCCGCGCGCGGGTCCGGGTGCGATCTCGATCGCGACCAACGAGGCGCGCATCGCGGACGCGAAGCGCACGCTCGGGTGAACCGCGTATCATGCGGCGATGAGCCCGCACACGATGCGATCGCCCTCCATCCTGCCACCGAAGCCGGCCGCGCGCGCGTGGCTGCGCACGCTCGCGGCGACCGCGCTGCTCGCGGCACTTCCGCCCTCCTGCGGCGGCGATGACACGCCGGGCGGCGGGGCCGTGTCGGCGCCGGCGGCGCCCGCGCTCGACCCTGCGCTCACCGAGGCGGTGAACCGGGGCGTGGGACTCATGGGCCGCTTCGAGTTCGCGCAGGCCGCGGAGCTCTTCGCGTCGCTCGCGGCGGCGCATCCGGCGGTGCCGCTGCTGCGCCTCAACCACGCGATCGCGACGCTCAACCAGTCGCGCGACGGTGCGCAGGACGAGGCCTCCGCCGCGCTCCGCGCGCTGATCCAGTCGAATCCACCGGCCGACACCGCGCTGCGCGCGCGCTACTGCCTCGCGCTCTGCGAGCTCTACCTCGGCCGCGCCGCCGAGGCGGTGCCGCACTTCGTGGCGGTCGCCGAGGCACGCGGCGCCGACGCCTACGCCCAGTACTTCGCGGGCCAGTCGCTCGAGCAGGTCGGCGAGGCGGCCAAGGCGCTCGGCTGGTACGAGCGCGCCGCCGAGCGCGATCCGATGCTCAAGAGCGCGCAGCTCGGCGTCCAGCGCTGCGCCCGCAAGCTCGGCGACGACGCGCGCGCCGAGCGCGCGCTCGCGGCCTTCGAGCAGCTCGCCGAGAATCCCCGCGCCCGCAACGCCGAGTTCAAGTACACGCGCATGGGCGCGATGGGACTCGCGCAGGCCGAGGACGACCGCGCGCGGCTCGCGTTCACGCCGCCGGCGGGCCCGATCTTCGAGGCGCCTGCGCCGATCGCGCTCGAGATCGAAGCGGGTCCCGGCGCTGGCGCCGGTGCGATCGCCTGGTCCTCCGAGGTCGGCCAGCACGCGTGCACCGTCGACCTCGACGGCGACGGACTGCTCGACATCGTGATCGCGCGCGCCTTCACCCTCAAGACGCCCGACGGCATGCTCGGGCCGCGCACGCTGGTGCTGCAGGCGAAGCGGGGCGGTGGCTTCACCGCGCGGCCGAACCATCCGCTCATGGAGCTGACCGGCGTGCGCGTGAGCTCGCTGCTCTTCGGCGATGTCGACGGCAACGGCCGCGTCGACGCCTACGTGTGCGCGACCGGCGGCAACCGGCTGCTGCTGCAGGAGGCCGATGGCGCGTGGCGCGACGCGACCGCGGAGTGGAACGCCGCGGGCAACGGCGGCGTGTGCAACGACGGCGCGCTCGCCGACCTCGACCACGACGGCGACCTCGATGTGCTCCTGCTCTACCGCGAGGGGCCGAACGACCTGCTCGCGAACGTCGGGGTCGGCGGGGGCGTCGCCTCCGCCGCGACCGGATTCCGCTCGATCGCCGCGCAGGCGGGCCTGCAGCCCGCGGGTGACGGCAGCACTGGTGACGGCACCACGGGCGACCGCACCACGGGCGACCGCGCCCCGATCTCCTGCATCGTGGGCGACTTCGACTACGACCGCGACGCCGACATCCTCATCCTCAACGATGCGCTGCCGCACCAGCTGTTCCTCAACGAGCGGCTGTGGAAGTGGACCGAGGGCACGGCGCCCGGTGTCTCGGTCGCGCAGCTCGGCGACGCCGCCCTCGCCGCCGCGGTGGTCGAGGTCGCCGATCTGCCGCTGCGGCGCGTGGTGTTCGCCACCGGCGGCTACCTCAGGCTGCCCACGCGCGTCGAGAACATGCCGATCACGACCGGTGTCGAGCTCGGCGTGGCCGATGTCACCGGCGACGGCCACCAGGACATCCTGGTGCTCGGCGCGGACCGCATCGCGATGCGCGACGAGGCGGGGCGGCTGGTGCAGGAGTTCCCCGTGCCCGAGGGCGCGCTGCGCACCCAGCTCGCGATGCTCGAGCCGACCCGCGGCGCGCACCTGATCACGCTCCGCGCGGGCCAGCCGCCGCTGCTGTGGGCGCCCGGACCCGGCCGCGGGCCGTTCGCGGCGCTCTCCTTCAGCGGGCGCACCGATCCCGCGCAGTCGATGCGGTCGAACGCGAGCGGCATCGGCACCAGCTACGCCGCCCGCGTGGGGCAGGAGTGGTTCGGCGGCGAGACCTTCCGCAGCCACACGGGACGCGGGCAGTCGCTCGCACCGGTCGCGGTCGGCACGGGTCCGTTCCCGCGGCTCGACTTCGTCGAGATCGAGTGGTCGGACGGCGTCTTCCAGAGCGAGCTCGACCTCGCGGCGGGCGTGCTGCATCCGATCACCGAGACGCAGCGGCAGATCTCGTCGTGCCCGGTGCTCTTCGCATGGAACGGCGGTGAAATGCGCTTCGTGACCGACCTCCTCGGCGTCGGCGGCCTCGGCTACCTGCTCGAGCCGGGCGTCTACAGCGAGCCGAGGCCGTGGGAGTCGTTCGTGCTGCCCGAAGGCGCGCTCGCGCCGCGCGGCGACGGCACCCTCTCGATCGCGCTCGCCGAACCGATGGAGGAGCTGTGCATGCTCGACGCGGTGCGGCTGCGCGCGGTCGACCTGCCGCAGGGGTGGGACATCGCACCCGACGAGCGCATGGGGATCGGCGGCGCCGCGCCCACGGGCGACCTCGTCGCGTGGCGACGGGCATGGCTGCCGCGCGCGGACTCGCGCGAAGTCCCGCGCGCCGACCTCGCCGCCGCCGACCTCGCTGCCGCCGACCTCGTCGCCGCCGATCCCGGCCCCGTCGATCCGCGGTTCATCGGCCGTCTGGCCGGCGAGCAGGTCGTCGAACTCGAGTTCGGCACCGCGATCGACGCCATCGACGATCCATGGCTCGTGATCGACGGCTGGATCGAGTACCCGTACTGCCAGACGATGTTCGCCGCGTGGCAGGCGGGCGCGAAGTTCCGCGCACCCGGCCTCGAGGCGCGCGCCGCCGACGGCCGCTGGGTCGAGCTCGTCGCCGAATGGGGCTATCCCGCCGGCATGCCGCGCCGCATGGCGCTGCCGGTGCCGCGCGCCGCGCTCCCCGCCGGCGCGACCGCGCTCCGCATGCGCACCAACATGGAGATCTACTTCGACAGCGTCCGCCTCGTCGCGCGCGAGCCGCTCCCGGCGGAGCCCGTCGAGTGCGCGCTGGTCGGCGCCTCGCTCGCGGCGCCCGGCTTCGCGCGCCGCACCACGGGTCCGCAGCGGCAGCCGTTCTACGACCGGTCCGACGCGCGGCCGCTGTGGGACTGCCGCGTCCAGCGGGGGCTCTACACCGAGTTCGGCGATGTCCGCGAGCTGCTCGCGCGCCCCGACGCGGCGCCGGTGGTCTTCGGTCCCGGCGAGGAGGTCGCGGTCGACTTCGCGTCGCCCGCGGGTGGCGCGAGGCCGGAGGACGCCGCTGCACGGGGGGGGCCGGCGTCCGGAGGCCCTGCGCCGGGCACGGTGCGGCGCTACCTCCTCGAGGTCCGCGGCTGGTGCAAGGACATGGACCTCTTCACCCGCGACGGCGAGACGGTCGACCCGATGCCCGCGACGCCCGCCGACGCGACCGCAGCGGAACTCCTGCGAAAAACGCGCACCCGGCCTGCGGGCGGCCGCTGACCTGCCGATAGACTCGCCGCCATGACCCCGTTCCGTCCAGCCGTCGGCCCGCGATTGAAGTGGCTCCTCGCCGCGGTGTTCGGGCTGTTCGCGGTGCTCGCGGTCAACAGCGCGTACCTCTCCGCCGTCACCTTCCTCGAGTGGCGCTCGGGCGAGATCCTGCAGAACCGCTTCTACCTCTGGAACTTCCTGCTCCACCTGGTGCTCGGCTTCGCGATCGTGGTGCCGACGGTGGTGTTCGGCATCGTGCACTGGCGCAATGTCGCGGGGCGGCCCAATCCGCGCGCGATCGCCGCCGGCATCGCGACCTTCGTGGCGGCGATCGTGCTGCTCGCGACCGGCGTCGCGCTCACGCGGGTCGAGGTGCTCGGCACCACGGTCGGCGTGCGCGAACCGGCGGTGCGCGACGCGGTCTACTGGCTGCATGTCCTCGCGCCGGTGGCGGCATCGTGGCTCTTCGTGGTGCACCGGCTCTCGGGGCGGCGCATCAAGTGGAAGGTGGGCGTGCGCTGGGGCGCGGTCGCCGCGGGCGTGGCGTCGGCGGCGGTGCTCTTTCACGTGGTGTTGCCCGACGCGCCCGCGAAGGTGCCGGTCGACGGCGCCAGCTACTTCGAACCCTCGCTCGCCAAGACGGCCGGCGGCGGCTTCATCCCCGCGCGCGGACTGATGTCGAACGAGTACTGCCTCGAGTGCCACGCCGACGTCGTGCACTCGTGGGCGCATTCGGTGCACGCGGCGAGCTCGTTCAACAACCCGCTCTACGCGGCGAGCGTGCGCGAGACGCGCCAGCAGGCCTTCGCCCGCGAGGGCAGCGTCAAGGACGCGCGCTTCTGCGCGGGCTGCCACGATCCGGTGCCGTTCTTCTCCGGCGCGTTCGAGGACCCGAAGTGGGACGACCCGTCGTACGACGTGGCGTCCGACCCGCTCGGCCGCGCGAGCATCTCGTGCACCGTCTGCCACGGCATCGTGTCGATCGACAGCCCGCGCGGCAACGCCGACTACACCATCGAGGAGAGCCCGCACTATCCCTTCGCCTTCAGCGGCTCGCCGCTCCTGCAGTGGACCTCGAGCCAGCTGATCAAGGCGAAGCCCGCGTTCCACAAGCGCACCTTCCTCAAGGACCCGGTGCACCGCTCGAACGAGTTCTGCGGCGCGTGCCACAAGGTCTTCCTGCCCGAGGCGCTCAACGACTACAAGTGGCTGCGCGGACAGGACCACTACGGGTCGTTCCTCGCGTCCGGCCGCAGCGGTCACGGCGCGCTCGGCTGGTACTACCCCGAGAAGGCCGCGGGCAAGTGCAACGACTGCCACATGCAGGCGGTGCCGAGCGCCGACTTCGCCGCGCGCGACCGCGACGGCAGCGGCACGCGCAGCATCCTGTCGCACGCGTTCCCCAGCGCGAACACGGCGCTGTCGTGCCTGACCGACGCCTCGGCGGCCGCGATGCTGCCCGCGGCCGGCGCGTCCGGGCTGCCCGCAGCGATGGCCGCGGAGACGGCCGCCGACGCACGCGACGCGATCCTCGCGGGCCACGCGGCGTTCAACCGGCGCACGCTGCGCGTCGATCTCTTCGCCGTCCGCGACGGTGGCGCCGTCGACGGCGCGCTGCGCGTGATCGGCGGCGAGCTGCCGGTGCTCGAGGCGGGCCGCGCGTACCTGCTCGAGGTGGTCGTCCGCACGCTCGACATCGGACACGAGTTCACGCAGGGCACCGCCGACTCGAACGAGGCCTGGCTCTACGCACGCGCCAGTTCCGGCGGCGCCACGGTCGGCGTGACGGGCGGGCTCGACCCGGATTCGGGCGCGCTCGATCCGTGGTCGCGGATGTTCAACGCGTTCGTCATCGACCGCGAGGGCAACCGCATCGACCGCCGCAACCCGCAGGACATCTTCCAGCCGCTGTACAACAACCAGATCCCGCCCGGCGCAGGCGATGTGACGCATCTCGCGCTCGCCGTGCCCGACGACGCGGCCGCGCCGCTCGAGGTCGAGGTCGAGGTCCGCTACCGCAAGTTCGACACGACCTACATGCGCCATGTCTACGGCGAGGCGCGGGTGAACGACCTGCCGGTGCTGGTGCTCGCCCGCGACGCGGTGACGCTGCCCGTGCGCGCGCGCGACGGCCGCGTGCACGGCGCGACCACGGCCGCCGCGGCCGACGCGATTCCCGCCTGGCAGCGCTGGTACGACTACGGCATCGGTCTCTTCCGCGAGGGCGACCGCGGCGCGGGCCGTGGCTCGCTGCGGCAGGCCGACGAGGCGTTCGTGCAGCTCGCCGCGCTCGACCCCGCGCGCGCGGCGCTCGCGCGCGCACGGCTCGCCATCAAGGAGGGTCGGCTCGACGACGCGGCCGCGCTGCTCGCGCAGGCGGGGGCGACGTCCGCGGCGGCCGAGGGTTCCGCGGCTTCCGCGGCGTCCGCGGCTTCCGTGGCTTCCGCGGCTTCCGCCACTCCGTGGACGCTGTCCTACTTCACCGCGCTGGTCGACAAGCAGAACGGCAACTTCGTCAAGGCGATGGAGGGGTTCCGCCGCGTGCTCGAGACCGACTTCGCCGGCGCGCGCGAGCGCGGCTTCGACTTCTCGATCGACACGCGGGTGCTCAACGAGCTCGCCGAGACGGCGCTCGAGGCCTCGCGACTCGCGCGCGGCGACGGTACCGGGCAGGCGCTCGCGGCCGAGGCGCGCGACGCGCTCGCGCGCTCGCTCGAGGTCGATCCCGAGCAGGCGCAGGCCTGGTGGCTCATGAACCGCGCCTGCGAGGAACTCGGCGATGCCGCGGGCGCCGCCGCCGCGCGCGAGCGCCACGCGCGCTACAAGCCCGATGAGAACGCGCGCGACACCGCGGTCCGGCTCGCGCGCGCGAAGTATCCGTGGGCCAACGCCGCGGCCGAGGCCACCGTGATCTACCCGATGCACCGCGAAGGCGCTCCGTCGGGCGACCTCCGCCCCGGAACCCGCGTCGAGGTACCCGGGCTCGCGCCGCGCTGACGGCGGGTTCAGCGGCGCACGCCGCCACCGGATCGCACGCCGCCGCGTGGTTGAACGCCGCCGCCTGAACGAACGCCGCCGCCCGAGCGCACGCCGCCGCCCGAGCGCGAGACCGATGGCGCGCGCACCGAACCGGGACTCGCCCGCGAGGTGCTTCCCCGCGTCGGCCCGCCCTGCGATGCACCGCTCTGCCAGCCTC
>CAMBUI010000083.1 GCA_945870915.1 Candidatus Kuenenia stuttgartensis | reverse complement strand
GCGCGCGTGCCGTCGCGCGACCCGTCGTCGACCACGATGACGCGCGCCAGCCGCGAACCCGCGCGATCGCGCACGGCGATCGCCGCGTCGAGGCAGGCGCCGATCGTGCGCCCCGCGTCGCGGGCCGGGATCACGAGCGTGACATCGCGAGCGCGGTCACTCGGAGGCATGGTGGTCCGCCTCCCTCAGCCAGCGCCACGCCTCGGCATGCCCGGGGTCGTGCGCCAGCGCGGCGCGGTACGACGCCGCCGCCTCGGCCATGCGCCCGCTGCGGAAGTGCGCGTTTCCGGCGTTGAACTCGATCGAGGCGAGCAGCTGCGGATCGGAGCTGCGCGCGCGGGCACGGGCGAGCGCCGCGAGCGACTCGTCGTGGCGCCCGAGGTCCGCGAGCGTGTTCGCCTCGAGGACCGCATAGCGGGCATCGCTCGGCGCGCGGGTGGCTGCCAGTGCATAGAGGCCGAGCGCGTCGTCGGCGCGGCCGAGGGCACGCAGCGCGTCGCCCCGCGCACCCAGGATCCCCGCGTCGGAGCGCATCGAGGCCGTGACCACCGCCAGCAGTTGTTCGGCGCGGGCCGCATCGCCGCGCGCGAGCGCCACGATGGCGCGGTTGGCCATGAGCATCGGGTGGCCGGGCTGCAGTGCCGACGCCGCATCGAGATCGCGCTCGGCCTCCTCGATGCGACCCGCCTCGAGCAGCAGGCCGGCTCGGTTGATGTAGCCGCGCGCGTGGCCGGGACTCAGCCGGACCACCTCGCTCCAGAGTGCGATCGGATCGGCGTACAGCCGGTTGCGCGCGACCGTCGCGCGGACCTCCGCCACCACCACCAGCATGAGCGCGAGCGCCGCAAGCGCGTGCAGCGCCCACGGGCGCATGCCGGCGGCGAGTGCGGTGGTCCCGACGGCCAGCGCGACGCCCGCCAGCGAGAGCGCGACGACCGCCGATGGCAGGTACATCCGGTGGTCCACCGCCGCGTCGGCGATGGGCATGATGCTGGTGGTCGGCGCCAGAAGCAGCACGAAGCACCAGGGAAGCACGCGCCACCAGCGGCGGCGGCCGATCCAGGCGGCGGCGGCAAGGATGACGAGGGTCGACACGCCGAGCAGCAGACACCAGGACGGGGACAGCGCCTCGGGTCCGCGGTCGATGGCCAGATGCGAGGGATCGACCAGCATCGCCATGTAGAGCCCGAGCGCCCGCACGGATTGCCCCGCGTACCCGAGCGGACCGACTCCCGCGACCGCGGCGCCGTAGCCGGCGATGCGTCCGTCGCTTCCGAACAGGCCATCGGTGACGCCGAGCAGCACCAGCAGCAGCAGCGCGGCACCGCACAGGCCGTGGATCCACGGCCTCGCGCGCAACGCCGCGCGCACGCCACCGGCGAGCATGCAGGCGTCGACCGCCAGGAGCACGAACGGCACCGACACGGCGGTCGGCTTCGAGAGCAGTGCGCCAGCCGTGGCGAGCACCACTCCCGCCGCCACGGACCTTCCGCCGCCGCCGGCGGCGCGCAGGAGGAACCACACGGCCGCGAGCGTGCCGAATGCCGCCATCGATTCGGCGCGCTGGATCACATAGGTCGCCGCGGATGTCTGCAGCGGGTGCAGCGCCCAGAGGAGTGCCACGGCGCAGGCGATGAGCGCGTCGGACGCCGGGCGCACGCCGATGAGCCCGCGACCGCGCAGCAGGCGCAGCGCCCCTCCCACCACCAGCGCCAGCATGACTGCGTTGAGCGCGTGCACCGCGATGTTGAAGGCGTGGAATCCACGCGGCGACAGTCCACCCGCGGCGTGATTGAGCGCCAGCGAGAGGTCGACCAGCGGGCGCTGCGATCGGGCGAGCAGATCCGCGGCCGACCACGGCCACGCCAACCGCTCCTCCGCGTGCACGATGCGCACGATGTCGTCGAACACGAACCGCGCGTCGAGCGCTCCCCACCAGGCGGCGACCACGCAGAAGGTCACCAGCACCGCGACGCCGACGAGCGACGGCTCCTGCCGCCGTCGATCGCCATCTCTCTCGCGCTGCTCGTCCGGGATCGTTCGCATTTCCAGAAATCCATGGTAGTGTCGACTCCATGCGATCCGAACCCACGATGGCCGAAACCGCTGTTTCGATCGATCGGAGCGTGGCTCTTGGAACCTGGGTGGTCATCCCGGTGTTCAACGAGGCCGTGGTGATCGCACGCGTGGTCCGCGAACTGCGCGAGGTGTTCCCCAACGTCGTGTGCGTGGACGACGGCAGCGGCGACGGCAGCTGGGAGGCCGTACGCGCGGCGACCCCGCACGCGCTGCGGCACCTTGTGAACCGCGGCCAGGGCGCGGCGCTGCAGACGGGCACCGCGTACGCGCTTCGCCGCGGTGCCGAGCGCATCGCCCACTTCGACGCCGACGGACAGCACCGCGTGGAGGACCTCGCGCGGATGGTGCGTTGCGTGGCGGACGGAGACTGCGACATCGCCCTCGGGGACCGCTTCGGAGGCGATGTCACGCGCGTGCCCGCGGGCAGGCGCCTCCTTCTCCGCTGCGCGGTGGCCTTCCACCGCGTGGCCAGCGGCATCGCCCTCAACGACGTGCACAACGGACTGCGCGTCCTCTCGCGCCCCGCCGCCGAGCGCATCGAGCTCACCGCCGACCGCATGGCGCACGCGAGCGAGATCATCGACCTGATCGCCCGCAGCGGCCTTCGCGTGCGGCAGGTGCCCGTGACCATCGACTACACCGACTACTCGCGCGCGAAGGGACAGCACTGGACCGGTGGATTCCGCATCATGTTCCACTACCTTGTTGGCCGGGCACTCGGATGACCGCATTCCAGATCTTCCTCATCGCCGCACTCGCCGCCGTCGGCGTCACCCTGGTGGCGCTCGCGCTGCGCGGCGCGATCGGACGCGTCGCGGCCCTGCTCTGGCTCGCGGTGGTCTCGGCGGGAATCGTGTTCGCGGTCGCGCCCAACCTCACCACGGTCATCGCGCGGGCCATCGGCATCAGCCGCGGCACCGACCTCCTGCTCTACCTGCTGGTGCTGGTGGTGCTGTACGGCTTCCTCGCCATCTACCTCAAGCTGCGACGGGTGCGGCGCGAACTCACGCTGCTCGTGCGCGAACTCGCGATCCGCGAGGCGAGCGCGGGCCGCGGCGAACCGCGCGGCGAGGGCGAACCGCGCGGCGAGGGCGCTCCCGCCGGCAATCGGGAACCCGGCGGCGGACGGACGACATGACCCGCGCCACCGCTTCGGCGCCGCCCTTGCCGAACGGGGATCCGCCGCGACCGGATGCGTCCGTCGTGGTCGCCTTCCACGGCCGCCGCGGGAAGACGCTCGCCTGCCTCGAATCGCTGCTGGCGCAGCAGGGCGCGACGGCCGAGATCATCCTCGTCGACGACGGGTCCATCGACGACACGGCCGACGCCGTCGCGGAACGGATCGCCCGCGGCACCGCCCTGCCGACATTCCTCCTGAGGAATACCCGCAACCTCGGCGCCAACCCCAGCCGCAACCGCGGCGTTGCGCAGGCGCGCGGCGCGATCGTGGTGTTCATCGACAGCGACTGCACCGCCGACGCGGGCTGGCTCGCGGCGCTGCTCGCGCCGTTCGCCGATCCGACGGTCGGTGCGGTGAGCGGCCTGGTGGACGACACCGCGCAGGGGAACATCTGGGAGCTGCTCTTCCGCGGCACCCACCGGCTGCCGCGCCGCGCGCCCACGGGCCGCATCGTGATCGGCAACCTCGCCGTGCGCCGCGCGCTGCTCACGGCCCTTCCGCTCGACGAGACGCGCCCCACGCGACGCACCGCCGATGGCGGAAGTCCCGACATCGCCATCTCGGCGCGCTCCGACGAGGAGGGGCTGAACCTCGCGCTGCGCGCGGCGGGGTGGAAGGTGCTGGCGGAGCCCTCGGCACGCGCGCAGCACCACCATCCCTACACGCGCGCGTCGCTGCTGCGGCAGGCGTGGTTCGGCGGCGCCTCCGCTGCGGAGATCGTTTGGAAGTACCGCCTTGGTCCGCGCAAGGACCTCGGTCCGGTGCTGCTCTTCGACTGCGCGTGCGTGGGTGCGCTCGCCGCGATGCCGATGCTCGGCCCCGTGGCGCTTGTGGCGCCCGCCGCCGCCGCGCTGCTCCCGATCGCCGCCATCGGCTACAACGAGCTCCGCAACAAGGGCAAGTCGCCCGCGGAACTGCTGCGCATCGCGCCCGCACTCGTCGTCTACTACCACGTGCGGCTCGCCGGCTACCTCTGGCGCAAGGCCACGCTGCTCGCGCGGCGCCGGCCCATCGCGCGCGTCCGGCCGGCGGAACTCGCGCACGCACTTCCCTCACCATCCGAGCCTTCACCATCCAAGCCTGCGCCATCCGAGCCCGCAGCGGCGGGAGCCGGACGATGAGCGGCGCCGGTCACGGCGACACGCTCGCGCAGCGCGCCACCCGCGGCGCCGCGCTCATGCTGGCGGCGCGCGCTGCGGGAACCCTCGCCGCCATCGCCGCGACCGCGGTGCTTGCGCGGCTGGTGGCACCCGCTGATTTCGGCGTCGTCGCGGTGGTGCTGTCGGTGTTCGCCCTCGCACGATGCCTCGAGGAGATCGGACTTGGCGAGGCCACTGTGCAGCGCGCGGAGATCGGCGACGCGCAGGTCTCCACGCTCTTCTGGATGAACGCGGCGCTCGGGCTCGCGCTCTCGACTGTGTTCGCGCTGGCGTCGCCGCTGGTGGCGGCGCTGCTCGGACGCCCCGAGACGGCACCGTTCGTGGCGGCGCTCGCACCGCTCTTCCTCCTGTCCTCGCTGGGGGCGCAGCACCGCGCACTGCTCCGCCGGGGCTTCCGCTTCCGTCCCCTCGCGATGGCGCAGGCCGGGTCTGTGATCGCGGGCGCCGCCGCGGGCATCGCCGCGGCCTCGCGCGGCGCCGGCGCCTGGTCGCTGGTCGCGCAGCACCTCACGGCCGCGGTCACGCTTCTCGCCGGCGCGTGGGTCGGCTCGCGCTGGCAGCCGCACGCGCCGCGCATCGCGGCCGGAGTCCGCCCCCTCCTCCGCTTCGGCCTCCATCTCACCGCCAGCCAGTTCGTCACCGCGCTCTCGCGCAACATCGACAACATCCTCATCGGCCGCTTCGTGGGCACCGCGGCGCTGGGCGCGTACGACCGCGCGTTCCAGCTCATGATGCTGCCGGCGACCCAGTTCAACCAGCCACTCACGAGCGCGGTCGCGCCGGCGCTGAGCCGGCTCCAGCACGAACCCGAGGCGTACCGCCGCCTCTACCGCGCCGCCACCGAAGTCATCGCCTCGGTTGCGTTTCCCATCGCCGTGTTCACCGCGGCGGCAGCGCCCGCGCTCGTGGGCGTGCTGCTCGGCCCGGCGTGGAGCGATGCGGCGCCGCTGCTGCGGGCCCTCGCTCCCTGCGGACTCATGCTCTCGCTCAATGTCGGAACGGGTTGGGTGTATCAATCGCTCGGCCGCAGCGAGCGGCAACTGCGCTGGACGCTGTTTGGATCCGGCGTGTCGGTCGCGGCCATCGTCGCGGGCCTGCAGTGGGGCGCGCTCGGCGTGGCGATCGCGCTCTCGTGCGCACGCCTCGCCCTCCGGCCGTTCGGCGTGGCGTACTGCTTCCGCGGCACCTTCCTCACACCACGCGACCTGCTGGCGGGAACCTGGCGCGCGGCGTGTGCGGCGACCGCTGCGGGAATCGCCGCGTGGCTGGCCGATCCGGCCGATGCGCCCGTCGCGTGGCGGCTGACGACGCAGGCCGTCGTCTTCGCGGTCGTGGCGCTCGCTGCGATGGCGTCACTTCCTGGAGGCATCGCACGGTTGCTGCAGGCACGCTCCCTGCTGCGGGCGGCGGTGGCGCCGGCACAGCGCCCGCGGGCGGAGGCGCCCCATGCGTGACATCCTGCTGCGCGCCCGCGCGCTCGTCGAGAAGCCGCTCGAGCGGCGCGGCTTCCTGCGGCGTGCTCACCTTCGCCTGCCCGATTTCCTCGGGATCGGCGCGCAGAAGGCGGGCACCACCTGGCTGCACGAACAGCTGCGCGCACACCCGGCGATCCACCTCCCCGCGCGCAAGGAGCTGCACTACTTCGACGACAACTTCCACCGCCCGCTGCGTTGGTACGCCGCGCACTTCGCCGACGCCGGCGCGCGGCGCGCGGGCGAGATCACGCCCGCATACGCGATCCTCGACGATGCGCGGCTCGCCTACGTGGCCGCGGTCATGCCCCGCGTGCGCGCCATCTTCCTCATGCGCGATCCGGTGGAGCGAGCGTGGTCGCAAGCGGTCATGACGCTCGTCGAGCAAGCCGCGCGCGAACCGTCGACAGTCACCGAGGCGGAGTTCACCTCGTTCCTCCGTTCGCCTGCGGTGCGGCTCCGCGGCGGCTTCACCCGCACCATCGACGCGTGGAACAGGCACTTTCCAAAGGATCAGCTGCTGCTTGGGTTCCACGACGAGCTCCGCGCGGATCCCGAGGCACTCCTCGCCCGCGTGACGGACTTCCTGGGCGTGGATCCGCTGCCCCGCGATCCACTGCGCGGGCGCATCGTGTTCCCCGGCCTCGGCATGCCGATGCCCGACCCGATCCGCGCAACCCTCGTGCACGATCTCGCCGACGAGATGCGCGCGCTCGCAGACCGCTTCGGCGGGCATGCGGAGGAGTGGCGCAGGAGGTGGCTTGGATGACGCGACCTCGATCCGACGGAACCAACGCCTCTGACCACCCGGGCCCAGGCGGAGCACCGCTCGACATCCTCGTCGTCGCCACGCGCTTTCCGCTTGCATCCGAGACCTTCGTGCGGCAGCAGTGCGCCGACCTGATCGCGCTCGGGCACCGCGTCGACATCCTCGCGCTGCGCGAGGGCGACGGCGCGTGGACCGACGCGGAGCGGGCGATCGGATTGCCTGCGCGGGTGCGCTGCGCGCGGCTCGACGCGCCGCGCGCGGCACGCACGCTGCGGGCGGTGCGCGATGCGGCCTGGCTCGCGGCGCGCGCGCCATCCGTGGCGTTGCGCGTCCTGACCACGGGCGACCACGCGCTCGCGCGCCGCGTGGACCTGCTCGCGATCGCGCGGATCCTGGACACCCCGGACATGCACGCCGTTCCCCGCCGCTACCACGCCATCCACTGCCACTTCGGTCCCGCGGGACTCGTCGCGCTCGATGCGATGCGCGCGGGCCTCCTCGACGGCCCGCTCGGCGTGGGCTTCTACGGCTACGACCTCACCCGCGAACCGCTGCGACGCGGGCGCGATCTCTACGCGCCGCTGTTCGACGCGCGGGCGCTCCTCCTGCCCCACTCGGGCTACCTCGCGGAGCGGCTTGCCGCCCTCGGCGCGCCAGCCGACCGCATCGCGCTGCACCACCTCGGCATCGATGTCGCGCGGTTCGCGCCGGTGGATCGCAGCGCGCGCCTGGATCCCGGAGGGCAAGCGCGCCCGCTGCGCGCGCTCGCCATCGGGCGCTTCGTCGAGAAGAAGGGCTTCGCGCATCTCCTCGACGCGCTGGCGCGCGCGCACCCAGACATCACGCTGCGGCTCGTGGGGGATGGTCCGCTCCGCGTCGACCTCGAGGCGCGCTGCCGCGCGCGCGGGCTCTGCGACCGCGTGACCTTCGCGGGCTGGCGTCCGTTCGATGCCATCGCGGACGAACTCGCGAAGGCCGATGTGCTCGTCGCCCCGAGCGTCACCGCGGCGGACGGCGACATGGAGGGACTGCCGCTCGTCATCATCGAGGCGATGGCCACGGGGCTTCCCGTGATCGGCAGCGCGCACAGCGGCATCCCCGAGGTGGTGGTCGACGGCGTGACGGGCATCGTGGTGCCGGAGCGGGACGATGTCGCACTCGCTGCCGCGCTCGATCGCATGCGGGACGGTCCATTCCGAAAATTGTCGGGGGCGGCCGCACGGACGCGTGTCGAGCGCGAGTTCGACGGAACGCGCCTTGCCGCAGGACTTTGCGATCGCTATCGACGCGCGCGCTGGCCGGTGGCCAAAGGCAGGTGAGAGAAAAGGGCGCGATTTCTCGGCCGCGGATCTTGTGCGCCCGTCGGCTTGCGGTACTTTTCTGGAAATCGACCGCAGCCCCGCGGTCAGGAGAACAACCCGATGCTCAGTGCCAAGCCGCTTGCGCTCGCTGCCCTCGTCTTTATCGCAGCAGGAATCGCCCACGCCGAGAAGTCCGGTGCCGGAGGCTCCGCGTCCGCCTCGGGAAAGTCCGCGCCCAAGCGCGAGATGCCCACCAACGATGACTTCCAGTCGATCACCTTCCGCGCCGGTGCGGGTGGCTCGTCGCCCGCCTGCTGCCCCGCCGATTTCGATTGCAACGGCGTGATCGACGCCGCCGACCTCGCCGTGCTCCTCGGATCCTGGGGCTTCTGCGGCGGCTGCGCCGCCGATGTCGACCTCAACGGCACGGTGGATGCATCCGATCTCGCGGTGGTCCTGAGCGGCTGGGGCGCCTGCGCGGGCTGACCCCGCCTCCACCGCAACCGTCATCTGCACGACCGATCGGGCTGGCCGCAAGGCCGGCCCGGTCGCCTTTTCACAGGTTCCCTCCCCTGCTCTGGGCCTTCCCTTTTCCGTGGGGCCTTCCTCGGCGCTGGCGCCGTGCGCCGGCCCGAGTCACGAGCCGAGTCACCAGCCGGATCTGCAGCCGGCCCCGGCTCCCGCCACGCCCAATTCGTCGGTTTTTCGAACGCCATCGGCGGTGGCGGACGGTCGGTGCGGTTCAAATGTCTCCATGCGTCACATCGCACCACTCGCCGCGTGGGCCGTCCGCCTCCTCCTCGCCGCCGCTTCGATCGCGACGTTTGATGCGACCGCATCCGCCGCTCCGCCCAAGATCCCCGACGACTGGTTCTTCGACGGCGCCAATCGCCCGGCCCCGCTCAAGGCGCTGGAGGGCAAGACGGCACCCGAGCTCGAGCTCGAGTCGTGGATCGGCGACAGCATCAAGCTCTCCGAGCAGCGCGGCAAGGTGGTCGTGGTCGACTTCTGGGCCACCTGGTGCGGCCCCTGCATGGCGGCCATTCCCGAGAACGTCGAGCTCGTGTCCAAGCACAAGGACGACGGCCTGGTGTTCGTGGGCGTGCACGACGCGAACTCCGGCTTCGACCGCGCGGCGCAGGTGGTCAAGGAGAAGAAGATCAACTACCCGGTGGCCAAGGACAAGGGCGGCGCGAGCACCAAGGCCTACAACCTGCAGTTCTGGCCCACCTATGTGGTCATCGACCGCGAGGGCATCGTGCGCGCGGCGGGCCTGATCCCGTCGAACGTCGGCAAGGTCGTCGAGATGCTGCTCAAGGAGGGCGCGCCCGCGTCGGGCGGCGCTGCGGGCAACGGCGGAGATTCCAGCGGTCTCGCCGCGGAGTTCTACGCGGGCGGCGCCAAGCGCCCCGCTTCGCTGCGCGCGGTCGAGGGCAAGCCCGCGGCCGCGCTCAAGGTGTGGTCCTGGTTTGGCAACCCGATCACGCCCGAGCAGATGAAGGGCTCGGGCGTCGCGCTCCACTTCACGCAGGCTGGCGGCGCTCTCGCGGGCCGGCAGCTCGAGGAGTTCGCCAGGCTCGAGAAGGAGCTCGCGGGCCAGGGCGTGGTGTTCATCGCCGTGTGCGACGCGAACGCCGATCCCAAGAAGACGGTCGAAGCGCTCGCCACGCTCAAGAGCACGATCCCCGTCGCACACGACACCGCGCCCGAATCGCCCGAGAAGGACGCGAAGAAGCCGCAGAAGCGCGGCGTCACCGCGCAGGCCTTCGGCGTGCAGTTCATTCCCACCACGATCGTCATCGACCGCAGCGGCGTCGTCCGCGCCGCGGGCGTCAAGCTCGACAAGACCAAGGAAGTCCTCGAGAAGCTCCTCGCCGAACAGGCGCGCTGAAGGCAACCGCACATGACCGCCACCTCCACCACCACCGGACATTCGCCGTTCGTCGACCATGTGCGCACCCAGGTCGCCCGCACCGTGGTCGGACAGGACGCCGTCGTCGAGCGCGTGCTGATCGCGCTGCTCACCGGCGGCCACCTGCTGCTCGAGGGCGTTCCCGGCATCGCCAAGACGCTGCTCGTCCAGTCGGTCGCGAAGGCGGTCGACCTGCGGTTCGCGCGCGTCCAGTTCACGATCGATCTGCTGCCGAGCGACATCGTCGGCAGCGAGATCCTCGAGCAGAAGACCGGCGAGTTCCGCATCCACAAGGGTCCGATCTTCACCAACCTGCTGCTCGCCGACGAGATCAACCGCGCGAGCCCCAAGGTGCAGTCCGCGCTGCTCGAGGCGATGCAGGAGCGCCGCGTCTCGATCGGCGACACCACCCACGACCTTCCGGCGCCGTTCCTCGTGATCGCGACGCAGAACCCCGTCGAGCAGGCGGGCACCTTCGAGCTGCCCGAGGCGCAGCTCGACCGGTTCATGCTGCGCCACCGCCTCACCTACCCGACCCCCGCCGACGAGGCCGAGGTCGTGCGGCGCAGCCTCGCGCTCAAGCTCAAGAAGCAGGGCGAGGGCGCGGTGCCGATGTCGGCCTTCGACGCGATCGACGGCTCGCAGCGCATGCATGTGCGCGACCTCAGCGAGGCGATGGCGTCGGTGCAGCAGGTGCACGTGAGCGACGTCTTCATCCGCGACGTGGTCGAGCTCGTGAACCTCACGCGCCGCCACCGCGACATCGAGCTCGGCTGCAGCCCGCGCGCGGTGCTCGCGCTCGTGCACGCCTCGCGCGCGCGCGCCTTCATCCACGGCCGCGACTACACGATCCCCGAGGACATCTTCGCCCTCGCCGACGACGTGATCCTCCACCGCATGCGCCTCAACTACGAGGCGCTCGCGCAGGGGCGGACCGCGCAGGACGTGCTCCGCCAGCTGCTCGCGACGATGGCGTGACCGCCGTGCGCCCGGCATCGCCGCAGGAACCACCGCAGCAACGACCGCACCCACCGCAGCAGATCCCACCGCAGGCACCGCGCCCGTGACCACCGCCGCCGCCAACGCCAGCACCGACCTCGATCTCACCGCGCCCGAATCGCTGGCGCGCGGCGACTTCGACATCGTCGTGCGCCGGCTCGCCGACGACCTCGCCTTCGGCAGCGACACCTCGCGGCTGCTCGGCAGCGGCCTCGAGTACGCGGGCTCGCGCCCGTACATCCCGGGCGATTCGGTGCGCCTCCTCAACTGGCGCCTGACCGCGCGCACCGGCCGCGCGTTCGTGCGCGAGTACGAGGCGCTCAAGCGGACCAGCGCGTACCTCGTGGTCGACACCTCGGCCTCGATGGCGGTCGCGAGCACGGCGCGAAGCAAGCACGACCTCGCGGTCTGGATCGCGTCGGCGCTCGGACTGATCGCGCACCGCCGCATGAGCCCGGTCGCCGTGGTCGGAGCTGGCGAGCGCGCGGTGCCGCTGGTCGCGAGCCTCTCGCGCAACGACCTCTGG
>CAMBUI010000082.1 GCA_945870915.1 Candidatus Kuenenia stuttgartensis | reverse complement strand
ACCCGCGGGCTCGACCATGCGCGGCGCCGTCAATCGCGCGACCTCGGCGCCATCCTCCTCGAGGATGAACACGCAGCGCAGCGCGGCGTCGCTCACCGCAAGCCTCGAACCCAGCCACGCCACGCCCGAGGGGCGGCGCAGCAGTCCCTCGCCGAGCGTGCGCGCCGCGCCATCGCGCGCGATCAACCGCACCGATCCGGATGCATCCGCGATCGCGACAGTCCCGTCGGCTGCAACGTCGATGTCGACCGCGGCGCCGGCACCGCTCGGCAGGAGCACGACCTCCGGCTGCGGCTTGCCCGACACGGCGACGGCGCGGACCACCTGCCGCTCGCCGCCATCGGAGACCTGCTCCGGGGCACAGGCGAGGACCGCCTTGCCGTCGAACGCGACCGCGCATGCCCCGAGCACGTCGGGGATGGTGACGAGGTAGTCGGCGCCCTTGGGGCAGGTACCGGCGGACGAGACGGGGCCGGAAGACGAGACGGGGCCGGAAGACGAGACGGGGCCGGCAGACGCGAGGGGGCCGGCAGACGCGAGGGGGTCGACGACCCCGCCCGCCACGCCTCCACGCATGATCGTCGCCACCGCGAGCACCGCGGCGATGGTGGCGAAGGTCGCGATGGGTTGGCGGAAGCGCCGCATTCCCCGAGTGTACCGAGGCCGCGTGGGAAGTTGCTACCTTCCGCGCACCATGACGATGCATGCGCACAGCGGCGGCGAGACACCGGCGACCCCACGACTGCCCATCGCGATCGCGGTGGTCGGCTCGCTTGCCCTGCTGCTCCTCCTGCTGTTCGCGCCGCACGGCGAGGTCGCGCCGCGCGCGGTGTCCGGAACCTGGTGGATCGGCACCCTGCCTTTCGCCCTGCTGCTGGGCGCGATCGCGGTGTTCCCGCTGCTGCCGGCCGTCGCGCACTGGTGGCACTCGAACCTGAACCGCTACATCGTGTCGCTCGCGGCGGCGGGACTCGCGCTCGCCTACATCGGCTTCGACGCGGGCGCGATCGGCGTCGGCAACGCGCTGCACCATGCGGTCCCGGCCGAGTACCTGCCGTTCATGAGCCTGCTGTTCGCGCTCTACGTGATCGCGGGCGGCCTGCGGATCGAGACCCCGTTCGACGGACATCCGCGGGAGAACCTCTCGCTGCTCGCGGTCGGCGCGCTCATCGCCAGCTTCGTCGGGACGACCGGCGCCGCGATGGTGCTGATCCGCCCCCTGCTCGAGTCGATCCGCCGACGCAAGTACCGCGCGCACTCGGTGGTGTTCTTCATCTTCATCGTGTGCAACTGCGGCGGCTGCCTGCTGCCGATCGGCGATCCGCCGCTGTTCATGGGCTACCTGCGGGGCGTCCCGTTCGGGTGGACGCTCTCGCTGTGGAGGGAATGGCTGCTCGTGAACGGCCTCCTGCTCGCGGCCTACGCCGCGATCGACACCGTCCTCCACCGCAGGGAGCGTCGCGAGGTGCAGGCCGCCGACGACCACCGCCGCTTCCGCATCGAGGGCATGGCGAACATCCCGCTGCTCGCGCTCGCGATCGCCGCGGTGGCGCTGATCGTCCCGGGAAGCGCGATCCCGGGCACCGCGATCGTCGCCCCCGCGTTCGCGCGCGAGGGACTGCTCCTGGCGCTGGCGGCTGCGAGCTGGGCGCTCACGCCGCGGCGCGTGCGGCAGGCCAACCGATTCGAATTCGGGGCGATCATCGAGGTCGCGGCGATCTTCATCGGCATCTTCATCGCGATGCAGACGCCGCTGGCGGTGCTCTCGGCGAAGGGCGCGGACCTCGGCATCTCGTCGCCGTACGCCTTCTACTGGGTGACGGGCGCGCTCTCGAGCTTCCTCGACAACGCGCCGACCTACGTGGTGTTCTTCGAGATCGCGAAGACGCTGCCGCAGGTGCCCGACGAGGCGTACATCGCGGTCGCCGGCGGCATGATCCGCACCGACCTGCTCACCGCGATCTCGCTCGGCGCCGTGTTCATGGGCGCGAACACCTACATCGGCAACGGCCCGAACTTCATGGTCAAGGCGATCGCCGAGGGCGAGGGCGTCGCGATGCCGAGCTTCTTCGGCTACATGGCCTGGTCGGTCGGCATCCTGGTGCCGCTGCTGGCCGCGGCCGAACTGATGTTCCCGTGAGGTCCGGGTCGCGGGACGCTCCACCCGCGACGCCCGCGGACGCTCGCGGACGCTCGGGCCCGCCGCGGCCTCAGCGCTTGTCCTTCATCGACGCGTAGATCACGCTCTCGCCGAGCAGGCGACCGACGCGCTCGCTCGCCTGGTCGAGCGTCTTGAACCGGCCCTGGTCGAGCTCGGACTCGAACATCGTCAGCGAGTTCTCGATGCCGAGCATGATGCTCGCGAGCACCGCCCACTCGTGGCGGGTCTGCGGCCAGTACTCGTTCGACTGGACGAGCTCGATGGGCACGGTCACGCGCCAGCCGCCACCGGTCTCGACCAGCGCGACGAATCCGCCGGCGACGGGCTTGTCGTCGTAGAGCAGCGCCGCAGTGCCGTCGCCGAGGTCCTCGGCGGTGAGCTTCGCGCGCGACTCGTCGAGGAACGCGAACGGATCGGTGACCGCGCGCTCGACGACCGGGCCGAAGCCGAAGCGGTCGGACACGCGGTCGAGCTCGGTCTTCTTCCTGCCGAGGTCCTTGGCGTAGCGCTCCTTGAGCTTGCGCGAGACGCGGCCGAGCTGGCCCAGCATGTCGGAAAGCTTGCCCTTCACGTCGCCGATCGCGCTCTCCTCGGTGACGCCGTCGTCGAAGGCGATGTCGCGCGCGGCGATCTCGATGAACTGCGGCAGGTCCTCCGGCCGCCCGTCCTGGACGGCCTTCTGGACGCTGTCGAGCAGCGCCACCGGCGTCGAGGTGTCGTACTTCGGCTTGGAGCAGCCGACGAGCAGCGCCACGGCGCACGCACCGGCAACCGGGAGGATCGGGCGCAGGAATCCGAGCGGACTTCGCATAGGCGGGCAGTGTACGCAGGCGCGCGAGCGCGTAGGATCGCCGCCCGTGACACACCCCGCCGACATCACGATCGAGCTGAACGGGAGATCCGAGACCGTGCCGGCGGGCACGACGCTCGCGGACCTCGTGGTGCGGACGCTTC
The DNA here is from genome assembly GCA_945870915.1 of Candidatus Kuenenia stuttgartensis. Lineage (GTDB taxonomy): Bacteria > Planctomycetota > Phycisphaerae > Phycisphaerales > SM1A02 > QWPT01. The sequence goes on along the minus strand of CAMBUI010000082.1, from coordinate 8,426 downwards.
CGAACGCGCGCGCCTACGCGGTCGAGCTCAACCGCGCGGTCGTCTCGCGCCGCGAGCACGCCTCGCGCACGGTCGCCGCGGGCGACCGGATCGAGATCGTGACCCTGGTGGGCGGCGGATGAGCAGGACCATGCCGGGAAGGGCATGACCCAGAAGACCGTGACCCAGAAGTCCGTGACCCAGAAGTCCGTGACCCAGAAGACCGTGACCTCGAAGACCGTGACCCAGAAGACCGTGACCTCGCAGACCATGACCCAGCACACCAACACGGCGACCGACATGACGAGATTCGCGATTCCCCCGCTGGCGATCGGCCCCTTCACGCTCAGGAGCCGCCTCGTGACCGGCACCGGCAAGTACCGCGACTACGAGACCATGCAGCACGCGCTCGACGCGAGCGGTTGCGACGCGGTCACGGTCGCGGTGCGCCGGGAGCGGCTCGTCGACGCGCAGGGCCGCTCGCTGCTCGACCATCTCGACCTCGCCCGCTACACGATCCTGCCGAATACGGCGGGCTGCTTCAGCGCCGACGACGCGGTGCGCGTGGCGCGCCTCGGGCGCGAGATCCTCGACTCGGTCGACAACCCGGGCAAGGACTGGGTCAAGCTCGAGGTCCTCGGCGACCGGAAGACGCTGCTGCCCGATCCCGTCGGCACGCTCGAGGCCTGCCGCGAGCTGGTCAAGGACGGCTTCACCGTGCTGTGCTACTCGAGCGACGATCCGATCATGGCCGTGCGGCTGCGCGACGCGGGCGCGGCGAGCGTGATGCCCGCCGGCAGCCCCATCGGATCGGGCCGCGGCATCGCGAACCCGGCGAACATCCTGCTCATCCTCGAGCTCCTCAAGGACGCGGCGGCGGGCGGCGATCCGTCGTACCCCGTGATCGTCGACGCCGGCGTGGGCACGCCGAGCGACGTGACGCTCGCGATGGAACTCGGCGCCGACGGCGTGCTGCTCAACACCGGCATCGCGCACGCGCAGGACCCGGTGCGCATGGCCCATGCGATGCGGCTCGCGCTCGAAAGCGGCTACCACGGCGTGCGCAGCGGCCGCATCGGGCGCAAGCTCCACGCGAGCGCGTCGAGCCCGTGGCAGGGCTCGATCGCGTCGACGGTGATCCCCGGGGAGTGACGGTCGCCGCCGCGACGACGGTGGCCCGGGCGTCCGGGGTTCCGTGGATCCGGTGGTTCCGGTGGATCACGTGGTTCCGGTCGATCCCGTTGTTCCGTGGATCCCGTGGTTCTGGTGGATCACGTGGTTCCGATGGAACCCATGGTTCCGATGGAACCCGTGGTTCTGGTCGATCCCGTGGTTCAGGTCGATCACGTCGTTCCGGTGGATCCCGTGGGTGCCCGCAGATGAAGGCGCAGCCGAAATCTGCGGAGCGGATGACGCCCGGTGTTCCGCAGGCTGCGCCTGCGGGCACCCGCATCCTCCTCACGCCGAACGGAAACACCACAGCGAGCAGCCGCAGCTGCGAGCGCCCCGACCAACGACCAGCGAAAGCACCACCGCGAGCAGCCGCAGCTGCGAGCGCTCAAACTAATGCGCGACCCTGTGCCCGAGGTACCTGGACACCTCCGCCACCTTCGCCTCGACCGTCGCGCGGTCGCGCGCCTCGAGGTTCAGCCGCAGCAGCGGCTCGGTGTTCGACAGGCGGATGTTCGCCCACCAGTCGCCGGCGTCGATCGAGAGACCGTCGAGTTCGTGCGTCTTCGCCCTCGGATACGCGGCCTTGAGCGCCGCGAGCGCGCCGAGCTTGTCCTCGTTCTCGAAGTTGATCTCGCCCGACTGCGCGTAGCGCACGCAGGGCGCGATCAGCTGGGAGAGCGGCTTCGTCGCCCCCGCGAGCGCGGTCACGACCGCCGCGAAGGTACGCGCGCCCGAGTCGGTGTTCCACATGTCGGCGAAGTAGAAGTGGCCGCTGAGCTCGCCGCCGATCACGCCGCGCGACTCGGCGAGCTTCGCCTTCATGAACACATGGCCGACACGGCTCTCGACGGGCACGCCGCCATGCTCGCGGATGATCTCCGAGACGCTGCGCGAGCTGCGCAGGTCGTAGATCACCGCGGCGCCCGGCTTCTTCGCCAGCGCGTCCTGGCACATCCAGGCGAGCAGCAGGTCGCAGCCGATGGGCGCGCCCTTCTCGTCGAGCACGATGCAGCGGTCGGCGTCGCCGTCGAAGCAGAAGCCGGCGTCGAAGCCGCCCTTCGCCATGACCGCCTGCAGGTCGCGCAGGTTCGACTCGACCAGCGGGTTCGGTTCGTGCACGAACTCGCCCGAACTGTTGTCGAAGTAGAGCTTCTCGATCACGAGGCCCTTGATGCCGTCGAAGACCTTGGGCAGCATCGTGCCCGCCATGCCGTTCGACGCGTCGACCGCGATGCGCAGCGTGCGCTCGCCCGACAGGACGCGCGGATCGATGAACGATCGCAGGTGCGTGCGGTAGGCGTCCCACAGGTCGCGGGCGTCGGCGAGCCCGTGCTTCGGCTCGATCTTCTCGCTCTCGACCAGCGCGGCGAGGTGCTGGATCTCGGCGAGGCCGGTCGACTGGCCGACGGGCTTCGCCAGGCGCTTCGAGATCTTGAAGCCGTTGTAGTTGGACGGATTGTGCGAGGCCGTGACCTGGACGCCGCCCGCGCAACCGAGGTGGTTGATGGCGAAGTAGACGAACGGCGTGTCGACGAGGCCGAGGTCGATCACCGTCGCGCCCGCGTCGCGCATGCCCTGCCGGAGCTGCTCGGAAAGCGAGGGCGAGCTCTGCCGCATGTCCCGGCCGACGCAGATGGCCCGCGACATCGGGTCGACGAATCCCTCGTCGGCGGCCGACTTCAGGAGGAACTGGGCGGTGGCGTAGCCGACCTGCCAGGCGATCCGCTCGTTGAGGGGCTTGGGGTAGGTGGCGCGGACGTCGTAGGCCTTGAAGACTTTGGCGAGCATGGCGGGGACGATATCGGACGGGGCGCACCCCTGCCGCCCCCCTTCGCCGAAGGCCGGGTTCAGCGCCCTGCAATCCAAACCGAGATCCGTTAGACTCTTCGATCCTCCCCGGTGCGGCGTTCGCGCCGGGGCCGAACCCGCGCACCCGTGGCCGCGCGGACTTTCGTCAGGGCGGTTCGCCGCCGATCACAAGCGCCCTTGGATGGGCGGGCTTGCCACACCCGCTGCATCGGTGTCGCTGGAGTCCATCACATGGCTTCTCTCGTTCAGGAACTCATCGAGGCAGGCATCCACTTCGGTCAGCGTCGCAGCAACTGGAACCCGAAGATGGCGCCGTACATCCACGGCGTCCGCAACCAGATCCACATCCTCGACGTGCGCGAGTCGATCAAGGGCCTGCTCCTCGCGAAGCGCTTCCTCGAGAAGTGCGTCGGCGACGGCCGCGACGTCTGCTTCGTCGGCACCAAGCGCCAGTCGCGCGGCGCGATCGAGCAGTACGCGGCCGAGGTCGGCATGCCGTACGTCACCGAGCGCTGGCTCGGCGGCACGCTCACCAACTTCCGCACCATCCGCGAGCGCCTCAAGCGCCTCGAGGAGCTCGACCGGCTCGTCGAGAGCGGTGAGATGAAGAACTACTCGAAGAAGATGGAATCGCAGCTGATGCGCGAGCGCAAGAAGATCCAGCGCAACCTCGGCGGCGTCCGCACGATGACCAAGCTCCCCGGCGCGCTCGTCGTGGTCGACACCAACCGCGAGAAGAACGCGCTCCTCGAGGCGAAGTCGCTCGGCATCCCGACCGTCTGCCTCGTCGACACCGACGGCGACCCGGATCTGGTCAACATCCCGATCCCGGGCAACGACGACTCGATGCGCACCATCGACATCGTGATCCGCGAGCTCTGCGACGCGATCAAGAAGGGCAAGGAAGGTCGCGCGACCTCGGCGGGCGAGAGCCCGATGGGCGAGGGCCGTGGCGAGGGTCGTGGCGAGGGTCGTGGCGAAGGCCGCGGCGAGGGTCGTGGCGACGGACGCGGTCCGCGCCGCTCGACCCGCAGCAAGTTCCGCGCCGACGGCGGCGATGCCGTCGCGACGGCGGACGCGCCCGAGGGCGCGTGATTCCGGATCTTCCCCCACCACACGCACACATCGAAAGAGAACGACACACCATGAGCACTGTGAACATCAGCCCCAAGGACGTGATGAAGCTCCGCGACCGCACCGGTCTCGGCATGGGCGAGTGCAAGAGCGCGCTCGTCGAGGCGAACGGCGACATGGACGCCGCGGAGAAGATCATCCGCGAGAAGATGAAGGGCAAGATGGACGCGCGCACCGACCGTGCCGCGGGCGAAGGCTGCATCTCGATCGCGATGGGCGGCGGCAAGGCCTCCATCGTCGAGGTCCGCTCGGAGACCGACTTCACCTCGCGCAACGAGGAGTTCCGGGCGATGGCCGCGAAGGTGGCCCAGCTCGCGCTCGGACACGCCGCGGGCGCCGTGACCGCCGACAAGGCGATCACGGAGACCGTCGACGTCGTCCGCCTCAAGACCGGCGAGAACATCTCGTTCGCGCGCGGCACCGTCCTCGCGGGCGGCTCGTTCGCGTCGTACGTCCACCACGACGGCAAGCTCGGCGTCCTCCTCCAGTACGAGGGCGGCGACATGCCGGCCGACATCGGCACGGGCATCTGCCAGCACATCGCGGCGGCGGTCCCGACCCCGGCGGCGATCGACGCCGACGGCCTCGACCAGGCGGTCGTCGCGGCGAAGCGCGCCGAGGCCATCGCCGAGGCGCAGGCCTCGGGCAAGCCGGCCCAGATCGCCGAGAAGATGGCGGAAGGCAAGATGCGCAAGTTCTTCGAGGAGGTCACCCTCCTCGGACAGGCCTACGTGCGCGACGACAAGATGCAGGTCGGCCAGATCGTGCCGAAGGGCGTCAAGCTCGTCAAGTTCGTGCGCGTGCGCCTCGGCCAGGACTGAGCGCCCGCCAACATCCGAATCCCCAGCGAGGGAGGCCGCGAGGCCTCCCTCGTTTCGTTTTCCGGTCCGCTGTACGGCTCGTGGAGCGATTCGCTGTGCGACTCGCGTTCGCCACGGATCCGCCGCGCCGAACTCCCGCGCGGGCTCCCCCTTCGCAAGCCGCACCCCCCGTCGTGCCGACAATCTCTCCATCATGCGCGTGAGCGTGCTCATCGTCGGCTACCGAAACCTGCGCCACCTCGATGCCTGCATCGGCGGCGCGATCCGGTCCATGGCCGGCGTCGAGGGCGAGATCCTGTTCATCGACTGCTCGGACGACGGCAGCAGCGCGTTCGTGCGCGAGCGCTACCCCACGGTGCGCGTGCTTCCGCAGGCGGGGAACCTCGGCTTCGGCCGCGGCAACAACCACCTCGCCCGCGAGGCGCGCGGCGAGCACCTCCTGCTGCTGAATCCCGACACCGTCCCGCGCTCCGACGAGATCGCGCGGCTGGTCCGCTTCGCCGACGCGCACCCCGAGGCGGGCGCGTGCGGTGGACGCTGCGTGTTCCCCACGGGCGAGCACGACCTCGGATCGCACCAGCCGATGCTCGATGTCACCGGCATGGTGCTCGCGGCCCTCGGCCTCGCGCGGCTGCGGCGGGGCGCGCTGCCGCTCGACGCATCGTCGCCGCAGCGGGTCGAGGTCATCTCGGGCGCCTTCATGCTGGTCCGTCGGGCGCTGTGGGAACGGCTCGGCGGATTCGACGAGCTCTTCTTCATGTACACCGAGGAGGTCGACCTCTGCAAGCGGATCGCCGACGCCGGCTTCCAGCTCTGGGCCGATCCCTCGATCGTCATGATCCACGACGCCGGCAGCGGCGATCCCGACAATCCGCGCAAGCGCCTCCAGCTCCTGCGGGGCAACGCGACCTTCTTCCGCAAGCATGCCGGACCGGTCGCGGCGTCGATCGGCTGCGGCGCGATGCTCGCGAACGAGTGGCTCCGCCTGGCCTATGCGCGGACGGTCCTGCGCGTCGTGCGTCCCGCGCGGGCGAAGAGCCTCGGCGACCGCTGCGCGCACGCCGTGCGCAACCGCGCCGAATGGTGGATGGGCTGGCCGCCGGGAATGCGCTTCGACTGAACGCGCGGGGGCGGGTGTGAACGCCAACGTTGCAGCGAGGGCGCACGCGAAGGACCACGCGCGCGTCGCCGCGCGCCCCAAGGACCACGCGCGCGTCGCCGTCAGGCGATGCCGTCACACGAAGTCGTCACGCGAAGTCGTCACGCGATGTCGGCGATGAAGAACCGGTGCCACGGGATCTCGCGCACGCGGAAGGTGCGCACCGCGTCGAACCCCGCGTTCCGCAGTGCGGCGCCGACGCCGGCGGCCGTGGCGCCGTTCATGCCGATCTCCCAGTAGTGGCCCATCGTGTCGAGGCGCGCGGCCTTCCACGCCGCGTCCGGCTCGCGCACCGGCAGCGAGAAGGAGAATCCGCGCCGGCCGACCAACGGCAGCGACAGCGTGCAGTCGCCGTGGCGGGTGATGTCGGGCAGCGAGAGGACGAGCCTCCAGCGGGTCACCCGCCGCAGGTCACGCAGCGCCGCGGGCAGGTCGGCGAGCGGCAGGTGCTCGAGCACCTGGCAGCAGCTGGACACGTCGAACGCCGCGTCGGCGGTCGGGATCGCGCGGACATCGCCGACGAGGTCGGGCGCCAGCGCGGATTGCACGTCGAGCGTCGTGACCTCGAGGCCGATGCGCCGCAGCGCGAAGGCGCTGATGCCGGTGCCGACGCCGACCTCGAGCACGCTGCGGGGCGCGAGTTCCATGATCGCGGCGAGCTGCGCGGCGATCGAGAACGCGCGGCCGTGGCTGAGGTACTCGGCGTCGTAGTGCGAGGCGCCGGGGACATGCTGGTCGATGGTGTTCATGAGTCCCCCTGCCTGTGCCGAGCGCCGTTCACCGCGTCGCGTAGTGGTGCTCGATCCACTGCCGGTACGAGCCGTCCATGACGGCGCGCCACCACGGTTCGTTGGCGAGGTACCAGGAGACGGTCTTCGCGAGGCCGGTCTCGAAGGTCTCGTGCGGGCGGTAGCCGAGCTCGCCCTGCGCCTTGCGCGGATCGATGGCGTAGCGGCGATCGTGGCCGGGACGGTCCTTCACGTAGGTCACGAGCGACCAGCAGCCCACGCCGCGCGCGGCGGGCGAACCGGGGAAGCGCTGCGCCAGCGACGGATCGGCCGCGAAGGCCGCATCGATCGCCCCGGTGATGCGCTGCACGATCTCGAGGTTCGGGCGCTCGTTCTCGCCGCCGATGTTGTAGACCTCGCCGGGCCGGCCCTTCTCGAGCGCGAGCTCGATGCCGCGGCAATGGTCGTCGACATGCAGCCAGTCGCGCACGTTCATGCCGTCGCCGTAGATCGGCAGCGGCTTGCCGTGCAGGCAGTTGACGAGCATGAGCGGGATCAGCTTCTCGGGGAACTGGAACGGCCCGTAGTTGTTCGAGCAGTTCGTGGTCGTGACCTCGAGGTGGAAGGTGTGGTGGTACGCGCGCACGAGGTGGTCGCTCGCCGCCTTGCTGGCGGAGTACGGCGAGTTCGGCTGGTACTGGTTCGACTCGGCGAACGGCGGGTCGGTCGGGCCGAGCGAGCCGTAGACCTCGTCGGTCGACACATGGTGGAACCGGTGCGGCATGCCGCTGCCGGCGAGCCAGACCTTGCGCGCGGCCTTGAGCAGCGCGTGGGTGCCGTTCACATTGGTGTCGATGAACGCGTCGGGACCCGAGATCGAGCGGTCGACGTGGCTCTCGGCCGCGAAGTGGACGATGGTCGAGATCCCGTGCTCGCGCAGCAGGCGTTCGACGAGGTCGGTGTCGCGGATGTCGCCGTGGACGAAGCCGCAGCGCTCGGGGTCGACGCCCGCGAGGTTGGCGCGGTTGCCGGCGTAGGTGAGCGCGTCGAGCACGATCACCCGCGCCGACTCGCTGTGCGCCAGGCGCTGGCGGACGAAGTTCGCGCCGATGAAGCCCGCGCCACCGGTCACGAGGATCGCGCCGCCGCGGGAGGCGGAGGTCGGGGTGGACTGTGCGCCGTGCGGATGGTTCGCTGGAGTGGTCATGCTGCCCCCTTCGTCGACGAAGCCTGCGCGTGGGCTTGACTCGTCGCGACATATTCCGAGATGGTCTCGCGCAGCCCGTCGCGCCAGTGGACGCCGGGCGCGCCGAGCAGGCTCCAGGTGGCGTCCTTCGAGAGCACGCTCATCGGCGGGCGGCGCGCGGGCGTCGGGTAGTCGACGGTGCGGATCGGCGTGACGCGGGCGCGGCCGGTGCCGAGGCCGACCGCCTCGCCCTCCTCGCGGATCGCGACGGCGAAGTCGTACCAGCTGGCGACGCCCGCGTCGGTCCAGTGGTGGATGCCGGTCGCGCCCTTGCCGGCGAGCGCCCACAGCGCGCGCGCCAGGCCCGCCGCCGTGGTCGGGGTGCCGATCTGGTCGGCAACCACGCGCACCTCGTCGCGCTCCTGCATGAGGCGGAT